>JANOCW010000041.1:0-9284 GCA_031412375.1 Gemmatimonadaceae bacterium | reverse complement strand
CTCGAACATGACGTCCGCGGGACCGCCGATCCGAAATGTGGTGTATGGAGCGATCGGCTCAGCGCGACGAAGGCGGGCCGGATCGAGGCGCGTCGAAAGCGCCGCCAACAGGTTGGGCATCGCGTGTAAGAAACACGGTCCTGCCAGGATTTGCCAGCGCCCGGTTTCGCCGCAACTATTATGTCCCGACTCGACTGTCTCCAACCCAACACCATGCATCCGTTCCGTCTGCGCCGACTCACGCCGGCCCTTGGATTCCTCGCGCTCGCCGCGTTGAGCTTACCCGCCGACGCAGTCGCCCAGCGCGGCGATCTCGAGAAGATCATCCAGCGCCGCGTGCTGCCGAACGGACTCGAGGTGATCGTCGTCGAGAATCACGGTGTCCCGCTCGCAACGGTGGAGATCGATGTCCGCAACGGGTCGTTCACCCAGACACCGGACTACGCCGGGCTCGCGCACCTGTACGAGCATATGTTCTTCAAGGCCAACAGCGCTTTTCCCGAACCGGACGATTTCATTCAGCGAATCGGCGACGTTGGAGCGGTATTCAACGGCACGACCAGCGAGGAACGCGTCAACTACTACATGACGGTCACCGCGGACCGGCTCGGCGATGCCGTCCATCTGCTCTCGGCCGCGCTCCGTACACCGCTCTTCCGCAAGGATGAGCTGGAGCGGGAACGAGTGGTCGTCCTCGGTGAATATGACCGCAACGAATCGAGTCCGGGTTTCCGCCTGACCCGCGCGGTCGACGAGCGGCTCTGGACGGATGCGGGCAGCCGCAAGAACACGATCGGCGACCGCGACATCATTCGGACGACGACACCCGAGAAGATGCGGGAGATCCAGCGTCGCTACTACGTGCCGAACAACACGGCCCTCATCGTCACGGGCGATGTGAAGCCCGCGGATGTCTTCACGCTCGCCGAGCGACATCTCGGCACATGGGAACGCGCGGCCGACCCCTTTGTCGAGAACCCGATTCCGCCGGTCAAGCCGCTGACGAAGAACGAGGCCGTGATCATCGAGGAGCCGATCGGGGCCGTGCTGGTCATCATGCAGTGGCATGGGCCAAGCGTCGGTCGCGATCCGGGCGCCACGTACGCCGCGGACGTGTTCTCCGATCTGGTCAACCAGCCGGGTTCCGGATTTCACCAGCGGCTGATCGACAGCGGCCTGTTTCAGTCACTTGGCGTGAACTACTACACGCTCAACCACGTCGGGCCGATATCGATCATCGGCCAGACAACGCCGCAGATGCTCAAGCGGGCCCTCGCCGCGCTGGAAACCGAGATCAACCGATTTTCCGATGCGAACTATTTTACTCGCGCCGAGCTCGAGGCGGTGAAGACTCAGCGGATCGTGAGCTCGGCATTCGGGCGCGAGCGCGCATCATCGTTGGCGCAGACCGTTGGCTTCTGGTGGAGCGTCGCGAGCCTCGAGTACTACATGGGGTACGTCGACAACATGGCGGGTCAGACTGCCGCCGACCTCAAGTCGTACGTGGATCGCTATATCGTGGGCAAGCCTCGCGTGACGGGCGTGCTCATCTCGCCCCAGGACCGGCGAGCCATCGGGCTGACCGAGAGCCAGCTTCTCGGGCCGAAGGTGATTCCATGACGTCGTTCACCATCCCATCGAGGATGCTGCGAGGCGGCGGATCGCATGGCGCGAGGAAGGCCTGTTGTGCGGCCCGAATGGCGACCTCCATCGCACTCGGTTCTGTCTTGCTGGCTACCACGGCGCCGGCAGCCGATGCCCTCCAGAACCAGCCACCGCGGGCAGTGCTGACGACGACCCCAGGCCGCCTGAAGGCGGACAGCGGGACGGTGAGCTACGAGGTCGCCGGCATCCGCGTGATCCATCGCTACGTCACGGCAAACGAGGTCGTCGCCGCGAACGTGTACCTGCTCGGCGGAACCCGGCAGTTGACGGACGCGAGCGCCGGCATCGAGCAGCTGCTCCTCGAGGTTTCCGGATACGGGACGGCGAAATTCCCGCGAGAGACGCTACGGCGCCGCATGGCGGCGCTCGGAAGCACGATCGAGGTCGCAGCGGGCGTCGACTGGACCCGGATCGGACTCCGCGCAACGAGCGCGACATTCGATTCGACGTGGGCGATGTTCGCCGATCGTCTCGTCGCCCCGACGCTCGACTCCGGAGCCGTCGAGCTGATTCGCGCGCAGATCTTCGCTGCCGTCCGGCAGCGCCGTGACGATCCCGATGCGTTGCTCTCGTATCTCGCCGACAGCATTGCATACGTTGGACATCCGTACTCGATCGACCCGATCGGAACCGAGCGCTCGATCGCGGCGCTCACGAGAGGCGACCTGGTCCGCTACCACGCGAAGCAGTTCAACACATCGCGAATGCTGCTCGTCGTCGTCGGACAGGTGGACCGTGCGCGCATCGAGCGACTCGTTCGAACGACACTCGGCACGCTCCCGCGAGGGCAATACACCTGGACGGCTCCACCGCAGCCAGCGGTCCGCGGCGATGCACTCGTCATGGAGCATCGCGTGCTACCGACGAATTACATCATGGGCTTCTTCCATGGGCCGGCATCGTCGAACACCCGGGATTACTACGCACTCCGCGTCGCGACGGCCGTGCTCTCCGGACGCCTCTTCGGCGAGATCCGCTCACGGAGGAACCTCACATATGCCGTGAACGCCCCATTCCATGAGCGTGCCCTCTCCGCCGGTGGCATCTACGTCACCACGGTCTCACCTGACCTGACGATGGGGCTCATCCGCGAAGAGATCGAGTCGCTGCAGAGCGATGTCATCACGCGCCAGGGGCTCTCCGAGCTCGTTCAGCAGTTCATCACGGAGTACTTCCTGAACAATGAAACGAACGCCGCACAGGCAGACTTTCTTGCCCGGGCCCAGGTCTACCAGGGCGACTATCGGGCAGGCGAGCGCTTTGTCGATGAGCTGAGAAAGGTGGGTCCTGACGACATCCGGCGTGTTGCCCGGCTGTACCTGCGCGACGCGCGCTTCGCCTATGTCGGGGACTCCACGAAGATCTCCCGAGCGGCGTTGACGCGATTCTGATCCGCCTGCACGCTCAGCGTGGGCCCACGGCGTCCGGGCGATGTGAGGCGCCGCTCCGGGCTGCGAGAATCCCTCGCACATCATCGAGGGACACGCCGGCCTCGTGCAGTCCGACCAGCATGTGGAAGAGGAGGTCGGCACCCTCCTCGGCCGCCCGGGGTCCATCCCCGTCCGCCAGCGCGACCAGCAACTCGGCCGCTTCCTCACCGATCTTCTTCAACCGCAGGTTGCGGTCACCGAGAAGGCGTCGCGTGTAGCTGGTGCTCGGGGCGGGCGACGACACTCCCGCCTCTTCGACGCGCCGGGCAATCGTTGCATCGAGCGCGGACAACGTCTCGGGGACGAGTGCGGTCACCCCAAAACAGCTGGTTGCGCCGGTATGACACGCGGGGCCAGCGGGATCGATGCGCGCGAGCACGGCATCACCATCGCAGTCGGCGGATAACGAGACGACGCGCTGCACATTGCCGCTGGTTTCTCCCTTTCTCCACAAGCCGCGCGATCGGGACCGATAGTGCATTTCGCCAGTGGCGAGCGTCCGCTCGAGCGCCTCTCGATCTGCGTGCGCGAGCATCAGCACGGCGCCTGTCCTCGCATCCTGCGCCACCACGGTGACGAGACCGCCACCCTTGTCGAAATCGAGGGCGGAGAGATCGAGTGCCGGCTTCGTCACGCTCGTGCTCCGGCATGCCCCGACTCGGCGCCCAGAAGGCCGCGTACCTCCGAAGCAAGTGCGCGATTGGTGGCGATGACGCCGTTGCCAAAGGGAGTCTGTACACCCCGCCAATCGGTCAACACACCTCCGGCCTCGGCGATGATGGGTGCGAACGCCGCCGCGTCCCAGGGCGAGACGATGTCATCGACCATCACTTCGGCACGACCGGTGGCAACGAGCAGGTAGCCATAACAGTCGCCCCATGTGCGACAGACTGCCGCCCGACTCGCCACCGCAGCCCACTGTCCCCGGCGCCGCGGGTCCGCAGGAAACCGATCGTCCGTCGTCAACACCGTCGATCGATCGAGCGTCCCGATGTCCGACACGGCTGCCCGTGAGCCGTTCCACCAGCACCCGGAACCAGGAGCAGCCGTCACGAGCTCGCTGACGACGGGAAAGTACGCCGCGCCTGCAATGACGTGCTCGTTCTCCGTGACGGCGATCAAGGTGCCCCACAGCGGAACGCCCCGAATGAACGCCTTCGTCCCGTCGATGGGGTCCACGATCCAACGCCGACGCGCATTCGGCCGATCGATTCCCAGCTCCTCGCCCAGAACGCCATCATGCGGAAAACGCCTCGTGATCCAGTCGCGTGCGACGACCTCTGCCCGGCGATCGGCGATCGTCACCGGACTGCCGTCGTCCTTGATCTCGATCGCGATATCACGCCGCCGATAGTATTCGTGGGCGACGTCCCCGGTGAGCTGCGCAAGCTCGGCGACTGCCTGCATGAGATCGTCCGTCCGGTCCGTCATGCCGCCTCCCGAACAGAAATTGCGGCATCACGCAGCACGGCCTTGATGTCATGCACCGTGGTCAGTCCATCGTGCAGAATGCCTGCGACCAGGGCCGCATCGGCCCCTCCAGTCGATAGCGCCTCACGGATGTCGGCGGCACAGCCCGCTCCCCCGGATGCAATGACCGGAACCTCGACAGCGTCTGCGACCGCGCGCGTCAGCGCGAGATCGTAGCCAGTGCGCGCGCCATCGCGATCGATGCTCGTGAGCATGATCTCGCCTGCTCCGAGGCGAACGCATTCCCGCGCCCAGGAAACGGCCTCGAGCTCCGTTCGGGTGCGGCCGCCTCGGGTGAAGACTCGCCACCCATCCGCTTCACGTCGCGCATCGATACTGGCCACCACGCACTGGGAGCCGAACCGCTCGGCCGATTGACTGATGATCTCCGGCCGGGTGACTGCGGCCGAATTGAGACTGACCTTGTCGGCGCCGGCTCGCAGCACACGACCCACGTCGTCAGCGCTGCGGACTCCACCACCGATGGTCAACGGCACGAACAATCGCTCCGCTGTCCGGCGCGCGACGTCCAGCAGCGTATCCCGCCCCTCGGCCGCGGCCGAGATGTCGAGAAAGACGATCTCATCAGCGCCCTCGCGTTCGTAGGCGGCCGCCAGCTCTACGGGATCGCCGATATCTCGCAGCGCAACGAACTGAACGCCCTTCACCACACGCCCTCCCTGGACATCCAGGCACACAATGACCCGTCGGGTAAGCATCACTCGACCGCGAGCGATACTGCGCCCTTGGTGCTGAACACGGCACCGCCCTCGGCGAGTGCGTCGCGCAGCGCGAGCCCGAGCGCCTTGAAGCCGGCCTCGACGACATGGTGGCGATCGTGGCCGCGCAACACGCGGAGGTGAAGTGTCGCTTTGGCGTTGTCGGCAAAGGAGCGCATCCAGTGGTCGTACAACGAGCTCGGGAGCGGACCCCGGTAGTATGGGCGGCCTCCGACATCGACCGAGACATGCACGAGCGCGTCGTCCATGGGGACGACGCGGTCGCCGTACCGCGCGGCCGTAGGCGGGACCAGTGCGGCGAGCGCCCCGCCGAAGGCGATGGCGACATCCTCGATGAGATGGTGCTTCAGGTCGCCGGTTGCAGTCAGCGTGATGTCGATCCCGGAGTAGCGCGCGAGGGTGATCATCATGTGATCGAGAAAAGGAACACCCGTCTGCACCGACGCCACTCCCTTCCCTCGTTCCAGCTCAACGCGAATCCGCGTTTCCTTCGTTTCACGAATGATCACGCTCATCAGCGGATCGCCTCCAGCTTGCGAATCGGGTTCATCATCTATTCCGCAAACTCGTCAGCCACGAGTCGCGGATCGAGTGCGCCGGTGTACAGCGCCATGCCGATCACCGATCCTGCCACGCCCCGGTCTGCGAGCGCGCGCAGGTCATCCATTGTCGTGATGCCGCCCGACGCGATCACGGGGGCTTCCGAGAGCTCGGCGACATCCTCCATCAACGGGAGATCAGTGCCGCCGAGCTGACCTTCCTTGTGCACCGCCGTGACGAGCAGGCCGCCGAGCGCGAGGCCGTTGAGCTCGGCAACGGCGTCGAGGATGTCGCGCGGTAGTGTGCGCGACCACCCCCTCGTGACGACGCGCCGATCCCGAACGTCGGCGGCGACGATCAGCTCATTGGGGAAGAGCGATGTCATCTCTGCCAGCCAGTCCATCTCCTCGAGCGCGCGGGTTCCCACAACCACGCGATACGCGCCATCGGCGAGCAGACGTTCGATCGTCTCACCGCTTCGCACGCCACCACCGACCTGAACGTCCATCGTGTGCTCACCAAGAATGTCACGAACGATCTCCTCGTTCGAACCGCGACCGGTCGCAGCATCCAGGTCGACGATGTGCAGCCGCCGAAACCCGTGACTCGTCCATGATCGCGCGACTCCGAGTGGATCGTCGAGCCGCACGCGCTCCTCCTCGTACGAGCCACCGACGAGCTGTACGCACGCCCCCGCGCGCAGATCGACCGCGGGAATCGCGATCACGACCGCACCTCATCGAGAAAGGCATGGATCAGCCGCACGCCCGCTCCAGAGCTTTTTTCCGGGTGGAATTGCACCCCGACGGTACGACCGTGGCGAACCGCCGCCGGAAAGCGATCGGTCTCGTGCGTCGTCCATGCGGTCACGGCAGCGCCCGACGCCGGGCGGCAGACATAGCTGTTGGCAAAGTAGGCGAGTGACAATGGTGCGCGAGTGAACAACGGGTCATCGACGTCATCGATGGAGTTCCACCCGATATGCGGGACGCGGCGCGCATCGAGACGCGTCACGACGCCCGGAATGACGCCGAGCCCGTCCCCGGGTCCCTCATCGCTGCGGTCGAACAGGAGCTGCATGCCGAGGCAGATGCCGAGGCAGGGAAGTCCGCCGTCGAGCGCGGCACGCATGGCATCGCGACCCGGGGCCAGCCGTGCCGCGGCGGTGCCGAAAGCACCAACGCCTGGCAGCACGAGCACATCGGTGTCGACAGCCGCAACGGGGTCAGTCTCGAGCCATACGCTCACATCCGCACCCTCGATCGCCTTCGCCAGTGAGTGGAGGTTCCCGGCTCCATAGTCGAAGATGGTGATTCTCATGCGCGCGCCGATCGGATCGCTTCGAGGGCACTGTCCATCATTGGCCAGGGTCCGATCGAGATCCGGAGGGCGTCACCGATGCCGGGCAACCCCGGCATCGGTCGGACGGCGACTCCCGCCTCCCGCATGGCGGCGCCAATCGCTGCCGCACCCGGGATTGGGACGAGCACGAAGTTGGCCGTCGAGGGGAGCGGTTCCAGCCCCACGCCGCGCAGCTCGGCGATGAAGCGATCGCGATTCCGCACGGCGTCGGCAATGTGTGCCGTCACCCACGCGCGGTCTGCCTCGAGCGCCGCGACCGCAGCGCGCTCGGCGATCGCATTGACCTTGTACGGGCCGCGGGACTTCTCGACGGCAGCGACGAGATCTGCAGCGCCGGACGCATATCCAATGCGCAGTCCTGCAAGGCCGAAGGCCTTGGAGAGCGTCCTGACGACCAGGAGCCGTCCATGACGCGGTGCTTCGGCGATGTAGCCACGGCCAGCGAATTCGGCATACGCCTCATCGAGGATGACGAGACCGCGCGCTTCGCGGAGGATGCGTCGAACGGCGCCTGTGCTCGCCTCAGTCCCCGTCGGGTTGTTCGGCGAACAGACGTAGATCACCCGCGCACCCGTCGCGAGCAGTGCCTCGGCATCGATGTCGTAGCCGGGAAGGAGCGGGACGCTCACCGGCGTCAACGCATTCATTCGGGCAAAGATCGGGATCATCGCGAACGTTGGCTCGGGCATCGCGATGATCTCGCCCGGTTCGGCGAACGCGCGGATCGCGGAATCGAGCACGTCATCCGATCCGCATCCTGTGACGACTTCGTCGGGCTGGACGCCGGCGTAGCGGGCGAGTGCCGCCTTCAGGCCCGCGGCGTAGAGCGTCGGGTAGCGCGTGACCGTGGATTCTGCCGCGGACCGGAGAGTCTCGAGCGCCGTCGGCGGGACCCCGAACAGATTGGTGTTGTCGCTCAGGTCGACGGCGCTCGGTGCGCGATCGGGTGCGTAGAGCGAGATCTCGCGATAGGACGCCCGGGCGAGATCGAGCGAGGCGCCGGCCTCGGCCTGCAGCGAGCGGGATGTCATGGTGCAGTGCCCCACGCGCGCGCAGCGGCCGCATGCGCGGTGAGCTCTTCCGACTCCGCGAGCTCGGCAACATCAGTCGCGAGAGCCGCAGCCGCCGACCGGCCAACGCGCTGGTACGTCGTCCATCGCATGAAGTCCCCGGTCGACAACCCGGAGTAGCTCCTCGCGGTGCCTCCCGTGGGAAGTACGTGGTTCGCGCCTGTCATGTAGTCGCCGAACGCGACCGAGCTCGTCTCCCCGACGAAGACGGTGCCGGCGTTTCGCACATCATCCAGCAGGAGTTCGGCCCGCGGTCCGGCCAGCAGCAGGTGCTCGGGCGCGTAGTCGGATGCGAAGGCGTTGGCCTCGTGCAGCGTCGGCGCCCACAGCACGGCGCACCGGTCGAGCAGCGCGCTCCGGATGATTCCGGATCGTTGGGCGCGAGGCAGCGCTACGGAGATTGCCGCGACCGTGCGGCGAGCGAACGCCTCGTCGTCGGTTGCGAGCAGGACGGACGCACGCGGGTCGTGCTCGGCCTGGGCCATCAGTTCGCGCGCTACCACCGTGGGGTCGGCGCCGGCATCCGCGACGACGAGCAGCTCACTGGGCCCGGCGGGTGAATCGATGGCGACGGTGCCGCCGGCCTGCACCTGAAGCTTCGCCTCGGCGACCCAGGCGTTTCCCGGCCCGACAATGCGACGGACGGACGGAATGCTCGCGGTGCCGTATGCCATCGCCGCGATGGCTCCGGCTCCACCGACCGCGAACACGCGATCGGCGCCGCTCAGCTCCGCCGCCGCGAGCACGACCGGTGATGGGGCGCCGTCGCGGCCCGGCGGAGAACAGAGGATGACCGTCCCGACGCCGGCGACGCGCGCGGGGACGACACCCATCAGCACGCTGCTCGGGTATGCCCCACGACCGCCGGGCGCGTACACACCGACGATGTCGAGCGGATCGGGTCGGCGTCCGACGACGATGCCCGGTTCGGTTTCGATCTCGACGGCCACCGGAATGAAGGCTCGATGCGCCGTGCGAATGTTGGTCGCCGCCCGCTCCAGGGATGC
>JANOCW010000040.1:0-3707 GCA_031412375.1 Gemmatimonadaceae bacterium | reverse complement strand
GTGTTCGGCCGGATCTTCGCGGCACTCGGTATCGCCGTGCTGCTCATGTACCTGATCCTCGTGATGCAGTTCGGATCGTTCCTCGATCCCCTCGCGATTCTGCTCTCGCTGCCGCTCTCGCTCGTCGGCGTGATGCTCGCGTTGTCGGTCAGCGGCAACACCATCAACATCATGAGCCTGATCGGCGTGATCCTGCTGGCGGGGATCGTCGCGAAGAACGCGATTCTCCTCATCGACTTCGCCAAGTGGGCGCGCGAGAAGCAGGGCATGCCGCTGCGGGACGCACTGATCGAGGCCGGCGCGATCCGGCTGCGTCCGATTCTCATGACGACGTTCGCGCTGATCGCCGGCATGATTCCCGTGGCGATGGGCCACGGGGAGGGTGCGCAGTTCCGCGCGCCGCTCGGCATCGCGGTGATC
Organism: Gemmatimonadaceae bacterium; assembly: GCA_031412375.1. Taxonomy (GTDB): domain Bacteria; phylum Gemmatimonadota; class Gemmatimonadetes; order Gemmatimonadales; family Gemmatimonadaceae; genus JANPKQ01. The sequence goes on along the minus strand of JANOCW010000040.1, from coordinate 3,287 downwards.
GGCGGCGTCGTCACGTCGACGCTGCTCACGCTGCTCGTGATCCCGACGTTCTACGAGATTCTCGATGATTGGCGGTCGGCACTCGCGGGCTGGTTCGGCATTCGTCCCACACAGATGACCGCGGAGCACCGCGTGCCCGTGGGCGCCATGCTGGAACCAACCGGAGATTGAGCTCGGCCGATCGACCACCCTTTGCGAGCAGTGCTCGCCTGAGCGTGAACGAATGCCCGGACCGCGAGCGATCGCCATCCGGGCATTTGGGTGTGCGGTGAACCGGCAATGCGCTACCTGACCGAGCAGCAGCTCATCGACGCCGTGCGGCGGAAGCTCATCACCCCCGCACAGTACGACGCGCTGCTGCAGATGGAGCCCGCCGAGCTGTCGCCACACGCGGCGCCCGGCGGCGGGGTTCTCGACATCGCGGCGACCGCCGAGATGGCGGGCGCGCGCGAGATGCCGCGCGGGTTCACCTGGATCACGATCGCGTACTATCTCGGCGCGCTCACCGTGATGTTCGCGTTCGGCTGGTTTCTCATCGACCGGTGGGAAGCGCTCGGGCCCGTCGGGATTCTCGCGGTGACCAGCATCTACGCGGCGCTGTTTGTCGTCACCGGCGAATACCTGCGACGCCAGGGATACCGCGTCGCGGGCGCATTGGTCACTGCGCTCGCCGTGGGAATGGTTCCGCTGGTCGTGTGGGCGATCCAGAAGAACCTTGGGCTCTGGCCTGACGGGCCCGGGCGGGTAGGGCCGTACGGGGGGCCGTACGGGGGGCCGTACCCCGCGCCGGATGGCGTCCCGACGCGCCAGCTCCTCAACGCGGTCGTGATCGACCTCGCCACGGTGGTGGCTGCGACGGCGGCGTTCTGGCGGCTGCGCTTCGGCTTCCTCCTCGCGCCCGCTGCCATCGCGCTCGCGCTGCTGCCGCGAATGCTTGTCGAGCTGGTGCTCGACGAGGAACTCGGGCGCTACGCAGAAGTGTGGGTCCTCGCGGCCACCGGCGCAGGACTGGTCACCATCGCGTTCGCGATCGACCGTCGCGACCGTGACCGCGCGGACTTTGCCTACTGGCCCTATCTCGTCGGTGTGATCGTATCGTTCGTCAGCATGGTCCAGCTCTGGGAGCGCTATCCCGGGGTGCGCCACCTCGCACCGATCGCCGGCCTGATGATCATCATCGCGTCACTGACGCTTCGACGGGTGATCTTCCTCGTGTTTGGCGGTGTAGTGGTCTACGCGTACCTCGCCTGGCTCGCCTTCGACCTGTTCCGGTCGTCAACGTTCTTCCCCATCGTACTCGCGACATTGGGCCTCTCGATCATCCTCGCCGCGGTCTGGGTGCAACGGACCTACCCACGCCTCGTCGCCCGTGTCAACGCGGGCCTGTCGGATCCACGTCCATGGCTTCCGGCCGGATATCTCACGCCTGCAATGCTCATTGTTTTCTCCCTGATCATGATGGGCGTGTCGATATGATCGCGCTCGCGCTTGCCGCGCTCACCCTCGCGGTGCAACAACCGCCCACTACCGGCCGGGATTCGACGCCAAGGGATTCGACCCGGAGACCCGGCGTCGGTGTGCAGGCAGGTGTGACTGACTCGACGCGCGACCGGAGCGTTGGGATCGGAGTCGACGTAGTGGGCGTCGGGAAAGTCATCCCGCTCACCGCGGAACTGCGCGCGAACGCCTACCGCGACGGTGACGCGCGTGCCCTGGTCGCCCGCGCCCGCATCGCTCGCTCGACGCAGGATTCACTGCTCCAGAGCTACGAAGCCCATAGCGTCGAGCGGATGTCGGTGGGGGCGCGAGTCAAGGCCACCGGGCGTGACCGCCTCGCGGCCCGCGGAGAGAGCGCGACGAAGATCCAGTGGCAGCGCGGCGTCGGTGCGCGCATCGAGATCGAGGGCGCGCGATTCACCGTTCCCATCGCGTCCTCGGCGGTGGAACCCGAGTACGGCTCGATGATCGGCGCCCCGTCGTCCATTCCGTACTATCCGGGTCGTGAGTCGCTCTGGCCCATGGGCGACGCGAAGCTGTGGAAGCATCCGCTCGCTCCGGAGAGCGAAGCGTACTACCGCTATGCGGCCGGCGACTCGATCGCGTTCGCGCTCTCCGATGGGCGCACCATCCACCTGCGTGAGATCCGCCTCGAGCCGCGTCACGCGCGAGCCGATCTCGTCGCCGGGTCATTCTGGTTCGACACCGAGTCGGCGCAACTCGTGCGCGCGATCTACCGACCGGCGGTCCCGATCGATCTTCAGGCGACGTTCAACAGCGGCGGGAGGGGAAACAACGCTCCCGCGTGGCTGCGGCCACTGATCATCACCATGCGCTCGGTGAGCGTGGAGTTCGGGCTGCACGAGGGTCGCTGGTGGCTGCCGCGCCGTCACTCTGCCGAGGGCGAGGTGCAGGCGACGTTCATCCGGTTGCCGATCGTCGTCGACCAGAAGTTCACCTACAGCTCGGTGAACGCCCTCGAACCCCTCGCGCCCTTTCCCCAGGTCGCCCCCGATTCGGTGACCCAGCCGCGCCGCGCCAGGGGTGACAGCGCGTGGCGTGCGCTGACACCAGAGGAGCGCGACCGGCTTCGAACGGCAGGGGAGGAAGAGCGCATCCGCCGGCGGAAGGAGACGTGCGCCACCGCCGGGTTCACCACGACGACGACCATGCTCGACTCGGTCGCGGTGCAGGTCTACGTCCCCTGCGATTCGGCGACACTCGTGCACTCCGCGGCGCTTCCGGCATCCATCTTCGACGAGACCGACGACCCATTTGCCGCCACCGATCGCCGGCTGATCGAGCGCGCGCTCGGCTGGGCGTCGCAGGCAGATTGGGGGTTTGCCAACCCGACCTTCCACTACGGAGTCGATCTCGTCCGATACAATCGGATCGAGGGGCTTTCCGTCGGGGCGATGGTTCGCCAGGAGGTGGGGAAGGGATTCTCCGGCTCGCTCGTCGGGCGGCTCGGTGTCGCGGACCTGCGTCCGCGTGGAGAGCTCACCGTGTCGCGGTCCGATGCGTTCCGCACCGTCTCGCTCTCGGCATACGAACGACTGGCGGTCGCGACCGACTGGGGCTCGCCCCTCGATCTCGGTGCGTCGCTCAACGCGCTGCTCTTCGGTCGCGACGAAGGACTGTACTTCGGGGCGCGGGGCATCGAGCTCGCGGGGCGCGGTGTCGAGGGCTCCCGCTTCTCCTGGCGCGTCTTCGGTGAGCAGCACCGACCTGTCGATGTCGAGACGAATTTCTCCCTGCCGAACGTCGTCAACGGGCTTCGCTTCCGCGAC
>JANOCW010000039.1:0-17468 GCA_031412375.1 Gemmatimonadaceae bacterium | reverse complement strand
AGATCGCCGCTGACCGTCGCGATCCCGGCGGCCCCGGCGAATCGAAGAGCAAGAACCCCGATGGCACCGGCTCCTCCGCCGCGGCCACCGCGCCCTCCTCCGGCCGGGATCGCGCCCGCTGCACCCTCCGCGATGGGAACGGGCGCGGAGAGCACGACGAACCTGTTCGCTGCCTGCTCGGCCGTGATCATCGATGCGGGGTTGCCGGCCACACCCCCGTAGATCGCCTGCACGCCGCCGATGATCTTCGGCATTCCGCGAGACGTGACGATGAAGTCCGTGCCCATGACGAGGGGCGCGCCATCGACCACCAGGCTCGACGCCGACGAAACTGTCCGGCGCACGTACGGAAGCTGCTGCAGAAAAGTCCCGTGATCGCCAGCCGGCTTCAGCCCGAGGCGCATGAGCTCGCGGACGATGTACGCATTCCCGCGCGCGTTGCTCTCGTATGGTGCATCGCGCCCTTCCATCGAGTCGTCGGCAAAGATGTAGATCCGGGTCATTAGGTCAGCGGCCGTGATGGCCGACGCCGTTGGCCGCGGAGCACGCTTCTCCGGATTGCCGTACTGGTTGACTCTGGCGGACGGCTGGACGCTGCGGATGCCTGTCTGTGCAGCCGCAATGGTCGGGATGACGACGAGCGCAGCGGCGCGAAGTATGGAACGGGGATTCAACACTGGAGCTCCTGCGGGAGAGTGACGCCGTGGGAATCGCTCAGAAAACTGGATGCCGGGCTGATGTCGGGCTAGCTGCCGCCCTGGCCCGCCCCTGCCGCCCCTGACCCGCCGCGCACATAATGCAGCACTGCACCGCCCCCGGACGCAGCACCCCAGCCACCCCCGAGCTTCGGATGCCCCTCATGCATCTTCGCCCTCTCGCTCTCGCCGCAGTTGCGATCGCCACCGCATCACCGGCCCCCGCCTCGGCGCAGGCCGTGCGCGAGTCGATCGCCGTCGCCAACAACGGACCGACGCCGCTTCCGATGGGCACCACGCGGGGTGAGCGGCACAACCGGTTGATCCTCCGGGGTGCCACGATACTCTCGGGCCGCGGTACGCCGGGCTCCAACCGCGGGATGCCGCCGGAAGGCCCGGTGGACATCGTGATCGAGAACGGGATCATCGTGAACATGATCCCGATGGACCCGGTGAACGCCGCCGGGTACGGTCGCAACTTCCGGCGCGCGACGGGCGACAAGGTCGTGGATGCCACGGGGATGTACGTGATGCCAGGGCTCGTCGAGATGCACACGCATCTCCCGACCACGACAGGCGACATGGGACCGCGCGGGCGCGACTACGCGTATCGGCTCTACCTCGGTCACGGCGTCACGACGGTGCGTGACGCCGGCAACGGAGCGGGGCTCAAGCTCCTCGCCGAGGAGCGGAAGGGATCCGATGCGAACAGCCTGGTCGCCCCGAGGCTGGTGCTCTGCGAGCGATGGCCGCATCCGCTCCGCGCCTGGGACGCCGGCAACACGCCGGAGAAGGCGCGCGCGATGGTGCGTGAGTTCAAGGCGCAGGGCGCGGACTGCATCAAGATCAGCAAGAGTCCCGGCCACTATCCCGATGTCCTCGAAGCCGCCGTCGATGAGGGGAAGAAGCTCGGGTTGTTCACGATGGTCGATCTCAAGGTGTCGGAGACCGACGCGCGCGTCGCGTCCAACGCCGGCGTGCGGAGCATCGAGCACTGGTACGGCGTCCCCGACGCCGCGCTGACCGGCTCTCAGAACTTTCCGACGGACTACAACTACTGGCAGGAGCTCGATCGCTTCCGGAACGCGGGATTGCTGTGGGCGCAGGCCGATCGCACGCCGGAGCGCATCAGCGACGTGATCGACGTGATGATCCGCAACGGGACCAACTGGAATCCGACGCTCTCCGTGTACGAAGACAATCGCGACTGGTGGCGTCGCACAGGGATGCCGCCGCGGGAGACGCTGCTGCATCCGAGCCAGGTCGCCACCGGCCCCGACTCGGGAACGCACGGCGCCTTCAAGACCGAGTGGAAAACGTCGGACGAGATCAACTGGAAGCAGAACTTCGCGATCTGGATGAAATGGGTGAAAACCTTCCACGAGCGCGGCGGGTTGCTCACCGCCGGCAGCGATGACGGCGGCATGGGCGGCATCCAGATGATCCGCGAGCTCGAGCTGATGCAGGAAGCGGGTATTCACCCGATCGACATCATCAGGGTCGCCACGACGAACGCGAACACGGCGCTCGGGCGAAAGGACCTCTGCGGGATTCGCGTCGGCTGCCGCGCCGACCTCGCCGTGGTGAACGGCAATCCGCTCGACAACCTCAAAGTGATGTACGGCCGCGGGTACGGCTTCTACGGGCTCGTCCCGCGCGACGAGATGTGGAAGCACGGCGGCGTCGCCTGGACGATCAAGGACGGCATCCTCTTCGATGCCCAGGCGCTGCTGCGCGAGGCCGAGTGGTACGTGGAGCAGGAGCGGGAGCGGCTCAAGGTGAAGGCGACGGTCCTGCCCTGAGCCAGCGAAGCGTCAGGGAAGCACGGCGAGGCACTCGATCTCGACGCGCGCCCCGCCGAGGAGGCTCGTCCCGACCGCGCTGCGCGCGGGGCGGTTGTTCGGGAAGTACGTCGTGTACACCGCGTTCATCGCCGGCCACTCGCTCAGGTCGACGAGGAACACCGTGCACTTCGCGACGCGATCCATCGACGAGCCGTGACGCTCGACGAGCGCCTTCACTTTCTCCAGGGCGTTCCGGGTCTCGGGCGTGATGCCGCCGTAGGCACCGGTGCTGTCCCCGCCGAGCTGACCCGAGAGGTAGAGCAGCTTCCCGACCCGCACCGCGCCGGAGAGCATGCGGCTCGAGTTCGAGAACTCCATGTCGCTACCGGCCTGAGTGGCCGGCGATCCGGGCATTCCTGGCGATGCCGCCGTCCCCGCCTGCGCCCCGACGGATGACGCAGGGTCCTGCTGCCGCACGGTCGTGCACGCAGCGAGTGCGATCGCGAACAGGGGGAGAAGCTTCATGCGTTGCATCGGGGGAGCCTCGTGACGAAGTGAAGGCGCTGCGCATGTGGCGCGTCCAACGAACGCGCCCGGGTCCGACAGGTGCGCGGGTAAGTTGTGCGCCGCTGAAGTGCCGTCAAGGGATACCGATGCCGGCGACAGGGCCTCGCGCCGGCATCGTGAAGATCAGGCTCAGGCAGGTCACCGCACCCTCTGCCTTGGCGAACTCCGACAGCGCGGTCGTACGAACGGTGCAGCCGAGTGACTCGACGAGCCTGACCGTCCGCGGATGCTCCGCAGCCATGCAGACGATGTCACCCACCAGCGCGACGTCAGCCGCTGACGACTCCTCGGCCGGCACGGTGATCGTCTCGAACGATGCGAGCGCGCGCATGTCGATCCATTCCGGGTTCACGAGGAGTCGTCCATCCGGAAGCGCGGTGCAGGCCGACTTGAGGTGAAGGCAGCCCGTCACGGGTACCCTGACGACGCGGTAGCCATGACTCGCGACGATCGCCGCGAGCGCCGCGGCACCGGCGACGTTCGTGCGTGAGGATTCCCCGACGAGCAGCGTGCGCCCGACACGGGTCACATCGCCGCCTTCGATCGTCGCGGGGAGGGAGATACGCTCGATCGGCCGATAATGCCGAAGTGCGAGCTCGATCCCATCCGGTTCCGCGCGGCGTGACGCCGTGCCCATGGACGTGAGGATCGCTATCTCATCGAGCACGATGGCCGTGTCCTCGTTGAACACGCTGTCGGGGTGCAGACGGTTGACGTCGAGCGCGTGCACCTCGGCGCCGCACGCACGCAGCATCGCCTGATAGCCCTCGTGCTGCTGAACGGCGAGAGCGTAGTCGATCGGTGTCCGCGCGACGTGCGTGAGCTCGCAGTGCTCGAGCAGCGGTGACGGTGCGTTGGTGAGGGCAATGAAGCGAGGCGCGGGCATCGAAACTCCCCTGCGGACAGGTCGTGTCGAGAAGAAACCAGTCCGTGCCTTCGATGTGAAGTGCTCCGTACTTCTCGGGCCGCGACTACGTAACCCGACGTACGCGGATCGAGCCCCTGAATCGGCATCATACTCTCGCGCCGACTTTATCTCGTGGGCGCGGAGCCGGGCCCACCCGGCGCCCGACGGTGTCCGGAGCCGCTCATGACGATCACCCGCCGCCTTGCCACTCTGCTCCTCGTCGGATCGATCGGGGGCTGTGCGAGCGTGAGTGCCCGGACCAGCCCGCTTCCGCCGGAATCGCCCACGATCGGCGCCGAGGATGCGCTCGAGCTGCTTCGCCTCGTCGAGTACGTCGAGGCGGCCGCCTTGGTTACGGATCCGGTGTCCTGACCCCGCGCGCAAACCGGTATCCATGACGAAGGGTGCGACCGGATGCTGCGGATTGATCGGATCGTACCGAGCCACGGACGGGGCGTCACCGCCGGTCGAGACCGAGAGGTTGGTGATTGTGGGATGAGGTCGCAATGGCGATTGAGTCGGTGCACGGAGGCTCACCCCGCCGCGGGGCGCACCATTCAACAGTTCACGAGTGAGGAGCCAGGGAGCCAACCCCGCGCGACGTGCGATCCGCCCCATCCGCTGCATCCGGTCAAACCTTGTCGTAGATGCCTGCCCAACCGACCGGCGCGCTTGCCTAACCCCGGCCGCCGAACGTAAGCTCGACCCGGTGCGCCCCTCGATCATCGCCTCGGCCCTCCTCGCGAGCGTCCTGTTGCCCAGCGCGCCGCTCGCGAGGCAGGTCCTCGACAAGCGGGCGACACTCGAGCGCCAGACATGGTGGGACAACCGGGATTGGCGTTGGTACGAGCAGCGCATCCCCTTCTTCGAGTCGCCCGATCCAGAGATCGACGCCACCTACTACTACCGGTGGGAGGTGGCGACGAAACACCTCACCTACGGATCGCCCTCGACGGGCTACACCTTCACCGAGTTCATCGACCGCCCTTTCTGGGCCGGAGCCCACGGGGCGATCAGCTGCCCGCTCGGCCACCAGGCGTACGAGATCCGATGGCTCGACGATCGCCGCATCATCGACGACTTCGCGCGCTACTGGTTCGAGACACCGGGCGCGCAGCCGCGGAGCTACAGCAACTGGTACGGCGATGCCATGTGGGCGACCTACCTCGTCAACGCGGATACTGGCTTCCTGCGACGCGTGCTTCCCCACATGAAGACGCAATACGCTGGATGGGTGGCCGAGCGCTACGACAGCGCGCATGGACTCTTCCGGTGGGATGGACTGCACGATGGCATGGAGCGGAACATCAACAGCCGCCAGACGCCCGACATCGACGCCGGCGCCGAGGGGTATCGTCCCACGCTCAACAGCTATCTGTTCGCAGATGCGCTCGCGATCTCGCGGGCCGCTGGCGTCTTCGGCGACTCGTCCACGTCGCGCGCGTATGCGGCTCGCGCCGCCGACATCAAGCGCAGGGTAGAGGCCGAGCTGTGGGATCCTCGCCGCGAGTTCTTCCTGCACCAGTCGGCGCGCGATGAGCAGGATGGCAACCGGGCGAAGACGCGCACCTACGAGAGCGGCAGGTTCGCCGGCAACCCGCATGGCCGCGAGCTGATTGGCTACGTCCCTTGGCAGTTCAACCTTCCCGACGCGCGCTACTCGGGTGCATGGCGGTTCCTCATGGACACCGCCTACTTCCTCGCGCCCTACGGGCCGACGACCACCGAGCGGCACGATCCGCTCTTTCTCATCTCGGAGCGCTGCTGCTACTGGAGCGGGAACTCCTGGCCGTACGCGACGACCCAGACGCTCGTCGCCATGGCCAACCTTCTCAACAACTACCAGCAGTCGATCGTCGACAAGCGCGACTGGTTCACGCTGCTGCAGACGTATACGAGAACGCAGCGTCTCGACGGACGGCCCTACATCGCGGAGGGCGCCAATCCGGACAACGGATCGTGGGAGGGCTACAACAGCTTCAATCACAGCGAGCATTACTTCCACTCCGGCTACAACGACCTGATCATCACCGGTCTCGTGGGGTTGCGGCCGCGCGCCGACGATACCCTGGAGGTCAACCCGCTCATTCCGGATGACTGGCCCTGGTTCGCGCTGGATGATGTGTCGTATCACGGACGCAAGATCTCGGTGATCTGGGACCGTGATGGGACGCGATACCGTCGCGGCGCGGGTTTGTCGCTCTATGAGAACGGGAAGAGAATCGCGAATGCGCCTCGTGCCGGACGGCTCGTCGCGCCGATCGGTCCGCCACTGCCCGCCCCCCCGATCGCGCGCGCCGTCAACGTGGCGGTCAACAACGATCGCGGCGCCTTCCCCTGGGTGCGCGCGTCGTTCAGCGCCGCGACCACACCGCCGCACTATCTCATCGACGGCAACTACTGGTACCACGACTCTCCACCGAATCGCTGGACCGCGGTGGGCTCGCCGAATCGGGTGGACACGCTGACGCTCGACTTCGGCATCGCGCGGCGGCTCGATTCGCTCTCCCTCTACTTTCTCGATGACGAACGCGAGATCCGTCCACCCGCGCGCTACGGCGTGCAGCTCTGGACCGGGCGCCAGTGGGTGACACCGCGCGCGCAGCGCCGAACGCCTGCGCTCCCCGCGGGACGCACCGCCAACGCGATCACCTTCGTGCCGGTCGGGGCATCCCGGGCACGCGTCATCCTGACGCACCGCCCCGGTTCGTTCAGCGGCCTCACCGAGCTCGAGGCGTGGTCGCATCCGGGAGGGTCACGCACCGGGATGGGCGCGGCCGTGTCCCTGGTCGAATCGAATGCGCCAAGCGCGAACCACGCCTTCGCCGGCCACGCCTCGGCGTCGTTCACGTCGAGCAATGACCGCGTCGAGGAGGTGAACGACATGCGCATCGCGTTCAGCCGGTACTCGCGCAATCGGTGGACCGCGTACGGCTCTCCGAATGCCACCGATTGGGTGGAGATCGACATCGGCGCGCCGCGTGCCGTCACGACGATCGAGCTCTATCTCTTCGACGATGGCCGTGGCGTCCTGGCGCCGAAGAGCTTCGCGATCCGGCTCTGGGACGGCGGCGCATGGGTGGACGCGCGGGTGCGTTCGCGCCGGCCGGCCACGCCGACGGGTTCCGCCGTCAACACGGTACGTATCGAGCGCGCGATGACGGACCGTATCCGTGTGGTTCTGGAGCATGCGCTGCCGGGAGCTTCCGGCATCACCGAGCTCATGGTCTGGGGAGACCCGCCTGCAGCGTGAGCGTCACCGCGGTGTAGCCATCCGCATTCGCCCCTGTCCCGGGGAAGGTGACGTCGATCAGCCATTCGTTCGCGCCGTCTTCAGGCCGGGTGACCCGCGCGCTGCCCGCTCCCGCCGCGCCGACCGCGCTCGTCACCGCCGACACTGCGGCCGCACGGTCCGGCGCGCGTAGCCTGAATCGATATGTGCGCCCGGTGAGCCCCTCGAGCGCCACGACGTAGCGTGTATCGCCCGCACCCGTGAGCCGCTCGCTCAGCACGCGCGGCGCCGCCGACCTGTCCCCGACGTTCGGTCGCATGGCGGGCGGGATGATGCTCCACCCGCCCGTGAAGCGAACCTCGAACGATGCCGAGTCGGCCAGCGCGCCGCGCACGAGCGCGTGCACGTCTCCCGGAGTTGCATCCGTCACAGCCTCCGAGATGACACGTGCGCCGATCGGAAGCGCCGGCGCGAATACGAGCTCCAGCGGGAGCCCCGATGACCGAAGGCGCCGGACGCGCGCAGTGAGGCGACCAGGCTCGCGGCGCAGCGACAGGGACAGCGCATCACCACCGACGATGATGTTGTCCACGCGCACCGAGTCCCACTCCGGTGGCAGGTGCGGTGCGATCGTCAGTCGCCGCGCCGGCGCATCGACCTCGAGACCAAGCAGGCCGCGGATGAGCGGCGTCAGCACCATCGACGTCGCGAAGAACTGCTGCGGCACCGATGTATCGAGCGGCTTGTAGACGCGACCGGAGATAACCTCGGGATTGCGTCCGCGCGAATGGTCGAACCCCGTTCGCGCGATCGCATCGAGCGCGAACTTGCCGGCGAGTGCGTTGTGATAGCGGTACTGCGCGAGCGCGACCCATCCGGTGACGAAGGGCCAGACGGCGCCGTTGTTGTAATGCAGCGGGTCGAACAGTGGGCTGGTCGCCGAGAGCGGGCGCGCTCCCCAATCCGTCATGATGTTGGATGACGCGATACGCGCTGCCATGTCGGCGCCGCGAGCGCGATCGAAGCTGTCGAACGCCATCGCCGTCGCCGCCCATGCAGTCAACGTCTCGTTGATCTTGCCTCCTTCCAGGATGGCGAAGGCATACTGCCGGAGCGCGGGAATCCAGAGCTTCGATTCCATCGTCGCCAGCGCCCGGCGTCGGATCGAGTCGGCCGTGTCCGCGAGTGCGGGCTCGCCCATCGCGCGCGCCATCGGCGCGAATCGCGCGAGCGCGGCCGCCCAGACGCCGCTCAGGTACACCTCGGAGAGAATCCCGATCTGGAGATCACCGACTTCCAGTGCGCCTGCGCCGGCGACCGGATTCTCCATCAGCCCGTCGCCATCGCGGTCGGTGGACCGCGACCACTCGAACGTCTTGCGCAGCTTCGGCCACAGCTCGCGAACGAGCGCCGTGTCCGCGGTCTGTCGCCAGTACTCGCCGAACGCGAGCAACCAGAACGGTGAGGTGTCGCCGTGAAAGAACGCGTACGGGTAGGCCCCGAACCAGTCGACCTTTGCAGCCGCTTGGGAGATCTCGTGGGTGATCTTCCCATCGGCTCGCTGGTACTTCGCGTAGAACCGCAACACGCCGTCGCGAACGAGCGCCGTCTGTCCAGCGCCCGTCATGCCGAGGGAGTTGATCGATGCGTCTCCGCCGAAGAACCATCCGAAGCCGGGGCGGTCGCTCGACGCGCCCGAGAGCCCGTAGCCCGCGACGAGGCCACAGCCGAGATCCGGATTGCAGACGAGCGCCTCATCGAGGTTCACCTTCGCGTATTCGACGGCGCGGTCGAGCAGGGAATCGGGCGAGTGCAGCGAGAGCTGGGTTGTTCGGATCGAGTCGGCGTGCGCCACCCGCCGCCGCCATTCGCGCTCCGCGACACCCGGCGCGGTGAGGCGCTGATAGATCGCGCGTGCGGAATCGCGCGGCATCTCTCCCCCCGCAAGCACGATGGGGATGTACGCGACGCGCAGGTTGATGCCCTTGCCCGGCGGCTCGCCGAGAACGGGCGCTGTGTACCGCTCCGTGCCCGCCCCGACGCTGAGCACGAACTGCGGGGCGGCTGCGGCCAGCATGTGCGCCGGGACGTCGGAGGCCTCCCGGATCGCTGGAGAGCCGAGGAACGCGTTGATGCGTCGTCGCGATTCGGAGAACAGGAACGCGCGAGTCGCGCCATTCCAGACGAGGTACTGTCCGCCGAGGCCCGCCGGCCATGCGTAGTGGATGTCCGGCGTGAAGCGCGCGAGGATGTCGAGCGGCCGGATGGCGTCCACTTCGAGCAGCATGACGATGGCCGGTTCGTCGAGCGGCGCGAAGATGTGCTGCCGAACCGTGAACGTCTCGTACGCATACTCGATCGTGACGCCTTCGGGGCGCTGGATGATCGTTTGCGCGACGTCGCGTGCGAGGATCGGCTCTGTGTACTTCGGCACCCGGAACGCGAGCTGGAAGTCGTGCAGCCACTTGACCGGCCAGCTCCAGAGCTCGAAGCGGCCATCCTCCGTTCCCATCGCGATGCTGCGCCGCCCGACGGCGGAGATGAACTGATTGTGCCGGGCGGGGCCGCGAATCTCGAGCGGCGACGTGCCAAGCTCGAAGCGCGCAAGCGTGGTCGCCGCGCTGTCCTGCGTCGCCCGCCGCGGAGCGGGTGGCTGGGCTCGTATCGGCGCGGCGACCGACATCAACAGCAGGATCGAGACGACGTGGCGCTGAGTCATGGCAGGTCCCCGGAGCATCCGTGTGGAACCCCTAAGAGAACCAAGGACGTCGATCACGGCTAGGATGGCGGTCAGCCTTCGAAGCCAGCTCGCAGTCTACCGTCCGCCGAGCGCCGCCCGCAGCCGCGCCGTGGCCTCACCCGATGCCGTGAACAGCCCGTCCGGATACCGGCGGTATGACAGCATCTCGCTGTAGATCGGTCCACCCTGGTACGAGTTGTTGCCCATCCCCGCGAGGTACTGCAGCCGCAGGTTCCGGTCGCGATTGACCTCCGCGTTCGCGAGCCACGGCCCGAGCTCGGGGCCGGTGCCCGCATAGGTCGCGAGCAGGTCGAGCGGCGACTGGAAGCCCACCTCGATCAACGATTCCGACACGCGCAGGTACTCCGGGCGTGCGAGCCGCGCCTGGAGCGCGTCCACATCGATCCGCGTCGCTCCTGCCTGGCCGAGGAGGACCGTGTCGTAGCCCTGACCGTCGTTGGTGTTGCCCCACACGGTGGCATTGGGGAATCCGCCGACGAACGTGGCGATCTCGCTCTTCACGACGTCGGGCGTGCTCTCGTAGAGCGGCACCCACTGTGTCACGACGCCGCCCGGGTTCAGGTGGCGCTTCACGAGGTCGAAGTACTCCCGGGTGTACAGCGTCGCCGCGCCCTTCACCCAGGGATGAATCGGGTCCGATGTGATGATGTCGAACTTCTCATCCGTCGTCAGGATGTAGTGGCGGGCATCGTCGTAGATCACCTCGACGCGCGGATCCTTCAGCACGTCGTAGTTCTGCGGGCCGAAGTACTCGCCCACGACCTGCGGGATCAGCGGCTCGATCTCGCAGATCACGATGCGCTCGATGCCCGGATGGAGCACGAACGTGCCCGCCGTGACGCCCGCCCCGAACCCCACGATCAGGACCGACTTCGGGTTGGCGTGGACGAGCGCCGGGAGATGGCCGAGCAGCCGCTGCAGCCGCATGTCCTGCGGCTCCGTCGACGCCTCGATCTTGCCGCTGACGTGGAAGTTGCGCACGCCATTTCCCCAGTCGGATACGGCGACCGACGAATTCATTCCCTCGCCGACGTACAGATACGAGGGTTGCTGCGTCCACGTCGGAAGAAAGCGACCGTACGCGACGAGGCCCGGCGGTACCTTCGGCACCGTCAGCGCAAGGAATACGGCGAAGATCGTCGCAAGGGTCACCGCGGCGATGCCTGTCGCCCGGAGCCCTGACAGCGAGGGCTCGGTCGCGGTCGAGCCGTCGCCACGCGCGGGAAACATCATCGGGATGAACATCAGCAGCGCGGCGATGATCGCCATTGCCACCACCAGCCGCTGCGCGCCCTGGGTGCCGAGCGAGCCCACCAGCACGAGGCTCCCGCCGAGCGCGCCGACAATCGCCCCGAGGGTGTTCGCCGCGTAGACCTCCCCGACTAATCGCGCCGGGTCGTGGCCACGCGCGGCAATTGCGCCGAGTGCCAGTGGAAAGCTTGCGCCCCAGAACAGCGCCGCTGGCAGGATCGCCCAGGTCGTCCGCGTGATGTCGAGCTGGAAGGTGATCCACGGACTCGTCGTCAGCGATGGATTCACCGGCCAGTGTGGAAGCACGGCCGCGAGCATGAACGCACCCCATGCCACCGCAACCGCCACCATCATCTGACATGCGCCGAGCGCGAGGCTGGGCCGTACGATCCTGCCGGCCAGCCATGAGCCGACGCTGCTCCCGATCCCGAGGCCCGTGAGAAAAACCGCGAGGATGATCGAGAAGGTATAGACCGTCGCCCCGAGCATCAGCGAGAGTAGCCGCGTCCAGATCACCTCGGCGGCGAGCGCACAGGCGCCGGAGATGGCGATTGTGGCGTAGACGAGCCCTGCGCCTGGGGCACGAAGCGGTGCGACGTCGCTGGTTTCGCCGGCCGCATGACTCGTTCGATGCGACAGCCAGAGCCCGATCCCGCCGACGGTGAAGTTGATCGCCGCGGCGACGAGCGTCGCGACCACCATGTCGTGGATGCGGAGGAGGTAGAATCCGGCGAGAAGGCAGCCGAACACCGCACCGGCGATGTTGCCGCCGTAGAAGAACCCGAGCCACCTGACGCCGCGCGGGTTCGTCTCGACCCAGCGCGCGATGGCCGGGAGCGTCGCCCCCATGAGCAGCGTCGGCGGCATCAGGCAGATCGCGCCGACGACACCGCGGAGAAGGATGCTCACCGGCCCGTGACCGCCGATCGCCGAGTACATGCGGCCGACGAGCGGGACGAGGAAGAGCACGACCACCCCGAGAATGCCGATCCCGATCTCGAGCAGCGCGTACACGCGCAGTGGGTGCGCGCGCGCGGAGACGACGCGGGCGAGCAACAGGCTCCCAAGGCACATCCCGCCCATGAAGGTGCCGAGCAGCACGCCCAGCGAGACCGCCGATGAGCCGATCACGAGTTGCAGGAGCTGAAACCAGACGATCTCGTAGATCAGGGCGGCGCAACCGCTGCCGATGAAGAGCAGCACGAGCGCGGGGAGAAGCCGTCCTGAGGGGTCGGCATCGGAGTTCCGGGACTGCTGCGTCACCATGGGAACGGTGGGCTCTCGTGAGGACGAATGAACGGGTCGGCAGCGCCGGGAGGTATCACCGGCGGGTATGGTGAGTGGCTCCGACCCGGAGTACGGTGAATATCGCTGCGGTGCCCGAGGCAGGAATCGGTGCGAGTCCGCAAGTGCTCCGGAAGCCGCCGGAAGCAATTGTATTGACTAAGGCGATACGCGGCGGTAAAGTGTGGCGCCCAATACCAGCTCCCAGCTAGACGGAGCCGCGACTGATGCCGGTCGCCGAAGCGATCCGAAAGCCCGCGTGCGAGACATGCCGTCGCCTACCCCAAGGCGGGTGTTCACGCGCTGCTGAACCGGCCCCGTCGGTCAGATGCCGCGTCTGCGACGGTCCCGCTGGTGAACAGGATCGACAGTCCCCATGCAAATTTCGAGGCTCCAACGCAGGTCCCAATCCCCTGGAGGAATGATGTGGCGTACAGGTCTAGTCAGCGCATTCACACTGCTGTTCGCGGCCGGGTCGGCCTTCGCACAGACGGGAACCATTACCGGTACGGTCACGACAGGTGAGGCGGGCGCACCCCTCGGCAGCGCGCAGGTCACGGTAGTCGGCGCGGGCGCCGGCGCCCTGACGCGCGACGATGGCCGATACACCGTCGCCGTGGCTCCCGGCACCTACAAGGTGCGCGTCACCCGCATCGGATACGCCGCGGATTCGATGGTCGGTGTCGTCGTCACGGCGGATGCCCCCCCCATGGTGGACTTCCGGCTCCAGCGAAACACGACGGTACTGAGCGATGTGGTGGTGGTCGGCTACGGCAGCCAGAACGTCCGCGATGTCACGGGCGTCGTCTCGAGCGTCGATACGACGACGTTCAACAAGGGGCGGATCATCAGCGCGGAGCAGCTGATCCAGGGCAAGATCGCCGGCGTCCAGGTGGTGGACAACAACGAGCCCGGCGGCGGAATGGCGATCCGTATTCGTGGCGGTACCTCGGTGACCGCGACCAACGAACCGCTCTACGTCGTCGACGGGGTTCCAATCACGGTGGGCGGCGGCGCGTCGGCCGGCCGCAATCCGCTCAACTTCCTGAACCCGAACGACATCGAGAGCGTCACGGTGCTCAAGGACGCCTCGTCGACAGCCATTTACGGATCGCGCGGCGCGAACGGGGTCGTCATCATCACGACGAAGTCTGGCGCCAGCGGCCCGCAGTTCACCTACAACGGCAGCGTCTCGGGCTCGCGGGTCACGGGTGGCCCGGATCTCGTGACCGCAGCGCAATATCGCGCCGCGGTGACGCAGTACGCGCCGTCGAACGTCGCCGCGCTCGGTAGCGCGAACACCGACTGGTACGACGCGATCCTGCAGAACGCGGGGGGCATCGAACACAACCTCGGGATCAACGGCAACGGCGAGGACATGAATTATCGCCTCGGGCTCGGCTACCTCGAACAGAACGGCGTGCTTCAGGGCACGCGGACGCAGCGCGTCTCGGCATCGCTCAACTATGCCGACGTGCTGCTCAGCGACCGCTTCACCCTCCGTGCTCACTTAAAGGGGTCGCGCGCGAAAGACTCCTTCACTCCAGGCGGTGTCCTCGGCTCGGCGGTCGCCTTCGCCCCGACCCAGCCGATCATGAGTGATGCGGGCTTCTTCGAGTACAGGAACGCCGCGGGGGCCCTCGTCAACCTGGCCCCCAACAACCCGATCGCCGAGCTGGCGCAGGTTCAGGACGAGGGCGTGACGCTACGGACCATCGGGAACTTCGAGGGCGAGTACGAGATTCCGTTCATTGCCGGACTGTCGGCAACGGTACGCGCTGGCTTCGACCTGGTGCGCGCCAACCGCACGACGTTCGTGCCGAGCTTCGTCACCTCGCAGCTCAAGGGCGATTCCCGTTTCCGCGGCAACCTCAACCGGAACAGCCCGGAGCAGCAGAACACCGTGCTCGATGCGTATGCGACCTACGAGCGGACTTTCGATCAGTACGCGAGCGACGTGGACCTGACGGCCGGCTACTCGACCGAGCGGTTCCGCGGCGACTACGGCTCCTTCAATGCGTCCGGCCTCAGCACAGATCTTCTCGGGCTGAGCGGCGTGCCGTCGTCCTTTGAAACCAACCCTTACTACAGCATCGACGAGAGCCGGCTGGTGTCGGGGTTTGCCCGCGCCAACTGGAACCTGCTCGATCGCTACCTCTTTACGGCCACCGTCCGCCGGGACGGATCGTCGCGGTTCGCGACCACCAACCAGTACGGCACCTTTCCCTCGGCGGCGTTCGCGTGGCGGGTGCTGGATGAGCCGGGATTCAAGGATCGCCTCCCACTCTCCGACCTGAAGCTGCGCGTCTCGTGGGGCAAGAACGGAAACCAGTCCGTCGGCAACTACCTGGCGTACACGAGCTATGGCTTCGGTCAGACGACGGCCCAGGCGCAGTTCGGCAATACGTTCGTCTCCACGATCCGGCCAAGCGCGTCCGATCCAAACCTGAAGTGGGAGGAGACGGCCTCGACGAATGTGGGGCTCGACTTCGGCTTTCTCGATGGCCGCTTCTCGGGCACGATCGACTACTACACGAAGAAGACGTCGGACCTGCTGTTCAACGTCCCGACCGCGGCGGGCACGGCGCTCTCGAACTTCATCACCACCAACATCGGGAGCGTGCGGAACCGCGGCGTGGAGCTTTCGCTCGACGCCCGCGTGCTGGATGGTGGGCCGCGAGGCTTCTCGTGGAACGCCAACCTGAACGCGTCGCATAACACGAACGAGCTGCTCAGCATCGACCGGCCCGGGATCACGAGCATTGCCACAGGCGGAATCTCCGGCGGTGTGGGGACGACCATTCAGGTGTTCCAGCCGGGCCAGCCGGTCAACACCTTCTACGTTTACGAGCACAAGCGGGTGAACGGGAAACCGGTCGCCTCCAGTGTCGACCTGGATATGTACGTCGACCGCAACGGAGATGGGATCATCAACACGAGTGACCTCCGCGCGTACAAGGATCCGGCGCCGAAGTGGATCTTCGGGCACACGTCGAACGTGACCTGGCGCGGATTCGATGCCAGCACGACGCTGCGCGCGTACCTGGGGAACTATGTTTACAACAACGTCGCGTCGAACTTCGGTCACTACAGCGTCCTGACGCCGTCCCGTGCGCCGGTGAACCTGCACTCATCGGTGCTGGAGACCGGCTTCGTGGCAGCGCAGTCCCTTTCGGACGTCTACGTCGAGAAGGCCTCGTTCATCCGGATGGACAACCTGACCCTGGGCTACACCTTCGCCGGGATTCGCAACCTGCAGGGCGCCCGTGTCTTCGGCACGATCCAGAACGTGTTCACGAGCACGGAGTACAGTGGCGTGGACCCGACGGCGGGCGTGAACGGCATCGACAACAACATCTATCCACGTTCGCGCACTTTCCTGGCCGGCTTGTCGGTCGGCTTCTGATCAGACACGAACTGACGCCTTCGCCTCGCGGCGAGGGCGTGCCGCCATATTCATTCGGGACAACGAGGGAGAGAGAGTCATGAGAATGCAGTACGGCACAAAAATCATTGCTGGCGGCGCGCTGGTCGTCGCTGCGCTCGCATGTGGCGACCTGACGGTCGAACCCAAGAGCTCCGTCACCGACGCGGCCATCTTCACCGATCCGGCCTCGTACCGGGCCCTGCTCGCGAAACTGTACGCAGGCCTCGCCGTGACCGGGCAGGACGGGCCGGCGGGCAACGCCGACATTCAGGGGATCGACGAGGGGTTCTCGCAGTACGTTCGTGGCTACTGGCAGATGCAGGAGCTGCCGACCGACGAGGTCATCATCGGGTGGCTCAACGACGTCGGCCTGCCCGAGCTCAATACGCAGCTGTGGTCCGCGTCAAACCCGTTCACCCGGGCGATGTTCGCGCGGATTTTCTACCAGGTGGCGCTGGCCAACCAGTTCCTGCGCGAGACGACGGAGGCCAAGTTGTCGAGTCGCGGCACGACCGCGCAGGCGAGGCCGGTGATCGCAGGGTACCGCGCCGAAGCGAGATTCCTCCGCGCGCTCAGCTACTATCACGCCGTCGACCTCTTCGGCGATGTCCCGCTCGTCGACGAGAACTTCGATGTGGGCTCCCTGCCCAGGCAGGCGCCGCGCGCCGAGGTGTTCGCATTCGTCGAGTCGGAGCTCAAGGCCATCCGCCCGCTGCTGCCGGTGGGCAGCACGGGCGACAACTACGGCCGGGCGAGCCAGGGCGCCGTGGACATGATCCTCGCTAAGCTGTACCTGAATGCCAAGGTCTATACGGGAACCGAGCGCTGGTCCGATGCCCGCGCTGCTGCAGAGGCCGTCATTGCCTCGACGCGGTACACGCTCGACCCGAACTTTCTGCGCATGTTCTCGGCTGACAACCAAACGTCGCCGGAGCTGATCTTCACGGTGCCCTTCGACGGGCAGCGCACGCGCACCTGGGGAGGCATGACTTACCTGGTGCACGCAGCGGTCGGCGCCAACATGGACGCCGCGGCGTTCGGTATCGACGGCGGCTGGTACGGCCTCCGGCTCCGGCCCGAGGCGGTGGACCGCTACGCCGGCGGCATTCGTGGGCCCGATGCCCGCACATCGTACATCGACTCCACCGGCCGGACGAAGACGATTGCGAATATCGGCGACAACAGCCATGGGTATGGCGGGCCGAAGTACCGTAACGTGACGTCGACTGGAGCGGTGGGCTCGCACCTGACATTCCCCGACACCGACTTCCCGATGTTCCGCCTTGCCGACGCGTACCTGATGTACGCGGAAGCAGTGGTGCGTGGCGGCGGCGGTAGCCGCCCGACCGCCCTCGGCTACATCAACGCGCTGCGCCTGCGTGCGTACGGCGATGCGAGCGGAAACATCACGGACAGCCAGATGACGCTCCAGTTCATCCTCGACGAGCGTTCCCGCGAGTTGCTGCTCGAGGGGCATCGCCGGCAGGACCTGATCCGCTTCGGCCAGTTCTCCGATGTCGGCATCTGGTCGTGGAAGGGCGGCGTGATGGGTGGACGCAC
>JANOCW010000038.1:0-4099 GCA_031412375.1 Gemmatimonadaceae bacterium | reverse complement strand
AAGCCCGAGGAATACACGGGGTCGACCTTCTCCGTGTCGAACCTCGGCATGTTCGGGATCGATCAGTTCACCGCGATCATCAATCCGCCCGAGGCCGGCATCCTCGCGATCGGCGCCGTGGAGAAGAAGCCCGTCGTCGTGAAGGGAGAGATCGAGATCCACAGCCGACTGCGGGTCACGATGAGTTGCGACCATCGCGTCATCGACGGCGCGATCGGCGCCCGGTTCCTCCAGACCCTCCGGCGGATGCTCGAGAACCCGCTAATGCTGATCTACTGACCGACTCTGGTCACCGCTCCTTCAATGATTTCGAGGCAATGGCTTCCTTCGACGTGATCTTCATCGGTGGTGGGCCGGCAGGCTATGTCGGCGCCATCCGCTCAGCGCAGCTCGGGCTCTCCACGGCGGTCATCGAGCGCGACAAGGCCGGGGGCACGTGCGTCGCATGGGGCTGCATTCCGGCGAAGGCATTGCTGGCCGCCGCGGAGCTGGCGAATCGGGTGCGACATGCCGCCGATTTCGGGATCACCATCGGAGACGTCAAGCTCGACTTCGGTGTTGCCTCGAAGCGATCCAAGGGCGTCAGCGAGCAGAACGTGAAGGGCGTCGAGTTCCTCTTCAAGAAGAACAAGATCACATACATCAAGGGGACCGCGACGCTCGCCGGGAAAAATACGGTGTCCGTCAGGACGACCGACGGCAAGGACGAGAAGCACGACGCGAAGAAGGGTATCGTCATCTCGACCGGCTCCCGCGTGAAAGGGCTGCCGCAGGCCGGACTCGAGCTGAATGGAACGACCGTCATCTCGTCGGACGAGGCCCTCTACCTTCCGCAGGCACCGAAGACCCTCGCGATCGTCGGCGCGGGTGCGGTGGGATGCGAGTTCGCCGACGTCTACAATGCCTTCGGCGTCCAGGTGACCCTGATCGACATCGCCGCGACCATCCTGCCCCTCGAGGATGCGGACATTTCGGTCGAGCTCACCCGGAGCTTCAAGAAGCGGAAGATCGACGTGATCACGGGCGCCAAGCTGCAGAGCACGAAGGTGTCGAAGGACGGCGTGACGCTCACCATCGAGGCGGGGGGCAAGAAGCAGGAGATCAAGGCCGAGAAGGTGCTGGTGGCGACTGGCCGTGCTCCGGTCGTTGACGGAATCGGCTTGAAGGAAGCCGGGGTGCAGCTCACCGAGCGCGGATTCATCCGGATCAACGAGCGGATGGAGACCACCGCAAAGGGGATTTACGCCGTCGGTGATGTCGCCGGCCCGCCGATGCTGGCACACAAGGGATCGCGGGAGGGGGCCATCGTCGCCGAGGTGCTCGCCGGCCAGGAGCACATCCACCTCCTGAACTACGGCAACATCCCGAACGCAACCTACTGCCACCCCGAGATCGCCTCGATCGGGCTCACCGAGCAGCAGGTCAAGGACCGAAAGATCGACTACAAGGTCGGACGCTTCGCCTTTTCGAACAATGGACGCGCGCGGACCTCCGGTGAGACCGAGGGCTTCGTCAAGATCATTCGCGACGCGAAGTACGGGGAGATCCTCGGGGCGCACATCATCGGTGCGCACGCCACTGAGTTGATCCACGAGCTCGTGGTCGCCCGCGAGAACGAGTACACCGTGGAAGAGGTGGACCTCGCCATCCATGCGCATCCGACCCTCGCCGAAGCCGTGGCAGAGGCCGCACTCGATTCGATGGGGAAGATGATTCACGCGTGAGGCGCGGCCCCGGAGGCGCTGCAGCAGCGCGGCTTCCCGGGGTTTGGGCACGGTCGGTGCGTGGATTGGCAGGCATGACGCGCGAGCTCTGGGTCGTCTCCGCCGGATTGTTGCCCTACGGGGAAGCGCTCGTGCTACAGCGGGACATCGCCGCCGCCCGCATTGCAGGGACGGTCCCGCACGATGTGCTGCTCCTCGTCGAGCATCCTCCGGTCGTCACGGTCGGACGCACCGTGAAGAGTCAGCACATGCGGTGCACGCCGGCGTTCCTCGCGGCCCGCGGCGTTGAGTTCCACGAGGTTGAACGTGGCGGCGACGTCACGTTCCACGGGCCCGGCCAGCTCGTCGGTTATCCGATCGTCGATCTCAAGCGCCATAAGCAGGATCTCCACTGGTACCTGCGCCAGGTCGAAGAAGCCCTTATCCGGGGACTCGATGACCTCGGCGTCGTGGCCAATCGGCACGCTGGACTCACCGGCGTCTGGACCGAGGGACGGAAGATCGCGTCGATCGGCGTGCATGCGCGCGATTGGGTGACGTGGCACGGCTTCGCCCTCAACGTGACCACTGATCTCTCGTTCTTCGACCTGATCGTTCCGTGCGGCATCGACGGCGTGGTGATGACATCGATCGCGCGCGAGCTCGGGCGCGAGCCCGATGCCCTGCAGGTGGAGCGAACGATCGCCGCCGCGTTCGCCGAAGTCTTCCGGCTTACACCGGTGACGGCGTCTCTGGACTCGCGAGCCGGCAGCGGATTGGGGCAGCGGGACGCCGGTGCGCTCCCCCGACGGCGGAGCACCGATCAGGCATTGCAGGTGCGCGAGGTCGCGGGCGGCGCCTAGCTGAAGGGTCGGAGTGTTGCATCGATGCATCGCTTTCAAGGGAGGGGGAGGTATTCCCTCTTGCGCGACCGGGTGCCGCATCCCACTATCGAAATGCGTCGCGCCCCCACGGGTCCCCTCCCGTCGGTCCCCCGTGCGCAGCAGCCTCGATCCCCCCGCACAATCCGAGGTACGCATGTCCAGTCTCTGTCATCGCCGTTCGCATCCGTTCATCCCCATCCTCTTCGCCCTCACCCTCCTCATCGGGCTCCCCGGTCTGGCGCTCGGTCAGGGCGCCACGATCACCGGCCGCGTGATGTCCGAGCAGGGCAATCCGCTCGAGATTGCGACCGTGTACATCACGGAGCTCAATCTCGCGGCGACTACCGATGCCCAGGGTCGCTACACGATCACCGTACCCGCCGCCCGTGTCAGTGGACAGCCGGCAGTCCTGAGGGTCCGCCGGATCGGGCACCTCGCCAGCTCCCGGCCGATCACCATCGCAGCGGGGCCACAGACCGTGGACTTCTCCCTCAAGCAGGATCTCAATCGCCTCGAGGAAGTCGTCGTCACCGGTGTCATCGGTGAGGGTGTCGAGCGGTCCAAGGTGCCGTTTTCAGTCGGCCGCATCACCGCGGAGGACCTCCCGGTCCCCGCCCTCGACCCGCTCCGCGCGCTGTCCGGCAAGGTCGCGGGGCTTCGCGTCGCCCAGACGAGCGGCCGTCCGGGGAGCAGCCCCGAGATCATGCTGCGCGGGCCGAACTCGATTAACGCGACGGGCCGCGGCCAGGGTCCACTGATCATCGTCGACGGCGCGATTATGAACGTCGGCAGCCTGGAGGATCTCGGCGGGCTCGACATTGAATCGGTTGAAGTCGTCAAGGGCGCGGCAGGTGCCTCTCTCTACGGGACGCGAGCCGCCAATGGCGTCATCACCATTCGAACCAAGCGCGGCGGCAGCGGCGAAGACGGCGTGAAGTTTGGACTTCGCTCCGAGTTCGGCTTCAGCGACCTGAACGGCCTCGACTACGGTGTGCCGATCAACCACCAGCTCCAGCTTAATGAGACAGGCCAACGCTTCTGCTTTGCGGGGTCCGCGAACATTGCATCCTGCTCGCGCACGACCCGCTGGATGGACGAGATCATGCGCATCAACAGTGTTAATGCGGATACCAACCGTACGCCGCAGAACATTCAATGGGCTGCCCTCTCGGCGAGCAGCGGTGAGCTTCAGAATACGTTCCAGTCGCAGATCTGGCCCGAGCGCTACTACAACGTCATCGCCCAGATGACCCGGCGTAATCCAACAATGTTGAACGCCGCAGATGCCACGGGCAAGTTCGCCAGCGTTCGGTTCTACGTCAGCGGGTCTTACCAGAACGAGGCGGGCGCTCTTCGTGGTCTCGACGGAAATCAGCAGC
Organism: Gemmatimonadaceae bacterium; assembly: GCA_031412375.1. Lineage (GTDB taxonomy): Bacteria > Gemmatimonadota > Gemmatimonadetes > Gemmatimonadales > Gemmatimonadaceae > JANPKQ01. Next base: position 133 of record JANOCW010000038.1, on the reverse strand, counting down.
GCCGCGCGCGCGGCCAACAAGACAATTACGCGCGCGAAGATATACACCATCAGCAGAGCACCCACTAAGACCAAGGGACGAACGACAACAGAGGCACCTTATTAGGATGGGTGCTTCGCGGCGCCGCGCGCCG
>JANOCW010000037.1:0-12189 GCA_031412375.1 Gemmatimonadaceae bacterium | reverse complement strand
ACCTCGCCACCGTGCTGCTCGACCACCGCGCTCGACATGCCGAGCAGGCTCCGCGTCTTGTTGCGAAAGAAGCCGGTGCTCCTGATGATCTCCTCGAGCTCCGCTGGATCGGCATCGGCCAGCGCGCGCGCGTTCGGGTAGCGCGCGAAGAGCGCCGGCGTCACCATGTTGACGCGCTTGTCGGTGCATTGGGCGCTGAGGATCGTCGCGCAGAGCAGCTCGAGCGGGTTCCGGTAATCGAGCTCGCAGTGGGCGTCGGGATATTCGCGCGAGAGGCGCGCATACACCTCGGTGGCATGCGCCTTCAGCGCGGCGCCGCGCTTCACGCCCCGGCGAGTGCGATTGTGAAGCACGCCCTGCGCCGGTGCGGCGAGCTCCTTCGGGGTTGCCCGCCTCTTCATGACGACCGTCGTCGCGCGGCGTGGGCGAGCACACCATCGGCGGACATGGTGTTGAGCACATCGCCCGCCTCGAGCCATCCCTTCCGCGCGATGCCGATGCCGAAGTGCACGTTGTCGAGCGCCTGGGTCGAATGCGCGTCCGGGCCGATCTCGATCTTCGCCCCGCTCCGCTTGGCCGCGGGGCAGAAACGCCAGTCGAGGTCGAGGCGGTGCGGATCGGCATTGAGCTCGATCGCCACGCCGCGCTCCCCCGCCTTCTCGATCACGGCATCGAGGTCGATGGCGTACGGCTCTCGCGTCAGCAGCAGCCGCCCGGTGGGGTGGCCAAGGATGCTGAGGTGGGGGTTGTCGAGCGCGGTGAGCACGCGCTCAGTCATCTGGGCGCCCCCCATGGCGAAGCGCGAGTGGATGGATCCGATGACGTAGTCGAACCGATCGAGGATCGATTCGTCGTAGTCGATCCGTCCGTCGGGGAGGATGTCGGCTTCGATTCCCTTCAGCACCCGGAAGTCCGTGAGCGCCGCGTTGATGCCGTCGATCTCCTCGTGCTGGGCCAGGATGGCATCCCGGTTCAGCCCTCCGGCGTAGAACGCGAACTCCGAATGGTCGGAGATTCCGATATATGACCATCCGCGCTTTCGCGCGGCCTCGACGAGCTCCGGAATGCTCGCGGTCCCGTCGGAGTAGCGCGAGTGACAGTGCAGCACACCACGGATGTCGGCGTAATCCACGAGCGAGGGGATCCCACCGCGCAGCGCGGCCTCCACTTCACGGGCGCCTTCCCGCAGCTCGGGCGGAATCCAGGGCAGGCCGAGCGCGGCGAACAGCGCTTCCTCATCGTCGATCTGCACCCGCGATCCCGAGGAGTCACGCAGGAGATCGCCGGCGAATGCAAGCCCGCGCTCCGCGGCATGGGCCCGTACGTCGTCGAGATGGGTGTCGCTGCCGGTTGCGCGCCACCACGCGATGGCAAAGTCCGCCAGAGGAACGCAGTGCAGGTCGAGACGGATGCCATCCACGTAGCGGATCGTGACGCTCGCCTCACCCGTACCCACGACCTCGCGCACTCCGGCCACACGCGTGAAGGATGCCGCGACCCGGACAGGGTCGGTGCGGCAGGCGGCGACGATGTCGATGTCACCGATCACTTCGCGTCGCCGGCGCACCGACCCCGCGAGCTCCGCGCGCACGATTTCCGGATGGCGGCGGATTCCCGCGAGCAGCCGCATCGCTTCGCCCGCCGCCTGGGGATACAGCTCGAGCGCGACGCTTTCGCGAAGGAAGGAGATGCCCTTGAGGATCTTGTCGGCGGTCTTCTTCCCGAATTTCGGGAGCTTCGCCAGCCTGCCATCGCGTGCGGCGTCCTCGAGGTCGTGCAGCGTCTGGATGCCGAGGCCTTCACGGATCGTATGGATCTTCGCGATCCCGAGCCCGGGCACGCGAAGCATCTCGAGCATGCCCTCCGGCGTGGCTTCACGGAGCTGGTCGAAGTAGCGCGATTCCCCCGTCTCGATCAGGTCGCGGACCACGGCCAGCGTCGCGGGCCCGATCCCCGCGACCGCCTGCAGCTGCCCGCTGCGGTGCATCGGGGTCAGGTCGTCGAGGTCGAGGCCGAGGATCGCCTTCGCCGCGGACTGGTAGGCTCGCGCCTTGAACTTGTTGCCGCCCTGAAGCTCGACGAGGGCGCTGATCTGCGAGAGGACGTGCGCGGCGGTGCGGGAATCCATGCCGGAATATACCGCCGCCGGCGCGCCGGCCGGCTATTCCTCGACGCCCGCGTGCGACCGAAGATGGTCGATGAGATCGTGAAGCTGCCGCTCGGTCAGGCCGATCTCCTGTGCCGCACCTTCCACATCGAGGAGCCCCGCCCGCATCGACACGGCGACCTGATTGAGGTAGCGGATCTTGGCAAGGATGTCTTCCGTGGCGCGGCGCAATCCGAGGAAGCGGCGTTTTTCTGCTGACGCACGGCGGTAGCGGAGCTGGAAGTCGTCGGTCGTCAGGCGCTTCGCAGCGGCAACGACTTCGTCGCGGGTGCGACCGGTGATGCCACCGCGGTCAGGTATGCCGACTTCATCCCATTCATCGCTCGCGAACCACAACCGCCCGACGTACTCGATCCCGTCATAGACGATGCGCAGCGTCACGTTGTAGGTCTTCCCGTCGACATCGAGTGTCGCGACATGCGGCTGCTCTCCGTCGTCTCTGTTCGCCATGCGTCAGCCTCTTGCCAGGTGAGCGGTCTCGTCGAGGAAGGCGCGAACCGCGGCAAAGAGCGCACGCGGCTGCTCGACGTACGGAACGTGGCCACTGTGCTCGATCACCACCAGCCGGGCACCCAGTGCGTGAGCGGTCTGTTCCGACGACTCGAGGGGAATGGGATCCTCCCGGCCGTGAACGACCAGTGTGGGCGGGGGCGACACGACGGCGCCGAGATCCGCGATGGTGTCGAACTCGCCGAGACTTTCCCAAACGGACTGCTGCACCCGCGCGAGAACCCGGAAGGGGGTAAGGTCGCACGCTGCAGCCGGTTTCGCGAAATACCCGGCAACGCTGATCGCGAACATGCGCTGGCGGTACGCGTCGGGATCCCGTTCGCGGAGCCCGGAAGCCGCCAGCTCCTCGCGCAGCGCCGCGACAGCCGGGCCGGACTGCCGTCGCGCGAGCTCCTGCTCGAATCGGCTGCGGTACTGGCGCGTTGCCGGGGCCGGGTCGATCAGCACGAGCCGCACCGCCGGCGTCACGCTTCCGCTGGCGCTGGTGACTAGGTGCAGCAACGCGAGCAATCCACCCCATGAATATCCGACGATCGACAGCGCCCCTCGCGTGAGCTCCGTCACGATGGCGGCGAGATCGTCGACGTGCGTCTTCCAGGTGATCGGCTCGCGGTCGTCCGTCCGCGACCTGCCGCCCCCGCGCTGATCGTAGAAGATGAGCTCGTGGTCCGAGGCCAGCTCCAGCATCTGCGGCAGCAGGTAATCGTGGTGCGCACCCGGACCGCCGTGGAGCACGAGGAGTTGCGGCGCGCCCTCAGGACCGTAGGCGGCCCAGTAGAGCGGGACTGACGTGGTGGTCGTGCGGCCATCGGCACGCGGAGGCGGGATTTGTGGCACCCGGCCAATGTAACCCCCGCTGAACGCTGACCGCTCTTCAGCTCCCCGCTGGCACCTCGCCGTTTTTCCCTCATCGGAAAAGCGCCGCCACGCGAATCGTATTCAGATGCACCCGCACCGTATCGTCCATCGTGTGGCCGTACCCGCCCGCGATGGTGATTGCCACCGGAATGCCCACGTCCCGACAGGCTTCGAGCACCATCGCATCCCGTCGTTCGAGGCCGGCGAACGTCAACCGCATCCGGCCCAGCCGGTCGCCTTCGTGGGAGTCCGCCCCAGCGAGGTACACCACGAGATCGGGGGCGGCCGAGACAAGCACCGCGGGCAGGGCATCGGCGAGGATGCGCAGGTAGTCATCGTCTCCCGTGCCATCGGCGAGGTCGATGTCCAGCCACCCCGGCACGCGCACGCCGTACGAGTGCGGGTCGCCCGCTCCCGGCGAGACCGCATCGGCGAGGCGAAAGGGATAGTTCTTCCCGCCATGCATGCTGAAGGTGAACACGCTGGCATCACCGGCGAACACCGCGTGGGTTCCATTGCCCTGGTGCACGTCGAGATCGATCACCGCTGCGCGGCCAACCGCTCCACGGTGCTGCAACGATCGGATCGCGACGGCGACATCGTTGAAGACACAGAACCCCTCGCCATGGTCGGGAAAGGCGTGGTGGGTCCCGCCAGCGAGGTTGATCGCAACGCCGTCGCGGAGCGCCGCCGCTGCAGCCTCGCACGTTCCGCCGACGGCGCGCAACGACCGTTCGACCAGCTGCGGCGACCATGGAAACCCGATGCGCCGCTGCTCCTCCGCGGTGAGCGTACCGTCGATGATGCTGTTGACGTAGCGCTGCGTATGAACGAGCAGCAGGTCGTCGAGCGTCGCTCGCGGTGGTTCGTGCATTGAATCCGCCGCGATCAGCCCATCGGCGAGCGCCCGATCGCGAAGCAGCGCGTACTTCGCGATCGGGAACCGGTGACCGTCCGGCAAGGGGATGACGTAGCGCGCCGATGACCAGGCGTGAAGGGGCACGCGCAGCCCTAGGGCACGATCGCTCCCGCCGCCCCCGGGGGCGCCTTGTAGATCACCCCGTTCTTCATTACGAACAGGGGCCGCTCCATCCGCGTGATGTCTGCGGTCGGATCACCCGGCACGGCGACCACATCGGCCCACTTTCCCGCCGCGAGCGAGCCGACGTTCTTCTCCCAGCCGAGGACTCTGGCGGCGCTGAGCGTCCCGGCGACGATCGCCTCCATCGGCTTGAGGCCGCCCCACTGGACGAGCAGGGTGAACTCATGGCCGTTGGTCCCGTGCGGGATCACTCCCGCGTCGGTGCCCAGCGCGATGGGGACCCCATTCGCCGCCGCGATCTTCACCGCGTTGCGCATTGCCGCCGCGGCGGCCAGCGCCTTCTCGGCGCGCAATCCCTTGAGCACGCCATTTTTCGCGAACCGCTCGACCGCCTCGCCGGCCATCAGCGTCGGCACGAACCAGGTGCGATGATCGCGCATCAGCCGGGCGCCTTCGAGATCGAGGAATGAGCCGTGTTCGATCGAGGCAACGCCGGCCCGCGTCGCAATCTTGATCCCTTCCGCGCCGTGGGCGTGGGCGGCGACGCGGCGCTCGTGCTTCGCCGCCTCGTCCACCATCGCCTTGAGCTCATCGAAGTCGTACTGCGTCGTCCCGACCGCATCGCCCTCCGAGAGTACGCCCCCCGTCGCGCAGGTCTTGATCACATCAGCGCCGTACTTGACCTGGTACCGGACCGCGGCGCGGACCTCCGCGGGACCATTCGCGATACCCTGCTCGAGTCCGCGTTCGATCAGCCCTGGCCGATACGCGTTCTCGTCGCAGTGGCCGCCGGTGATGCCCAGCGAGTGGGCCGCTGTCTGCATGCGCGGACCGCGGATGCGACCGTCGGTGATCGCCGTGCGCAGTGCGATGTCGTCGAACCCCTCCGACCCCACATTGCGGATCGTCGTGAAGCCGGCGAGCAGCGTGCGCTCGGCGTTGCCGACGGCGAGGATCGCGCCGTATGCGCGGAAGTCCTTCACCGCGGCCATGTCCCCCTGCGGATCGCCGAGGGTACGGCCGATGATGTGGGTGTGCGTGTCAATGAACCCCGGGAGGAGGGTCGCGTCGCCGAGGTCGATCGTTCGGGCGCCGGCAGGGATGCTCACGCGCCCACTGGCGCCGGCGGCGACGATTCGGTCATCGGTGACGACGACGACGCCGTTCTGCACCACCGGCGCGCCCGTGCCGTCGATCAGCCGGGCGGCTCGCAGGACGACAGTTCCGCTGCCGCGGGACTCCTGCGCGTCGATTCGCGCAGTCCCGAGACAGGCCAGCAGCAGGACCGGCGACCAGACGAGGCGATGCATGAGAGTCTCCTTCCGGGGGGGCAACCGGTTCGCGATGCGATCCGGGAGATGTTGCGGGGAGGGAATGTTACGGCGCGCGGCAGTGGCGATCCAGCGAGGCGGCCTGGCCACCGTCGCTCGTTCCCGATGGAACCCCTCGCCCGGCTCGTTCGTCATCGAGTCATGGAACATCAGGTCCGGTTCGCGAAGGAGTTCGCGACGCTCGTCCAGCTGCTGGACGAGCGTATCGACATCGCTGCCCAGAAGGCGGCCCTGCGACGCTGCCTCGCCAGCCTGCACGGCGGACCAGCTGCGCTGAGCGCCGATGGCGACATCCTTTTTGTCGATCGCTCCATTGTGCCCGCTGACGCGGAGACGACCGCACTCGCCCTCAGGATTTCCTCGCAGTCGATTGCGGCCATTGCCTTCGAGGCGGGCGCGGCTCCGAGCGATGTGCTCGCCACCGCACGCTGGCTGGTTGCCTCGGCCGAGAGCACGCCGCTCATCGCCGGGATGAAAACCGTTCGCGTGGATCCAATCGCCGAGGCGGGAAGATCTCGCCCGACTCCGCCCGAGGCAGGGAGTGTCGCGGCCCCCGAGGCGACGACGCCCGCGGCCCCGCGTCGCAAGAGTGCTTTCGCGAAGACGGTCGATGCGATCACGGCTCCCCGGCGCAAGAGCACCGCACTGAAAGTCGATACGCCGACCTCTCCCCGCCGCAAGAGCGGCATGGTTCCCGTCGTCGACACACCGACGTCCCCTCGCCGCAAGAGCGGCATGGTACCCGTCGTCGACACGCCGACCTCCCCCCGCCGCAAGAGCGGACGCGTTCCCGCGATCGATGCTCCCGCTTCGGCACGCAGGAGCGGTTCGCATCCCAGGGTGGGCGGGTCGATGCCGCGACGAAAGAGCGGAATCTCCGGAACCTACCCGATCATTGGCGGCGGAGCGCGCGGTTCCGGGGCGGCAACCGGGGAGCCCGACCAGCTCCCTCGCACGCGTGCCACCGAGCTGCTCGAGCTGCTGGATCGTGCGGGCGGATCACCGGAGGTCACGCGCACGATCGACGACCTCGTGATTGCGACTGAACAGGCGGCGCGGGACGATGATCTCGAGCTCCTTGCCGAGGCGATGATCGGTCTGGTCACACGACAGGGTGACCCGCGCGGCGGCGCGCTCACTTCCCAATGCGCGGCGGCGCTCCAACGACTGATAACGCCAGCGTCGCTCCGCCTGCTCGCTCAGGCCGGCGCACGAACGCGCGCGCGCACCGAGGGAATCCAGGGGGTGTTGGTGCACGCGGGTGAGGCGGGTGCGGCAGCGCTGATCACCCAGCTCACCCTCGCTCGCAGCCTCGCTGACCGCAGGCGGTTCTTCGAGATGCTGCTCAAGCTCCCGCTCGCGGTCCCCGTGCTGATGAAGATGCTGGCGTCCCCGCGCTGGCACGTCGCGAGGAACGCGGCCGACCTGCTGGGCCAACTGCATGCGACCGAGTCGGAAGCCGCCCTCGGGAACGCCCTGCTGCACGCGGACGAGCGCGTCCGCCGGGTGGCGGCCCTCGCGCTATCGAGGCTCGGGACGCCCGTGGCTATCGACTCGCTCCGCAGGGCGCTCGGCGACGCTTCACCGCTCGTGCGCGTCCAGGCCGCTGGCGGGTTGGCGAGGCGCAAGGGAGCGAAGGCCGCGAGCACCCTGACCCGCGCACTCGACAAGGAGTCGGACACGGAAGTCCAGCTTGCGGTGATCGCCGCGCTGGGCAGGCTCGCGACGCCGGACGCCGTGAACCGACTGATCACCGCTGCGGAGCCCGACGGCCGCCTGTTCAAGAAAAAGCCGGTCGCGTTGCGGGTGGCTGCCGTTCACGCCCTCGGAGACGTGCGGACACCGGCGGCGCGCGCGGTGCTGCAGGCGCTCGCGACGGACAAGGAGCGCGAGGTGCGCGAGGCGGTCCTTCGCGTTGCCATGCAGTCGCCACGCGCCGAGGCGCCGGAGCGGAGCTGAACTGAAAGGCGGGCCTTCCCTCGCGGGGGAGAACAGGGCATCGTCTTCCGGAAGCCAGCGTGGTGCGACGAAGCCACGCATCGCATGGGTGGCCCAATAGCCCAATTCCCCCGGAGCGACAGATGCCGCGCAATCCTCAGGTGCTCGTGTACGTCGGGATCAGGAGCTCGGTCGTTGCCCTCGACGACAGTACCGGGATGGAAGTCTGGCGCACGAAGCTGCGCGGAGGGGATTTCGTCACTGTCTTCTGGGACGGAGAGGCGCTGTATGCCGCGAACAGCGGCGAGCTGTCCCGCCTCGATCCCCGCTCGGGAACGGTGGTCTGGCACAATGACCTCAAGGGCCTTGGCCGCGGACTGGTGACGGTCGCCTCCACACACGCGCCTGGGGGCGCACCCTCGGGAGCGATCGTCGGGAAGAACAAGCAGGCGAGAGACGCCGCGGCGGCAGCGGCGGCGAGCTGAGACCGCAATCGCGGACGGTCCGGATCACGGGGAGCCCCGGTGCGCCCGTTCGATGACGGCGCCCCCAAGCGGGCGATCACCGGCTTCCACAAGGACGACGACCAGCACTGGATCGCCGAGCTCGCGTGCGGGCACGGCCAACACGTGCGTCACGATCCACCGTGGCAGGAGCGCGCATGGGTGACGACGGTCGAGGGCAGGGCGAGCCACCTTGGTACGACACTGGGCTGCATGAAGTGTTTGGACGCCCCGCTGTAGGCTGTCAGCTCTTCAGCTTGCCGCTGGCACCTCGCAGTTGTAGCCCTCCTCGCCGTTGAAGCCCAGCCCGTGAGGTTCTACCGCGCCGTAAAATCGGTTTCCTCATCGACCATGCAGCACGTCTGCGCGATCAACTCCGCCGCGCGATCGAGATCGTCGAGGCTCACCATCTCGTTGGGGGAGTGCATGTAGCGGTTGGGGATCGACACGAGCGCCGTGGCGACACCCTCGCGCGCGATGTGGATCGCATCGGCGTCGGTGCTCGTGTCGCGACCCGCCGCATGCACGGAGTACGGGATCCCGTGTGCCTTCGCCGCCGTGCGAAGCAGCTCGTAGGCCACCGGCGACACGATCGACCCGCGCGTGAACACAGGACCGCCACCGAGCTTGTGCTCGCCGAGCTCCTTCTTCTCCATCCCCGGGTGATCAGTCGCGAACGTCACATCGACGACGATCGCCATCCGTGGATCGATGCATGTCGCGCAGACGAGGGCACCGCCGCCGCGCCACGCGATCTCCTCCTGGGTCGTGGCGACCGCAACGACCTGCGCGACGCCCGGTGACGCCGAGTAGCGCCGCAGGGCCTCGAGCACCACGAAAGCACCGATGCGGTCGTCGATCGATCGCGACACGATGCGTCCGTTCGGGAATTCCATCGTTCGCGAGTCGATGACCCCGGCGTCGCCGATCGAGAGTCGTTGCTCGCCCTCGGCCTTCGACCGGGCGCCGATGTCCACCCAGAGCTCGCTGATCTTGGACGCCTTCTCGCGGTCCTCGGTCTTCAGGAGGTGGATCGGCTTCTTGCCGACCACGCCGTACACCGGCCCGTCGCTGCCGATGAAGCGAATGCGCTGTCCGACGAGGACCTGCACGTCCCAGCCACCGATGGGCTGGATGTAGGCGAATCCCTCGTCATCGATGTACGTGACGATGACGCCGATCTCATCGATGTGGCCGGCGAGCATGATCGTCGGGCGACCGTCGGGATGCACGGTCGCGATGCTGTTCCCCGCGACATCCCCTCGCACCTCGGCGAAGCGCTGGGCCTCGTCGCGCCAGACGCGCGCCGGCGCACCTTCGAACCCCGAAGGGCCGGGCGTGTCGAGCAGTTTCTTCAGGAAGGCGAGCGAGGAATCGCTGAACATGTTGAGCTGTGCGGGGGCGGGGATGTCGCGACGTGGGCGGGGGCGGATGGTAGCGCTGGAATACCCCTGCGGGGAAGTAGACCGGCGGCAACTTGCGGGCCCGGCGAGCGCCCCCGACTTTACGCCATGACACTCATCGCGACCTTCCTCGGCATCGGCCTCCTCGCAGGCATCCTCTCCGGGCTCTTCGGCATTGGAGGCGGCATCGTCATCGTGCCGATGCTGATCCTGCTCGCTCGCTTCGCTCCCGCGATGGCGACGGGCACCTCGCTCGGGACGCTGCTCATGCCGGTGGGAGCACTCGGAGCGTGGCAGTACTACCAGCGCGGAAACATCAATGTCCGCGCCTCACTGCTGATCGGGCTGGGTCTGTTCTTCGGCGCGTATCTTGGCGCGCGCCTCGGACTCGGTTTCAATCCGGTGATCATGAAGCGGTCGTTCGCGGTGTTCCTCGTCCTCGTGGCCGCTCGCCTCTGGGTGACGGCCGCTTGATGGCGAAGCGACCGCCGCCGGCTCAGGTCGAACTGGCCGGTTGACGCGCCGTCGATGTCGCTGACCGCGAAGATGCTCGTCGCGCTGGTGCTGGGGCTTATCGCCGGCATCGTCGCCACGATGTGGCGAGACCTGGGTGGCGGAGCGTTCCTCTCGATCGCCGAGCCCGTCGGCAATCTCTGGGTCAATGCGCTCCGCATGACCCTGATCCCGCTCGTCGTCTCGCTCCTTATCAGCGTCATCGCATCGGTGCCGGATGCGCGCTCCACCGGACGACTCGGCCTGCGGGCGTTCCTCATCTTCGTCGTCTTCCTCTGCGTTGCCGGAGCGGTGAGCGTCCTCGTTGCGCCGCCGCTGCTGGCGCTGCTCCCGATCACCGAGGCGACTACGGCGGCGCTGCAAACGGGCGATGCCGCCGCCGCGGCCGCCAACGCCGCGCGGATGCCGACCTTCGCGCAGACGCTGATCGACATCGTGCCCTCCAATCCGATTCGGGCGGCAGCCGACGGCGCCATGCTTCCGCTCGTGGTGTTCGCGGTGCTGCTCGGGGCTGCGGCCACGCGCATTCCCCTCGAGGGCCGCACCGCGCTGGTTGACGCGTTTCGTGCGCTGGCCGACGCGATGCTCGTGCTGGTCGGCTGGGTGATCGCGATCGCACCGATCGGGGTGTTCGCGCTCGCCGCGGGGCTGGCGTCGAAGATCGGGCTCGCCGCGGTCGGCGTCGTCGCCAGCTACATCGTCATCCTGATCGCGGTGATCGTCTTCGTCACGATCCTGCTGTACATCGCCGCCGTGGTGGCCGGGAGAGTCCCACTCGCCCGCTTCGCGCGCGCCGTCGCGCCCGGCCAGGCGGTCGCGTTCAGTGCCCGTTCGTCGCTCGCAGCGCTCCCCGCGCTGGTCGAAGGTGCCCGCACTGTGCTCGGCCTCCCGCCGGTCATCACGAGCTTCGTCCTGCCGCTCGCCGTGTCCACGTTCCGGCTGTCGACGCCCATCATGTGGGCGATCACGCTGCCCTTCCTCTCACGCCTCTACGGCATCGAGCTGGGCTACCCACAGCTCATCGCGCTCATCTGCGCGGGCATCATGCTGAGCTTCAGCGTCCCCGGCCTCCCGAGTGCGAGCCTCTTTCTCATGGCGCCCTTTCTCTCCGGGCTCGGGATTCCCGCCGAGGCGCTGGGCATCGTCATTGCCGCCGACGCGATTCCCGACCTGTTCAAGGGCGTGCTCAACGTGACCGGACATCTCGCTGCATCGACGATCGTCGCGCGATACGTGCCGCCCGAGCTTCTCGCGGAGACGGCATAGCGCGAGCGAGACATCGCCGCGTCAGGGCTTCGCGCTCCCTGCGCCCTCGGCACGCCGATAGATGGCGCGGCCGCCGAGATACGTGGCGATGACCCGCGTGCCGAGAATGTCACGCTCGGCGACCTGCATGATGTCGCGATCCAGGATCACGAAGTCGGCCAGCTTCCCCGGGGCCAGGGACCCGACCATGTCCTCCATGAACGAGGCGTACGCCGGCCAGATGGTCATCGACTTCAGCGCCTCGTCGCGCGTCATCCGCTCCTCCGGTCGCCACCCGCCGGTAGGCCAGTCCTTCGCATCCTGTCGCGACACCGCCGAGTGAAAGCTCAGCAGGGGGTTCACGTCCTCGACGGGGAAATCGCTCCCGTTGGGGATGATCGCGCCGGTGTTGAGCAGCGACCGCCAGGCATACGCCCCGTACAGCCGCCCCTGGCCGATGCGGTTGCCCGCCCAGTACATGTCACTCGTCTGGTGAACGGCCTGCATCGCCGGAATCACATCGAGCTCCGCGAAGCGGGGAATGTCCTCGTGATGCAGGACCTGCGCGTGCTCGATGCGGAAGCGATGATCCGCCACGGGAGCCGCGCGCAGCGCCGCTTCGAACGCGTCGAGCGTCACGCGATTCCCGCGATCACCGATCGCATGAACATTGAGCTGA
>JANOCW010000036.1:0-10435 GCA_031412375.1 Gemmatimonadaceae bacterium | reverse complement strand
GGCCGGTATACCGGGAAGAAAGACCCGGAAAAGACCATTCTCAAGACGAATGTCGAGGCGGCGCGGGAGATTGCCCGGCAGCTCCGGCTGCGTGACGTCGGCGGGATCATCGTGTGCGACTTCATCGACATGGAGACGAGGGAGAACCGGGAACGCGTGCTTCAGGAGCTCCGTACCCATCTCGGCCGCGATCGCGCGCGAACGAAGGCGTTCGGCGTCAGCGACCTCGGGCTCATTGAGATGACCCGCCAGCGAGTCCGCCAGAGCCATCTCCAGAGCATGACCGAGCCGTGCCAGATGTGCACCGGGACCGGCCGGGTGTTCACTCCCGAAGCGATCCTGCGACGGATGGAGCGGTCGGTTCGCCGGATGGCGCTGGACGGAAAACGCGATGGCCTGCTCGTGAAGCTGCATCCGGACGTGGCGATGTACGTGCTCGAGAGCGAGCGCGACTTGATGCGCGCGCTGGAAAAGTCCGCCGGGTTCAGCCTCGAGTTGCGCGACGATCCACTCCTTCGCCCGGATGAGTTCAAACTCGTCGTGAAGAGCGCGGGCCGGGACGTGACGCAGCAGTACGCGGTGGCGTAGAGGCCGCCGGTGTCCAGCGGTGCGATCAGGGGTGACCGCGGTGGGTCACCCCTGATCGTATGCCTCCTTCAAACGGCTGATGTCGATCCTCGTCATCTGCATCATGGCGTTCATGACGCGGCTCGCCTTCTTGCGATCCTTGTCCTGCAACAGTTTTCCCATTGCGGACGGAATGATCTGCCAGGACAGACCGTACCTGTCCTTGAGCCAGCCGCATTGCCCTTTTTCACCGCCGCTCGAAAGCTTCTCCCAGAGCTCATCGACTTCCTGCTGCGTCTCGCAGTTGACGAAGAGCGAAATGGCCGGCGTGAACGTGAAGTGCGGGCCACCGTTCAGCGCCATGAAATCCTGTCCGTCGAGCTGAAAGGTCGCAGTCATGACGGTGCCCTTCGGTCCAGGTCCCGCATCTCCATAGCGACTGACGCTGCCGATCGTCGAATTCCTGAACACCGAGACGTAGAAATTCATCGCCTCTTCGGCGTTGCCGTCGAACCACAGGAAGGGCGTGATCTTTTTCATGTCGACCTCCTTCAGGTTGACGACGATTCGCGGTGCGACGCCAGCAGTTCGGCCAGCTTGTCATAGCTCTCGGCCACTCCCTTTTCCATCGGCGACTTGAGGACACCGTCGCGGGCTTCCCGGGAGGCGTAGCGTGTCGTGGTGGTGAGCGTGGTTCTCCCGTCGCGCTCGACCAGGACCGCCGTGTCCACTGCCTCGCCGGGATACCAGGCCTCGTCGAACTGCTCGGTGTTGACGATGCGCTCGGGCCGCACGACCTCGCGATACAGGCCACCCATCCCCATTTGTTTTCCGCTGACGTTGCGAAACACGTAGCGATAACTGCCGCCGACTCGCAGATCGATCTCGCAGACCACCATCGACCAGCCCCCGCGGGCGCCCAGCCAGCGCTTGACCAGAGCCGGCGTGGTGAGTGCCTCCCAGACGAGCGCCCGCGGAGCATCGAACGCGCGGGTCATGACGATTTCGCGATCGGAGGGAGTCGTGACCTGCAGGGTATTGCTGTGCTTCGCGGTGGGCTTCACGGCGTTTTTCATCGTCCGGTTCCTCGTCTAGTTCCTGGTGGGCCTGCGTTTGCTGCGTGTGGGCTTCAGCTCCTCGAGCAGGGCTTCGAGGCGCTGGTAGTTGCCTTCCCAATAGCGGCGGTAGTTCTCCAGCCATGCGGTGGCGTCCGCGAGTCGCCGGGCTTCGAGCCTCCGGGGGCGACGCTGGGCATCGCGACTGCGCGAGACCAGCCCCGCGCGCTCGAGCACCTTGAGGTGCTTGGAGATCGCCGGCTGGCTCATCGCGAACGGTTCGGCCAGTTCGGCGACCGACGCGTCTCCCGATGCCAGCCGGGCGAGAATGGCCCGTCGCGTCGGGTCGGCGAGTGCGGAGAACGTGGCATCGAGGTGGCGCGAGGCGCTGGGCCCATAACCTGATGGTTGCATAACCAGTAGGTTATCGATTATGCCGTCCGCCGTCAACCCCCTCTGCCTCCAGGCAGCGACGCCACCGTTCAGCCGACACCGACAGCCCACGCGCCTCGCGGGCTTGCGCGTCCCCACGGGGGCCCGCTAGCTTGTTAGGCTATCCGTACCGCAACCAGTACTAATTCAATGCCTTACGCCATCATTCGCACCGGCGGCAAGCAGTTTCGTGTCGAGCCCGGGCAGACGATTCGCATTCCGAGCCGCGAAGGCGACGCCGGCGATGCCATCACGTTCGACGAAGTCATCCTCGGCGCCGACGGATCCGACATCCGCACGGGCCTTCCGACGCTGTCCGGTGCATCGGTGTCCGGCGAGATCGTGAAGCACGGCCGCGACAAGAAGATCGTCGTCTTCAAGATGAAGCGACGGAAGAATTACGCGAAGAAGCAGGGACATCGGCAAGGGTTCACCGAAGTCCGGATCAACGACATCACCCTCGGCTGACGAGAGGCGACCATGGCTCACAAGAAAGGCGTCGGCTCCTCACGCAACGGCCGCGACAGCAACCCGCAGTTCCGCGGGATCAAGAAGTTCGGCGGCGAGCGTGTGACGGCTGGCAACATCATCGTGCGGCAGTGCGGCACGAAGTGGCATCCCGGGCGCAACGTTGGGCTCGGAACCGACTACACGATCTACGCACTGATCGACGGCGTCGTGAAGTTCGAGCACAAGAACAAGCTCCGCTTCAAGGTCAGCGTCTATCCCGCGCAGGACGCCGAGACGACGTCCGCGGCGTAAGCTGTTCCGAACGATCAGAGGCCCCCGCGTTGCGGGGGCCTCTTGCATTCGGGAAACATCCGCAGCCACCGTTCGTACGGTGGCCCACCCCTCACCCCGACCCGGCGGTATACCATGGCACTGTGGGACAAGCTGAAGACCGAACTGGATCGCGCCGGCAAAGTGGCCCAGGGCGCGATCGATGAAGGCAAGGTGCGCCTCGATGCGTTCCGCGTGCGCCAGCTCGCCGACAAGGCGGCACAGGCGCTCGGCTACGCGGTCTATCGCGCCCGGCAGCAGAATCAGGAGGTGGACGCCGATACCTATGCCCGCCTCAGCAGCACCCTCGCCGCACATGAAGCGGAAGCGTCGCGCTACGAGGCGCAGCTCGCCGACCTGGCCGGGAAGAAGACGGCGGGCCCCGATACCGCGAGCCCGCCATCGTCATCCGCCCCCGGGGCCTGACCGGTTCACTCCCCGGGCGGCCGGTAGTTCGGGGGCAACGTCTTGTAGCGCTCGATGAGCATGTCCTGGCGTGATGGCGACTTGACGTCGACACCTCGAATGTAGACCTGCTCCGCACGGCTCGAAAACTCGAACGGGTCCCCGCTCCACACGACCAGGTTCGCATCCCGGCCGGCCTGAATCGACCCGACCTGGGCCGCGATTCCGAATGCCTCCGCCGGAGCGAGTGTCACCGCCCTGAGGGCATCGTCCCAGCTCATGCCATACGAGACGGCGTTGCCCGCCTCCTGCCTGATGTTGCGGACGTTGAATGCCTCGCCTCCCGCACCGACCAGCAGCACGTTCACGCCGGCCCGCCGCAGCAGCGCCGCGTTTTCCTGTCGCGCGCCGAGCGTGCTGAAGCCACCCGGAATGTTGTTCAGCGCTCCCGTGAGCACGGGCACGCGTGCAGCCGCGAGACGGTCCGCGACCTTCCACGCCTCGGCGCCACCGCTGATCATGATGCGCAGCCTGTAGTCCGCGGCGAGCCGGAGCGCCGCATCGATGTCGCTCGCCATGTCGGCGCCGATGATGAGCGGGAGCTGGCCTGACAGCACGGGCCCCATCGCCGCGAGGTCGCTGCGGCTCACCTCGAATGCCGTCGGGTCCGGGCGCTGGCCTCCGCGCGCCGTACGAGTTCCGTACGCTCGCGCCTCGTCGAGGAGCTCGCGAAGTCGCATGATGAGCTCTCCCCGCGCACCTGCGCCGCCGGCCGCCGAGCTGCCGAGTTGTGCGACCATCGCCGCCGGACCACGACGGAGCATGTCAACGATCGTCTCGCCACTGAGATCGACGACCGCCGCCTGACCCGCAACCAGACCGCCGCCGGGCACCACCAGCACCGATGTCACGCCCTCATTCCTCGCGGGGGCGAGCAGGACCGAGGCAGGATTGAATCCCTCCCACACACGGAATGCCGCTGCAATACTGTCCTTCCCGCGCGCGCTGCCCTCGACGGTTTCCGGCACCGCGCCGATCTCGGTGAGGCCGAGCGAGGACTCGGAATTGAACAGACCGGGCGTAACCCATTTCCCGGCGCCGTCGACGCGCCGCGCATCGGCCGGAATCGGAATGTCCACTCCGACCGCCGCGACCTTGCCATCGCGAATGATGACCGTGGCGTTCTCGATCATGGGACCGCTGACGGGGTACACCCGCGCACCCACGATGGCGATCGGCGGTGCCGCCGGCACCGATGTGGCGGCCGCAGGTCGAGGTGGCGTCGCAGGTCTGCCCTGCGCCTGGATGGCGCTGAGGGACGCGAGTTGTGCAACCGCGCCGAGCGCGAATGCGGTGCGAAATCCGCTGATCATCCCGAAACGGGTCATCGTCCGCCCTCCCGCAGCACGGGTACGAATCCAAGCTCGAAGTCGGTCCGCCACCGCTCACTCGCATCGAGACGGTCGTAACGCATCGCCCCGTCGATCCACACCTTCTCCGCGCGCGCATAGACGCTGAACGGGTTCGCCGACCAGAGCACCACATCGGCGTTCTTGCCCGCCTCGAGCGACCCGATGCGATCATCGAGCCCGATGGCCCACGCCGCATTCAGGGTGATCCATCGAATCGCATCTTCTTCCGAGACCGCGATGCCATGCTCGTTCCCGGACTGCATGGCCTTCGCCGCTTCCTGATTCAGGCGCTGGGAGCCGGACGGATCATCCGAGTGAACGATCGCGCGGGCTCCCGCCTTGTGGACCAGCGCGAGATTCGCCTTCACGCCGTCCATCGCCTCGATCTTGAACGCGCCCCAGTCTGCCCACAGCGATCCGGAGATGCCGCGCGCCGCGAGCACGTCCGCCAGCTTGTATGCCTCGACGCCATGATGAAAGGAGCGAATCGAGTACCCGAACTCGTCGGCAATGTCGATCATCTGCGCCATCTCATCGGCGCGGTAACAGTGGTTGTGCACGTAAATGTTGCCGCGCAACACTTCGGCGAGCGTCTCCATGCCGAGGTCTCGTGACGGCGAGTCTCCGGTGTTCTTGGCGTTCCAGTCATCCCACTTCTTGCGGTATGCCGAGGCCTCGATCCACGCGGCGCGATAGCCGGCCACGTTGCCCATGCGGGTCGACGGGCCGCGACTCGCATAGACGCGTTTCGGGTTCTCGCCGCACGCCATCTTCAGGCCGTACTTCGCGCCGGGAAACTTCATTCCCTGGACGGTGCGCGACGGAACCACCTTGAGCACGACGCTCCGTCCACCGATCAGGTTTGCGGACCCGGGAAGCACCTGCAGTGTCGTGATTCCCCCGGCGAGCACGCGTGGAAACTGCGGATCCTGCGGCCACACCGAGTGCTCGGCCCAGACGTGCGCCGTCACCGGGTTGGTCGCCTCGTTGCCGTCGCTCAATGCCGCGCCTCCGGGCGCGGAATACACGCCGAGGTGTGAATGCGTGTCGATCAGCCCCGGTGTCACGTACTTGCCGGCGCCGTCGATCACCACGGCATCGGCAGGCGCGTTCACCGTTGCTCCGACCTCGACGATCTTGCCATCGCGCATCAGGATCGACGCGTTCCGCTGCGCCGGACCGGTCGCCGTGAAAATCGTGGCGCCACGGATGACCGTCGCTCGCGAGGGGGCCGCGCGGTAGGTGCTGGGGAACGGGTCGGCGTTCGGTGTGGAGAGCGAGCCGCGCCGGGCACCACCCGTGCCGGCCGCGGCCCCTCGCGCGGTGGAGTCCGACCTGGCGGCGGGGACTTGGGTGGTCGTCGTGGACTGCGCGGGCGCACAGGCGACCGCGAGCACGGCGATGAGCGCCAGCTGGCGACGCATCATGGAGTGAAACCTCGAGAAGGAGAAGTGAACGGGAAACGCGATCGAACGGTCATGCCGACGGGAGCAGTCGCTCGGGATTGTCCTGAAGGGCCGCTCGCTTCGCGTAATCGGGAAGCGGCAACGCGAGAAACTGGTCGACGTTCTTCCGCATGCTCGATACTCCGGGACTGGGCCAGTCGGTCCCCCACAGCACCTGCGCCGAGATCTCGCCGATCCGTGGGAAATACTCGAGCAGGTTCCGTGGCGGAATGCCGGACAGGTCGAGCCACACCCGCTTGTGCCGGCGAAGGATGAAGAATGCTTCGGCCATGTACAGGGGCCGCCCGCCGTGCGCCATGATGATCCGCAAGTCGGGAAAATCAATGGCGACGTCATCGATCTCCATCGGGTTGCCATACTTGCTGCGTGCTCCCGGAAAAATGCTGGTGCCGGTGTGAATCATCACCGGCATCCCGAGGCGCTCGCATGTCGCATAGATGTCTCCCAGCGCAGTCAGCCCGTCAACGTACGCGTTGGCCGCCATCTGCTGGTGCGGGGGGTGGATCTTGAGCACCCGAATTCCGATCTCGGCCAGGTGCTCGACGTCGCGCACCGCGTTCGTCGTGAACCGGGGGTGAACTCCGCCATAGGGAAGGAGCCGCTCGGGCGCAGCCTCGGCATAGCGCACGGCGAATTCGTTGGTCGAGTCGTCGAAGCCCATCAGGTCCGGGCTCGGGTAGTTCACCATGCCCACCCGGGCGATCTGCTGCTCGTCCATCATCCGCAGCAGCATCGACGGATCATCCATCAAGGCCATGAGAAACTCGAAGTGCTCCGCCTTCCCCGTCATCATTGTCGCGCGCGGCCCTGGCTTGAGCTGCCGCCAGGGCTGAATGTGAATGTGAACGTCGCTGACGCGGAGGTCGCTCACCGGCCGGGAAAGTTCGGCGTTCGCTTCTCGAGGAAGGCGCGAACGCCTTCCACCTTGTCCTCGCTGGCGAAACACAACTGGAAGAGGGCTGTCTCCAGCTTGAGTCCTTCCTCCAGTGACACGCTCACCGCGGCGCGAGTGGCCTCCTTCGCCGCGGCCACCGCCACGGGACTCTTCGCTGCGATCGTCTCCGCGATGGCCACCGCGCGCCCCATCAGCGCATCGGGCGCGGTCACTTCCTCGACGAGCCGGAGCCGCAACGCCTCCGTTGCATCGATGAGGTCGCCCGTGAGGATCATCCGGCACGCAGCGCCGAGCCCGACGATCCGGGGCAGTCGCTGAGTGCCGCCACCGCCGGGAATGATGCCAAGGTTGACCTCGGGCTGCCCGAACCGGGCGCTCGACGATGCGATGCGGATGTCGCAGGCCAGTGCCAGCTCCATCCCGCCGCCGAGACAGAATCCGTTGATCGCGGCGATCACGGGCTTGGCGATGCGCTCGAGGGCGTCGAACACCGTCGGCTGTTTCATCACTCGATACTGGTCCACTGGCGAACGCCCCTCGAACTCGCCGATGTCAGCCCCCGCGACGAACGCCTTGTCGCCTGCGCCAGTCAGCACGATCACACGGACGGCTGGGTTCCGTGCGGCCGCGTCCAGGGCGCCGAGCAGGGAACAGCGCAACGCGCCGTTGAGCGCGTTGCGCTTGTCGGGCCGGTTGATCGTGAGAATCGTGACCGCGCCGCGGACCTCCTGCAGGACCAGTTGCTCCTCACTCATTGTCGTTCTCCCAGCGGTAGAATCCCTCACCGGACTTCTTTCCGAGCTTCCCGTCAGCCACCATCGATCGCAGGAGCGCTGGTGGTGCGTACGTGTCGGCGCCAAGCGTCCGGTGCAGATGCTCGGCGATGGCGAGGCGCACGTCCAGCCCCACGAGGTCCGTGAGGCGAAGCGGGCCCATCGGATGGTTGTAGCCGAGCTCCATCGCCCGGTCGATGTCCTCCGCGCTGGCGACACCTTGCTCGAGCATGCGGATGGCCTCGAGGCCGAGCACGACGCCGAGTCGGCTGGTCGCAAACCCCGGCGTGTCGCCGACGACGATCGCCGTCTTGCCGATGGCCGCGACGAAGGATGTGGCGCGCGCCAATGCATCCGGCGTGGTGGTGGATGATCGAACGAGCTCGACCAGCTTCATCACCGGCACGGGATTGAAGAAGTGCATTCCGAGCAGCCGTCCCGGATGTCGCAGGCTTTCGCCGATTGCCGCGATCGATAGTGAGGACGTGTTCGACGCGACCACGGTCTCTGCCGCGACGGTCGCTTCGACCTCCCGGAAGAGCGCCTGCTTCAGCTCGAGGCGTTCCGGAATGGCCTCGATCACGAGATCGGCATCGGCGACGGCGTGGCGAACCGAATCGGGGGTGGACAGGCGACTGAGCCCGGCGTTCCGGTCGGCGATCGTGGCCTTCCCGCGCTGGATCGCCTTCTCGAATGACCCGGCGATGCGCGCCGCCCCGGTGCGCAGGGATTCATCATTCGCGTCATGCAACCGCACGACGAATCCCGCGGCGAGCGCGACGTAGGCAATGCCGTGGCCCATGGTCCCGGCGCCAATGACGGCCACGGTCCTGATCGCCTCGCTCATGCGCGCTGCTCAGTGAGCGACTGGAAGGCGCGGAGGTCATCGCTGCAGATGCCATCCACGCCGGCAGCGCGCACCGCGGCGATGTCGTCTGCGCTGTTCACCGTCCATGCGATGACGCGGCCACCCGCAGCATGGACGCGGTCGACCAGCGCGCGGTCCACGAACTCGACACTCTGCCAGTAGTCCTGCGCGCCAGCGGATCGCAGCGCGGCCGCAGGATCCAGCAGGTACGACGCGGTGAGGATGCCGGTGCGCACGCCGGGCGCCCGCCGGTGCGTGCGCTGCATCGCTGCGTGATCGAACGAGTGCAGGGCATGGCGGGTGCGAGTCGCGCGCAGGCAGTCGAGCACTGCACCCTCGATCGCGCGTGCCTTGAGCTCGACGTAGAGGACCGCCTGATCACCGACCAGGTCAGCGACCTCGGACAGCGTCGGAATGTGCGACCCGTCGGGGAAGCGAAATGTCGCGGTCTCGCGCGCCGTCAATGCGGCGAAGGGTTTTCCGGCAACACCGCTTGTCGGCGATTGTGCGCGGGGAATCGGGTCATGATGCACCACGACCACTCCGTCGGACGTGACGTGGGTATCGAGCTCGATACCATCGGCATGCAGCTCGAGCGCGCGCTGAAACGCCGGGAGGGTGTTCTCCCGGCATTCCCGCGATGCGCCACGGTGGGCGATCAGCTCGATCGCCACCGCGCCCCCTGCCTGGTCAGTTTGCGCTGTCCGACTTCTTGGCCTGGATCCAGTTGTTCTCCTTGAAGATTCCGCGCAGGACCTCGCGATCCTCGGCCGTTGGAAGCTGCTTCGCGAGATACTCCTTGTAGTGCTCGCGCTCCATGGGCTGCCCATCGATCGTGAACGTCTTGTTCTTGTGCTCGCCAATGCGGCGGTTGAAGCGCAGGTCGGGGATGACGAGCTTCGGGTGATCCTCGGGAACGTACTG
Organism: Gemmatimonadaceae bacterium; assembly: GCA_031412375.1. Classification (GTDB taxonomy): domain Bacteria; phylum Gemmatimonadota; class Gemmatimonadetes; order Gemmatimonadales; family Gemmatimonadaceae; genus JANPKQ01. Next base: position 858 of record JANOCW010000036.1, on the reverse strand, counting down.
GTTGAGGCGGTCGATCAGGCCCTGGACTTCCTGGCGGTAGAGCTCGCGAGCAGCCTCGTTGAGCTTCTGCTGATCCGCGGGCTGGGGATTCGTGCGTTCATCAAACCGGCCCTTGAGCCCCCAGACGTACGCCCACTGCGCGGACGACGACCGGTCCGTCCCGAAGAGGTCGAACGCGGTCGACACCCACTTGTTGAAGTACCGCTGCATGATCGGGACAGGGATGACTCCGGCCTTGAGAATCCGCATCAGTCCGTTGTTGCCGGTCCCGAGATGATACGACTCCTCCTTCAGCATCGGCTTCATCGATCGCGCGAGCGGCCCGAATGCCGACGTCGACATCATCTGCAACTGGTACTTCCCATCGCGGTCGATGAACTCGGTGTAGGCGAAGAAGTCGAGCCAGTTCTCGACGGCCTCGTTGAACGACCCGAGGAGGCGCTCGTGCTCTTCCGCCCGGCGCGAGAGGAGCTTTTCCGCCTCGCGCTTGCCATCGTCCCCGAAGTGCGTGACGAGCAGATACGACATCTGCCATCCGTGCCGCATCTCCTCCGCCATGACGCGGTAGATCGACATCAGGTCGTAGTCGCTCGGCGCATTCTGCAGGAGCGCGCGCTGCTGCTCCACCGACGCGAACTCCGTATCGCCCTGGAAGACGATCAGCGTCTGCAGCGCATCGCGGATGCGCTGATCAGGAATGTGCATCACCGTCGGCCATTTCCGCTGGCCGGCATAGTGCCCGAACTCGATCTCGGGCACGTCGACGTCGCCGAGCTTGACGTCGAACTTGTAGTTCTTCAGTTCCTTGGCATCGACACCGATGTCGGCCTGCCAGACTTTGAACAGGTCGATCCAGTC
>JANOCW010000035.1:0-1995 GCA_031412375.1 Gemmatimonadaceae bacterium | reverse complement strand
ATCGTGCGGGCCCCGATCTCCTGGTCGGCGATCGTGCTGACTTCGGCGACGGTCAGGCGCGGCGTCGCCAGGCGCGCCGTCTCTCGAATCGTCGGAAGAAGTGCCTTCGCGTCGCCGCTCGTGCGGATGATCATCGAGAGCGATCCGTTGGCGCGCAGCGAATCCGGCGGGAAGTACACGGTGTAGCCGCTGAGCTTCGCGAAGATATTGTCATCGGGCGGGACGAAAACGCCGACGACGCGGAGCACGCGAACGGGTTCCTTGACTGCCTCCACGAGCCGGCGGCCGAGCGGGCTCGCGTTCGGCCACAGCTCGGCGGCGAGGGTGCTCGGGATGATGACGGGAATCTCCGTGCGCTTGTCCTCCCAGGGAGGCGTCCGGTCGCTCTCGGTGAAGTCGCGACCGACGAGCATGTGAATCCCCATCACATGGAGGTGGCCCGGGGCGATCATCGATCCGTCGATGTCGACGGGCTCCTCGGGCCCGCCGCCGACGCGATCCTCCGGATGCGAGCGGTGATCCGGGGTGTAGAGATTCTTGTTCATGTCCTGCACCGCCGCTTCGATCGCGGGCGCGCTCTGCAGGCGATCGCGCAATGCGCGCATTTCGCCCGCCCACTGTGGCGGCGCGGAGTCCTGCATGAGCTCCGGGGCCGGGCGGAGTCGCATCGTGACGATCTGCGCCGCCGCGGGGTTCAACCCGAGCTGCTGGTACGACGCATACAGCAGCACCGCCGTGAGTCCGACCCCGACGATCAGCGGCTGGGTCAGCGCCATCTGCGCGATGACGAGCCCGCGCTGGAGACGCACGCGCGGCGCGGCGATCGCCGCGGGCGAGTCCTTGAGCGCGCTCGACACCGTGATTCGCGTCGCGTGGAGTGCAGGGGAGAGCCCGAACAGCACGCCGACCACGAGGGAGAGCCCGAAGGCGAACGCCAGTGCGGGACCGCTGATGCCTGCCTGCACCCCTTCGCCGAGTGGAGAGGAGCTCATGAATCGATGGAGTGCCCAGACGAGGCCGAGGCCGGCGGCAGCGGCGAGGGTCGCGAGGAGGACGGTCTCCGTAAGGAGCTGCCGGATGATTCGACGCCGCGAGGCGCCCATGGACAGGCGGATCGCGATCTCGCGCCGCCGCATCATCGCGAGACCGGTCTGCAGTGCACTCACGTTGGTGCACGTCACGAGCAGGACAATGGTGGCCAGCAGGCTGAATCCGATGCTCATGCCCATCGACTCGCCGTCGAACTGCGGATCCTCGTTCGTCGCGAGCATTCGAGTGACATCCGTGCCGGTGCGTCGCTCGTTCCCGGCGGGCCGCGTCTTGTCCATTTCCGCGGTGACCCGCTTGGCGATGATGTCGACCGCCGCCGTGGCCTGCTGCGCGGTCACGCCCGGAGCGAGCCGTGCCGCGGCGGCGAACGTCTCGACCCCCGAAGACTTCACGCCGGGGATGATGAGGGGCCGGCTCGCGATCGGCATCCAGACCGTCATTGCGTCCTGGTCGCCGAGGCCGGAGAAGCGCAGCGGAGCGACGCCGGCGATCCTCACGGGAAGGCCGTCGACTGTGATCGTCGCGCCGAGGGCACCCGGATCGCGCGCGAAATATCGTTCCCACAGGGCGTAGCTGACCACGGCGAAGAGCTCGGTGCCCGCGGACCCCGACTCCGTTCGCGCGAGGCCGGCACCCATGAATGGACGCACGCCGAGCACGTCGAAGTAGTTGGGGGTTACGAAGACTGCCGTCGCCGGGGTGGCGTTGGCGACATCATCGTTCACCTCGATGGTGACACCGTGTTCCGCGTATCCCGCCACCGCCGAGAAGTGGCTGGTGAGCCGCTGGTATTCCTCGAGCTCCTCGCGCGAGAAGCGACGCAGGAGCGGGTTGCTGTTGCCCATACTCTGGCTTCGTCCACGAATGCGGACGATATCGTCCGATGCGGCGACGCCCAACGGACGCTGATTGGTGTAGGCGTACATGAACGAGAAGAGGGCCGTG
>JANOCW010000034.1:0-3319 GCA_031412375.1 Gemmatimonadaceae bacterium | reverse complement strand
GTGCCAGCGTCGCCAATCCCATGAAATTGCGATCGGCCGACGGGAGCGCATTGATCTGTTCTCGCGTCACGTTGGTCGCGATCTCCGATGTCATCGTCTCGGCCCCCGTCGGCGCCGCGATGATGGTCACCGATTCGAGCGTCGTGGTCACGGCGCCCACCCGGAAGTCGTGGGCGAGGGTCTGCCCGACGCCGACGGTCAGCGCTGTCCCCTGCGGCCCGAACCCGATTCGCCTGACGGTGATCTCGTATCTATCTGGCTTGAGGCCGCCCAGATTGTAGAAGCCGTTCGCGCCTGTGGTCACAGTGCGATCCATCCCCAGCGTCAACCCGCGCGCCGTGACCGTCGCCCCGCTCACCGGCGCCCCGGCCTGGTCCAGCACCGAGCCGCGGACACTGCCGGTCGTCGTCTGGGCCATCACGGGCAGCCCCGTGAGGGTGAACAGCAACGCGCCGAGCAGCATCAAGGCTCTTACGGCGCCCTTCGTACGTTCTCTCTGCATGACATGAACCTCCCTGGGAGATAGAGGACGCACCCCGCGCCCCGTCGATCGTCCTTCACCGGAAGCAGCGCGATTCCGCGCTCACCGGCGACCCGCACCCCCGCACGACTGACGGATCACCAGCGTCGTCGGCAGGGTTTCCTGAACCTTCACCTGTAAATTCTTCTCTTCCACCGCCTGCAGCAACATCCGCGTCGCACGCTCGCCGAGCTCGTTGATGGCGACATGCACCGTGGTCAGCGGGGGGCTCATGTACCGCGCAATCGGAATGTCGTCGAACCCCACCACCACGACATCCTCGGGCACCCGGACGCCCGACTCCCGCAGCGCGCTCAACGCGCCGATCGCCATCGAATCGTTCGCGGCAAAGATCGCCGTCGGGCGCACCGCCTCCACAAGGAGCTCGGCGGCGGCACGATAGCCCCCTGCTTCAGTGAAGTCTCCCGTCCGCTCCCACCCCGCCCGCCGCTCGAGACCGGCCCGCTGGAGCACCGCACGATATCCGCGCAGGCGCTCGGCCGCATCGTGATTGCGCTCGCTTCCCGCGATGAACGCAATGCGTTCGTGGCCGAGCGAGATGAGGTGCCGCACCATCGCCGATGCGCCGCCGAAATTGTCGATGTTCAGCGCGTCGAACGCCGTCCCCTCGACATCGCAGTTGAGGAGCACCACCGGCGTCGTATCGGCGAGGTTCGCGACGAGTGCCGGGGCATCGATGTCGGGTGACATCACGACGAGGCCGTCCACCCGCCCGCGCATGGCGCGCATCGCCGCCTCGAGCGCGCCCTTGTCGTCGTGCGAGCTGGAGACGAGCAGGTGGTAGCCGCCGCGCTGTGCCGTCGCGTCGATCCCCCGGATGACTTCGGAGAAGAACTCGCCGTACAGGTCGGGGAGCAACACACCGATGGTGCCCGTGCGGCGGGTGGTGAGACTGCGGGCGGCGCTGTCGGGGGTGTAGCGAAGCGCGGTCGCGACCTCGAGAATGCGCCGTCGCGTCTCGACTCCGACCGGTCCGCTGTCGTTGAGGACCCGCGAAACGGTCGCCACGGAGACACCGGCATCCCGGGCGACATCTCTGATGGTGACCTTCGCGCGCAGGGGAGGCTGATGCGTGCGGATATCCTCGACCAGGGCGGCATTCCCAGAACAGATGTGTACCGGGGCTGTAAACGGTTACAGAGACGCGCAAAAGTTGTCAAGTGAGGCGGCGGCGCGGGCCCTGCAGCCGTTGGCGGCGAGGCAGTGCGCGTCGCTAGCGTATGCAGGTGTCCATTCACCGCGTTGCACGCGACCCGCACCTGTCGGCGCGCATCACCCGCCGCACGCCGCTGATGTATCGCGACGGCGCCGACCCGAACAGCGACCGTCCGGCGCACGTCCGCGCAGGATCGGCGCTGGCGTGGGTCGGCGATCGACTCATCGTCGTGCAGGATGACGCGAACTTTATCGCGCTGGTAGACCCGCGGCGAGACGTCGACGCGGACGTGGTGGTGCTGCCCGCCGGCCACGAGGGGAAGCGTCAGTTCGATTCGGGCCGCGGCAACAAGAAGCACAAGCTCGACCTCGAGTCTTGCATCACGATCGACGAAGGTGGAGACCAGACGCTGATTGCGTTCGGGTCAGGGTCGAAGAGCGCGCGGGAGCGGATCGTCGTCGTCACGCGCCTCGCCACGGATTCGCCCGCTGTAAGCGCCATCAACGCGACCGAGTTCTACGCCTCGCTCCGCGACACGGCGCACTTCGCGGGCGCCCGGCTCAACATCGAGGGTGCCGTGGTGATCGACGGGCGTGAACTGCGCCTGTTCAACCGCGGCAATGGCGCCCGCCGCGACGGACGCGAACCGGTCAACGCGTCGTGCACGCTCGACTGGCTCGCTTTCCGGGAGTACCTCCAGGGCCCATTAGTACTGCCGCCGCTTCCGCGCGCTGTCCAGCAGTACGAGCTCGGAGCGATCGACGATATCCCCCTGGGGTTCACCGACGCCATCGCGTGGGCTGGGGGCGTTCTCTTTTCCGCCGCCGCCGAGGCCTCGAAGGACGCCATCGACGACGGACGCGTCGCCGGTTCCGTGATCGGCGTCATTCCCGTGTTGGGCGCAGGAGGCTGGGCCCGCATCGTCAATGGCGACGGGTCGCCGTTCATCGGAAAGATCGAAGGAATCGCCGCGGGTCCCGATCCCCGGGAGATTCACGCGGTCGCCGACGAGGACGAGCCGTCCAAAGCCTCCGAGATCTGCATCATCGCGCTCGAGGGGTTCCAGGGTCTCTAGCGCCTCGCGCCCTTTCCCACCGGCGCGCGGCGAATCGATGTCGCTCGACGACCCGTGTAGGTGGACCTTCCCCTCGTGCCAACCCGGAGCGAGCGCCAAGCCCTGCTATTCCTCGCCTCCGTCGGCCTGCTCGGCGTCGGCTGGCGGACCGTGCGTGCGACCATCGCGGTCGAGCCGACTACCGCCGAACGAGCGGCGCTCGCCAGCCAGATCGGGGCCGTGGATTCGGCGCGTGCGGCACGTCACGGCAAGGATGGTCGGGCGTCCTCCTCCCGCAAGGCCCGCGTGTCCGAGGCGCCGCTGGACATCAATCATGCGACGCCCGCGGAGCTCGAAGCGCTGCCGCGCATCGGGCCGGCGCTGGCCGGGCGAATCGTCGCGCACCGCGATAGCGCCGGTCCCTTCGGCTCGATCGAGGCATTCGAGCGCGTCCGCGGCGTCGGCCCGGCCATGGCAAAGACGCTGTCATCCCGTGTGACCTTCTCCACAAGTCGGCGTCCTACAGATGCCGCCACCGACAGGCCACTCGTGCTCCCTGCGCAGTGGT
>JANOCW010000033.1:0-2246 GCA_031412375.1 Gemmatimonadaceae bacterium | reverse complement strand
CGAGGCAGTCGGGCGGAGCTTCGAGTCGAGCGACGGTACGCCGCGACATCTCGCCGACCGCCTGATCGACGCGATTGCCGCTGGACACGCGGCTGGCGGTGATGCGCGAAAGGGGCGGTCGCAGTCCGCCGCGGTCGTCGTTGCCGATCCGCGCGTTGGTCGTTCGCGGCGAGCGGACAAGATCACCGTCAACCTCAACGTCTGCGAGCACCCGCAACCCGTCGGCGAGCTGCGGCGCATCTACAATGCGGTGTCGCAGACGCTCGGCTATCGCGTGCTGGAGCAGTTCACCGGCAACGACGTGTGGCAGCTCAAGATCATGCTGCACGCCGCGGGCTACTTCCGCGCCGGGACGCCGACGCTCACTCGCGATTCAACGGCGATGCGCTATACGCCGGAAGCGATTGCCGCGGTCGATGCGTTGCGCGCTGCCGAGGGGTTGGCGGGGCCTGCGCTCGGCTCACCGGCGGGCCTGGTGGATGGTGAGACGGTGGATCGGTTGTGGGCACTGCTCGAGCGGAGCGGAAAGGCGCGAGCGGTGCGCGAGCAGCTGCTCGAGCTGCTCGCGATTCGACGGTAGTCGGGACGGCGGTCGCGTGGGGGGTGTGTGCGGAGGGGAGTGTATGGCAACCGTGCCATACACCCCCCTTCGCATATCCCGCGCGGATTGCGGCGATGCTTACGGCACGCGTCGCGCCCTGCCGAGTCCTTCGACGATGTCCCACTGGAAGCGCACGAACCGGTGGAGCTCCGCTTCGAGAATGCGCTCCTGGTCACTGTGCGCGCCGAAGCCCTTCGGCCCATCCTCGATGTCGATCGCCGGGCCGATCCCGTAGCACTGCACGCCCTTCTCGCGCACGTACGCCATGTCCGTCGCGCCGGTGCTCATCGTCGGCAGCGTGACGGCGTTGTACGTCCGGGTGACGGCTGCCTCGATCGCCCTGAACCCCTCGGAGTCCAGGCGCTGGATGCCTGTTTCCGGGCGGCTCGCGCGCGACGAGAACGCGACGGTCACGGCGGGATCGTCGATGATCCGCCGCAGCTCGGCCAGCAGCGCGGTCGTGTCCTCGCCCGGCACCATGCGCACGTCGAGCGTCGCCTTCGCCTCGGACGGGATCACGTTGCTCCGGTAGCCGCCCGTGATGATGTTCGGTGACACCGACGTGCGCAGCATCGATGAGTGGCGCGGCTCGAGATCGTAGAGCTGGTCATCGGCGGCGCTCATCTTCGCCGCGTCACCGCTGATTGCATCGAGATAGCGTCGCGCTTCCGCTGGAGTGGAAATCGTCGCGAGCCGCTGGAAGTAGGCGCGCGTGGTCTCGTTGAGCTTGATCGGTGTCCGCGTCGCCCCGATCTTCGCGACCGCCGCGGCGAGGTGCACGACGGCATTTCCCCTGAGCGGCACGGACCCATGCCCGGCGGGCCCGCGCGCGGTGAGCTCGATCCCGCGCGGGATCTTCTCCAGCGTCTGGACCGACGCGTACTTCACCTGACCGCCCACGCGCGTGACGTTGCCGCCCTCGGCGAGGCAGTACTCGGCGTCGATCTTCGGCCAGTGCTGCTGCGTGATGAGCTGGATCCCGACGCGCGTTGCGCCCTCCTCGCCGGCCTCGGCGAGGAAGATCACGTCGCGGTCGAGCGGGACGTTCATCCGCTTCAGCATCAGCATCATCATCAGCCCGGCGACGACGTTGTCCTTGTCATCCACGGCGCCGCGTCCGTAGACGTAGCCAGCCTCGCGCGTCGCGCTGAAGGGCGGGTGCGCCCACTTGGTGGGATCCGTGTTCACGACATCGGTGTGCGCCATGATCAGCAGCGGGCGCTTCGTTCCATTGCCCTTGAGCCGCGCGATGACGTTCGGGCGATTCGCCTCGTTGAAGACGATCTCGACGGGAATCCCCTCGCGTTCGAGCACCTGCTTCAGGTAATCGGCGGCGGGCTTCTCGTTGCCCGGCGGATCGCTCGTGTCGAAGCGGAGCAGTGCCTGGAAGTGCTGCATCGTCTCGACTTCGATCTGTGCCCAGTTGGGACGCTGCGGTTGTGCGGCCTGGGGCCTCCGCTGCGCGAGGGCGGGACTTGGGGCGGCCACGACCAGCAGGCTGCAGAGGGCGAGTGGGAGACGAGCGCGGAGCATCGACACGAACATCGGGCCTCCTGGTGGTTTCATGGCGCGGGGGGAGCGAGCAAGTTGGCGCCATTCCCTCGCGTCGCGCCAGCCGTAGTATTCGGGTGAATGTCCCGAGATG
>JANOCW010000032.1:0-7612 GCA_031412375.1 Gemmatimonadaceae bacterium | reverse complement strand
GGCCGCGCGGCCCTCGGGCAGTACGCGGCGCGCGGCCAGCAGCACCTGATCCTGCTGCGCCCGCTGAACGGCGTGCTCGTGATGGAGCAGTTGCACTATCGCGACGAAGTTCGGGAGACCAGCGAGGTCCCGGTCCCCGCTGGCGAAGTGAAGCCCGCCGAGCTGGCCCTCGCCAAGCAGCTCATCGACCAGACGACGAACGAGGTCTTCGAGCCGACCAAGTACAAGGACACCGTGCGCGAGCGCGTGCTCGAGGCGATCCAGCGAAAGATCGAAGGCCAGGATATCACGGCCGACGTCTCTCCGGCGAGCGACGGCAAGATGGTGGACCTCATGGACGCCCTGAAAGCCAGCCTCGCGCGGCCCAAGCCCGAGAAGGAAGTCGAGCGGAAGCGCAAGGTTTCGTAGCCCGCCACGTTCCCCTCCGCGAGCGAGTTGCCATGAAGGTCAGAGCCGGCACGAGCGGATATTCCTTCAAGGAGTGGAAGGGCAACTTCTACCCGGCGGACCTGCACGCCGACAAGATGCTCGGCTACTACGCGGGCCAATTCCCGACGGTCGAGATCAACAACAGCTTCTACCGGCTGCCGAAGACCCATGTGCTCGAGGAATGGGCCGCGCAGACACCGCCGGAATTCACGTTCACGCTCAAGGCGAGCCAGCGCATCACCCACTTCGCCCGGCTCAAGCCCGAGGCGGCAGACGCGGTGAGCTTCCTGCTGAAGACGACATCGGTGCTCGGCGATCGGCTCGGCGCCATCCTCTTCCAGCTTCCGCCGAACCTGAAGAAGGATCTCGCGCTGCTGCACAATTTCCTCGAACTCCTCCCCGAGGGCCGCCGTTACGCGTTCGAGTTCCGCCACGAGAGCTGGTTCGACGAAGGCACCTTTCGCCTCCTGCGCGACCGCGACATCGCGCTCTGTCTGGCCGAGCAGGATGACTTCAAGTGCCCCGTGGTGTGTACGTCGACCTGGGGCTATCTCCGACTCCACCGCCTGGACTACGACGACGCCGCGCTCGCCGAGTGGGCGAAGTGTGTCGCTGGACAGTCATGGTCGGAGGCGTACGTGTTCTTCAAGCATGATGACGGCGTGGGGTCGGGACCGCCGGTGGTGCAGGCGTTCATGAGGGCGGCGGGGGGCTGATAACGGCGGCGAGGGCGTCGACGGGCGTCGACGGCGTCAACGGCGTTGACGGCGACATGGGTTATGACTGACGGCGTTAGAAGTGCCCCCGCAGGCCACTTCGCGGGGACGCCTCGACCAGCGTTAGAGGGTCAACGCTGTTGACCGTTTAACGCCGTTACTTACGTACCTCTAACGCGTTCGTTCATAACCCATGTCGCAGTCAACGCCCCGACGCCCCTGACGCTCCTGACGCATCTGACGCCTCTGACGCCGGCCGCGCGCTCAGATAACGGCGGCTCCGACAGCTACGTAACGCCAGCGACGTAACCTGCCGCGTCAACGTTGCGCTGGATCGTCGCGATCGGCGCACCGCGACGGCTGCCTCTCCTGCTCTTAGGGCGATAGCTGGTTTCTGACTCAGGGCATTGTCCACACGATCGCGTTCTTCCCGCCCGATCCCCCCGTGGTCCCGCCGACAATGTACGTTTCGGGCCGCGCCAGAATGGGATTGTTGATGCCCCACGCCCAATACTTGCCCGAGCCGTTGAGTGTCGGAAGAGTCTGAACGGTCGACGTGCCCAGCGTCCACGCGGACGCCATCATCTTGTCCCTGATGACGTACGACCCTACGGCGATCGCACTCGAGTTCACACCGTTCGCGCGCGCGTCCTGACTTCCGACTGGCCCTGAGGTCCCGTTGGCTACTGACCACTGATAGGCCCGTCGCGCGCATTCCGACTGTACTGCGCACGGCCACGCCGCACCGACGGCGATCGTTCCGGAAATCCCGTAGGCGATATCCGTGGACGTCGATCCCGGAGGCGCAAGTCGCTCGGCGCGCGCCCATGTCCCGTCGGGAAGTGGCCGCCATTGCACCGCGACCTGGGTACATGAAGCGTCGTACCCGAACCCGACGATGACGCCGGATGCGCTGATTGCCCTCGTGTCGCCCGGGCCGCAGCCGGTAGCCGGAGTGTCCAGCAACGTCGGGAGCCGCTGAGCGATCCACCCGGCGCCAGATGGTGTCCACACCGTCGGGCCGGCTAGTGGAGGTGCATGACTGAAGCCGGCAATGAAACCGGCGTCGTTGATCGCATGCGCCTGGCCGGATCCCAGCGTAATGGCCGGCTCACTCGGACGCCACACAGTCACCTTGCCGTCCCACCATCCCACGGCCGTTCCCTGCGAATTGATCGACTGCGCACTGGATATCAGACCGCCGATTATCGAGATGCTCCATCCTCCTGACCCCTTCGTCCACCGGACCGCATAGCCGCTGCTCGAGGTTCCGTCCTGGCTCGAACCCACCACCGTGCCCGCATCGTTGACCGCGAACGCCTCGGTGATGCCGCCGAGCGATGGAAGTTGCGTGACCGTCACCGTTGGCGCGGGCGCGCGGGCGAGAGCCGGGTCGGGAGCAGTTGGCGCGGATTCGGTGTTCGCGCAGGCAAGCGCGAGAGCGAGGAGCAGACTCTTGGCGAGGGTTTGAAGTCTGGGCATGGGCGGGTCCGGTCAAGGGAGTGCGGCGGTTCGAGCACCCAGGCTATTCCCTTTCCGTTAGTTGGGACTGCTATGCGTCGTTATCTGCGTGCAGAACCGGCCGGCGATGGCAGTGTCGCGGGCGGGATCGCTGTACCAACCCCGCGGCGGAGCGGGGGGCGCTTGCGGTACGGCGTTGACGGCGACATGGGTTATGACTGACGGCGTTAGAAGTGTCCCCGCAGGCTACTACGCGACAGACGCCTCGACCAGCGTTAGAAGGTCAACGCCGTTGACCGTTTAACGCCGTCTCTTACGTACCTCTACCGCATTCGTTCATAACCGATGTCGCAGTCAACGCTTTTGACGCCCTGACGCCCCTTGAACTCCCGCCGCCTTACTCCACGATCGCCTCCAGCCCCATCTCGTCCAGAAACCGATGCCCGCCCGTCGGCTTTCCGCCGCGCGCGGTGCAATGGGTCAGCACCAGCCGATCCTCCGTCCGCGTCATGCCGACATACAGCAGCCGCCGGGACTCCTCGATCTCGTCCGTCGTCGGCCCCTTCGTCGGTGAGCCGCCCGGAAGCTGAGAATCCTCGGCGCCGACCACATAGACGCGCGAGAACTCCAGGCCCTTGGTCGAGTGCAGCGTGAGCAGATTCACCCGGCCCCGCTGCGGCTCGTCGCCGTCGTGCTTCGACAGCACCGCACGCTCGAGAAACGCGCCGATCTGCTCGTCGAGCGGACCCTCCGGAAGCTCCGCGATCAGTCGCCGCAGCCGGAGCATCGCGACCGGATAGCGTTCCTCCGCTGACTTTTCGCTCCGGATCTTCTCCATCAGCTTTGCGCCGCCGAGTCGCTCGATCAGCTCGTCCACCGCGGGAATCGACTCGTCGCCTGCGCTCTCGCGCTCGTATTGCTCCAGGCAGCTGCTGTAGCGGCTGAGCGCGAAGGTGCGCGTGATCTTCCTGAGGAGCTGCGCCTCGGCGCAGAGCGTGCCCTCGTCGGAGAGCGCGAGGGCCACGGCGAGCTGGTCGAGCAGGTTGACGAGCGCCGTCTTCCGCGCGCGAGAGAGCTTCGCCTCGTCGAGCTTCACGAAGACGCAGGCGAGCGCGCGGGCGTCGTCGAGCGCGCGGTGGGAGCGGCCGGGGTCGACCTCGAACTGGCGGCAGAGGTCCGGGAGCCTGCCGCTCGTCGGGTACAGGTCGCGAGCGAGAGGGAGTGTGTCGTAGGTGCAGAGGTCGAAGCGCGTGCCGAGCGCTTTCACCGAGCGCTGAAGGATCCGGAAGTCGTACTCGTAGCCGTTGTGCGCGATGACGACATCGCTACCGCAGAAGCGCGCAAACGCCGGCCAGAACTCTTCGAACTGCGGCGACATCGTGACGTCGGCATCGCGAATGCCGTGCACCTCGGTCGCGCTGGCGGGAATCGGCACCCTCGGCTTCAGCAGCGTGCTGAGCTCATCGACGATACGTCCGTCTCGCACGCGCACGGCCGCGATGTCCACGATCTCGGCCCTGGTCGTGTCGCGATCCGTCGTCTCGAGATCGATCGCGGTGAAGTCGCGGAACGCCTTGTGGCCATCGCCGACTTCGATGAGCTGCGCCGCCTTGAAGAGGGCGAGCGCAATCCCGAGGGCCGGTGCATCGTCCGGGCGCATGGCGACTGCGTTCGTGGGGACGGGGCCGCCGACATGCGTGCGCGGGAAGCCGAGCGCGTAGAGGATGGCCTTCAGCGGAATCTCGACGCCGCCGAGTCGCGGTAGCCACACATCCTGCCGCTCGTCACGAGCGGCGTGCAACCGGGAAGCGAGTCGCACGACTTCCGGGTGCGACACGGGATCTGACAGTTCGTCGTGGCGATCCTCGAGCACCGAGTGCTGGCGCCCGACGCGCTGGGAGAGCAGCTCCTGCACGAGCGACCCGAGCGATGTATGCCGGCGTCCGATCGCTTCGAGATTCCGCCACGCGTACAGCGCCCGGCGAATCTGGCGGGCGCTGGCGTCCGCCCGCGGCAGTCGCACCAGCATGTCGTTGAGGTGCCGGCGGAGGCCGTGCCTCGCCGCCTCGGCCTGCGCGCGCGCTTCGTCGAAGAGGGAGCGAGGCAGCACGGCGGCGAAGAACGCGTCGCGGCAGATGTCGTCGTCGCCGACGAGGATGACGCGGAGCGCGGCGAGCGCGTAGGCAACGACCGGATCCTCGGCCAGCGCCCGCCCGTGCGCAAGCCGGCATGGGATGCCGGCGTTGAGGAAGCCAGCTTCGAGGCAGTCGCCGATGTCGTGCTTGCGATACAACAGCGCGACATCACCCCAGTCGTGGCCATTCGCATCGCGGTCGCGTCGGATGTCGTCGATGATCCACGCCAGCTCGGCTTCATCGGACGCGAACTGATGCGCGACAACGTCGAACGCCGATTCACGCGCTGCCAATGCGACGACACGATCCTCGAAGATCGGCGGATTGATCGTCACCAGCCGTTGCGCGAGCGCGAAGACCTCCCGAGGACAGCGGTGGTTTTCCTCGAGGTGCACCTTGGTGTTCAGCCGGAAGTCGTTCATGAAGCTCGTGAACACCGTTCGATCGGCACCAGCCCACGAGTAGATCGACTGATCGTGGTCCCCGACCGCGAAGACGTGCTCATGCTCGCGCGCCAGCTCACGGATGATCCGGTACTGGACCGGATTCAGGTCCTGGAACTCGTCGACCAGCACGACGTCCCATCTCTCGCGAATCCCCGCGGCCTCGCGCTGGGCGAGCAGCTCGGCTGCCTTCACGACCAGCATGTCGAAGTCGAGCATCCGCCGCGCCGCGAGGAACTCCTCGTAGCGAGCGAACAATTCAGGTTCGTCGTGCGTCAGGCGGTCGCCGCGAAATCGATGCGCCGAGAAGCGCGTGAGCATCCTGCCATGCCACCGCCGAGGCCCTTCGAGCCGCCGGAGAATGGCGAGCGCATAGTCCTCGTCGGCGATGCCGAATCCCGGCGCGATCCCGACGCGGTCGCCGAACTCGCGCAGCAATTCGGCGCAGAAGGCATGAATGGTTCCGCGCTTCACCTGCTCGGCGCGCTGCCCGAGCTGCTGCTCGAGCCGCATGGCGATCTCGCCCGCCGCCTTGTTGGTGAAGGTGAACGCGCAGATGCGGGCGGGATCGACGCCGTGCACCTCGATAAGGAAGCGGATCCGCTCGATGAGGCAGAACGTCTTCCCCGCTCCGGGCCCCGCGAGAACGAGCAATGCCTGCGGCGCCGCCTCGATGGCGGCGCGCTGGGAGGGAGTTGGGATCTGGGGCGGTTCGGACGCGAGCGGGGCGAGCGCTGCATCCGGAAATGGCGTGCGGGCCCGGCCCACCGACTACTGACCCGCGGACGGCAACCAGAGCGTAAACGTCGACCCCGCCCCTGGCGTGCTCTCCACCGTCACATCGCCACCCATGAGTCGCGCCAGCCGCCGACTGATCGGCAGGCCCAGGCCAGTCCCGTCTCGGCTGCGCGAGCGGCCCGTATCAAGCTGGGTGAATGGCGTGAACACCGCCTCGCGCTGGTCGTCCGGGATGCCGATGCCGGTGTCGTTCACGCGGAAGCCTACCCAGCGCCCACTCGCACTGGGCGGCACCACGTCCGAAGGCGCCCTCCCGGTTTCGACGATCTCCATCGAGACGTTGCCCGGCGGGTTGGTGAACCGCAGTGAGTTCGAGAGCAAGTTGACGAGGACCTGTCGCGTGCGCTTCTCGTCCCCGACATACTGTTGGCGCCCGTCCGACTCGTACCGGCGCGTCACCTCCAGCTTCTGTCGCTCAGCGAGCGCCTGCACGATCTCGCACGCCATGGTGGCGACGACCGCAGCCGTATGCGGTTTGCAGTCGACGGGAAGCTGACCTGCCTCGATCGTCGAGAAGTCGAGGATCTCGTTCACCAGCCTGAGCAGATGCCGGGCGTTCATGATCACGCGCTGGAGATGGGCACGCTGCGCGTCGTTGACCGGTCCCGTGACCCCGTGGTCGATGAGCTCCGTGTAGCCGAGGACCGCGTTGAGCGGGGTGCGGAGCTCGTGCGACATCACGGCGATGAAGTCGGTCTTTGCCTGACTCAGCTCTTCGGCCTGAATTCTGGCTGTCTGCGCGTGCGCCAGCTGACGGCCCGTTTCCTCGATCTCCCGGCGCGCGGTGATGTCGCGAAGGGATACCAGCAGGACGTGCTCGCCTTCCCACGCTGCCTCGGAGATACGCAGCTCCGCCGTGACCAGCTTTCCACCGCGCCGGACGATATCGATCTCCGTCGTCTCCTCAGCGGCGATCGGGAAGCCGAACTCGGTCCCGACGAGATCATCTTCGTCACGCCCGAAGAGCGCCCCCGCCGCCGGATTCGCGAACCGGATGAGGCCCGCGTCATCGACGACCAGAACGCCATCGGCAACGCAGGCGACAATGGTTCGAACGAGATCCTGCGGGGCCGTCGCGCCGGCCTCGCGATGCGACGTGTCATGCGCGGAATGGCGGGCGCCGTCCATCAGCTACAGGCCCAGGGCGACGAACACGCGCTCAACATCAGACAGATCGCCAGTGACGCGGCGCGGCTGGCCCGGGGCTTCCTTGACGAGCGTCGGTGTCGTGAGGATGCGCGCGCTTTCAGCCCGGTTCGGATCATCAGCGACGTCGACGACCGTCAGGTCATAGGCCCCGCCGAGTCGTTCCTGACCGAGACGATTGAGGTTGGCCGCGGCCTGCAGTGACCGAGGCGACTGGCCCGCGACGTAGAGGGTGAAGACGACGCGCGTCATCGCCTGCACACGACGGACACTGTCATCGGGCGTCCGCCTCTTCTTCGAACTGGGGCGCTTCCACTCTTCCTCCACCCGAACCGTCCTCATCTTCGAGCCCCGAGGGAACGACCGACTGGTTCCCCGACAGGATGCCGGTCACCTTCCGGAAGGGCTCGCCGATGTGCATCCCGTTCGCATCGATGGTGTATTCGCGAATGTCGTGGTCGTGCACGGAGCCGCGCATTTTGAG
>JANOCW010000031.1:0-4450 GCA_031412375.1 Gemmatimonadaceae bacterium | reverse complement strand
CCTGCACGCCCATCGAGCCGAGCTCGAACAACAGTGCGAGTACGGCGTCACGGTCATCGCCCGACGCGCGAATCCGCACCGACGTCCAGCTCAAGCGCCCAGCACTTCTTTCATCTTCGTCCAGAATCCCTTCGATCGCGTTTCGGGAAGGTTGCTCTGCACGGCGGTGAGCTGCTTGAGCAATGCTTCCTCCTCCGCACTCACGCGATCCGGCGTCCACAGTTGCACCCGAACATGCAGGTCGCCAACGCCAGACGCATTGACCCGCGGCAAGCCTCGCCCGCGCAGGTGAAATATCTGCCCGCTCTGGGTTCCCGCGGGAAGCCGGAGCGACACCGATCCGTTCACGGCGGGGACATCGATGTCATCGCCGAGCACGAGTTGCGGGTACGCGACGAGCACCTCGCAGTAAAGGTCCTCACCATCACGCTCGAAGCGTGCGTCGTCCTCGACCTCGAACGAGACGAGAATGTCACCGCGGCCGCCCCCACGCGGGCCGGCGTTGCCGACCCCACGAAGCGTCATGTACTGGCCGGTTGCCACGCCGGGGGGAATGCGCACCTGGATCGTGTGATCCGCGCGCACGCGTCCGTCGCCCTTGCACTTCCGGCAGGGTGACTGCACCACGGTGCCCTCGCCCGAGCATGTGGGGCATGGTGCGACGCTGACGAACTGCCCGAAGAACGAACGCTGCGCGCGGCGCACTTCGCCCGAACCGGCACAGGTCGCGCAGCGCTGCACGCTCGACCCGGGTTCCGCGCCGCTCCCTTCGCACTTGTCACATGGGTCGAGCAGCCGGGCCTTGATCGATCGCTCCGCGCCCGCCGCCACATCGGCGAGCGTCAGTGGAATGGTGACCTTGACGTCCGCGCCCGCGCGGGCGCTCGCGCCCTCGCGCTGTCCGCCGAAGAGGTCCCCGAAGCCCTGGAAGCCACCGAAGTCGCGCATGAAGATGCCGAGCGCCTCGGAGAGGTCCACGTGGTGGTATGCACCGCCGCCCCCGCCGCGCAATCCTGCTTCTCCATAGCGGTCGTACGTCGCGCGCTTGTTCGGATCCCGGAGAACGTCGTAGGCCTCCGTGATCTCCTTGAACTTCTCCTCGGCTTCGCGCGCCCCGTTGTTCCTGTCGGGGTGGTACTGCATCGCGAGCTTGCGGTACGATTTCTTGATCTCCTCGTCGGTCGCGGTACGCGCGACGCCGAGGACCGTGTAAAAGTCAGCCATGTATGAAAATACTCAGTGTCAGTCCAGCAGGTCGCTCACCAGCTCCGACGTGTGGCGGACCAGCGAGATCACCTTGTCGTACGGCATGCGGGTCGGCCCGATGACTCCGATGACGCCGCTCAGCGAGCCCGCCCGGTAGGCGGCGGTGACCACGGTGAACCGCTCGAGGCGCGGGTCGTCATGCTCGTTGCCGATCGTGATCGAGACGCCCGACGTCGTACTGCGTCCGCGCAGCAACGCGGCGAGATCGTGGCGCGTGTCCGTGAGCTCGATCAGCCGGCGCATGCTGTCGCCTGTCGAGAACTCGGGCTGGTCTGCCAGCACGGACGCCTGGCCCA
The DNA here is from genome assembly GCA_031412375.1 of Gemmatimonadaceae bacterium. Taxonomy (GTDB): domain Bacteria; phylum Gemmatimonadota; class Gemmatimonadetes; order Gemmatimonadales; family Gemmatimonadaceae; genus JANPKQ01. The sequence continues at coordinate 2,888 of JANOCW010000031.1, read as the reverse complement.
GCACGACCGTCGCGTCCTCCGCCGGGGGAACCACATCGAAGAGCTGGTCGCCCTCCTCCACGAATACGTTGAGCAACTCCGACGCCTCGGCAGCGGTTCCCGGATCGCGAAGGCGCGTTCCCAGGGACGTCCTGATGTCACGGAGTGGCAGGCCGCCGAGGCGCTGATTGAGGACGAACGCCACTTCGCTCAGCGCCCCGTCGGCGATCTCGCCCTTCACCTCGACAAAGATCGAGCGGACGGCGCCCCCTTCGAGAGCCAGCACCATGAGGATCCGTTCCGACGACAGTCGCACGAGCTCGATGCGGCGAAGGATCGCCTGATCGAGGCGTGGACCCAGTGCGATGCCCAGCTCCTGGCTGACGATCCCGAGGCTCTGGGCCGCTCGCTGCAGGATCGCATCGATCGTCGAGCCCCTGTTGCCGATGCGCTCCTTGAGGACGTTCTGGTCCTGCCGCGGAACGGTGGGGAACCGAATGAGCGAATCGACGTAGACGCGGTACGCGAGATCGGTCGGCACCCGGCCGGCGGACGTATGGGGGTGGAAGAGATACCCTTTCTCCTCCAGGTCGCTCATCGTGTTGCGGATGGTCGCCGGCGACACCCCGAGCCCGAAACGGCGCGAGATCATGCGGGACCCGGCCGGTTCAGCCGTTTCCACGTAGCTCTGGATGACAGCCTCGAGAACGCGACGCTCGCGTTCCGTGAGCTCGTTGGACGGCATAAGTTCAAACCTACTAACGACTTCGAACTACTGTCAAGTCCGCTGCGAGGGCATCGAGGCGGAGCCATCCGAGGGGTGTGAGTCGGAGAACACCGTCATCGATCGACCCCCAGCCGGCGCGAATCCACGGGTCCACCCGTGCACGCTCCTCGCCGATGAGCTGAAGTCCTGCATCCGTGCGGAGGCCCAAATACACCGCTTCGGCGATACGGTTTTCGACCGTCAGGACCTCGGTGCCCCCGACCGGGTCTTCGCCCATCTCCAGGCGCCGAACCCAATCGGCATACGGTCCGACATTCCAACGCCGCGCCACCGAATCATACTCATGCGCCGCCGGACCGATTCCCCCGTAGGCCACACCTGACCAGTACGCGGAGTTATGGCGGGCATGCGCGCCGGGGCGGCCGAAGTTGGAGACCTCGTAGTGATCGAACCCCGCGGCTCCGAGACGCTGGTTCGCTTCGAGGTATTCCAGCTCATACTGCTCCTCGGGCGCCTCGCTGACGTCGCCGCGGTCGCGCCAGCGGCCGAGGGGCGTGCGGTGCTCGATGGTCAATCCGTAGAGCGAGAGGTGCGTGGGCTCGAGCGCAAGCGCCAGGTCGAGGTCCCGGCTCCAGTCGCGTGAGAGGCTGGACGGGAGCGCAAAAATGAGGTCGATCGAGAGGTCGCTCAATCCGCCGGCCCGAGCCGTCCTCACCGCCGCCGCTGCGGTCTCCGGATCGTGCAGGCGGTGCATCCAGTGCAGCACCGCCGGGTCAAACGACTGCACTCCGAGCGACATCCGGTTCACGCCACTCGCCCGCCACGCGGCGACGCTATGCGCATCGACGTCGTCGGGGTTCGCCTCGATCGTGATCTCGGCGCCCGGCGCGAGCGTGGCATGCGCGCGAACCAGGTCGAGCAGGCGGGCGATTCCCTCCGCACCGAGGCGTGAGGGCGTGCCACCACCCAGGTAGAGCGTGTCGAGCTCCCACGCTCCGTCTGCCGGGAAGCGGATCTGCAACTCCGACTCCAGCGCACCGAGATACTCATCGACCGGCGTGGTCCGCCGAACCGCGATCGAGAAATCGCAATAGGAGCAGCGCCGCGCGCAGAACGGGACGTGGACGTAGAGGTGGCGTGGATGCACCCACGGAATATACCGGCGCCACAAACCGTCACCGAATTCGAACCTCGCCGGTGAGCGTACACTCGACCGCGCCCGCAAGCTCGAGCAGCGTAACCGCCATCATGCATTCTCGCGCCGGAAGCGTGGTTCGCGCCGACAGCGTATCGAGGTCGGTCGCACCTCGTCGCAGCTCGCGAAGGATGCGCTCTTCCCTGTCCCCGAGTTCCGCGCGCGGCTCGCGGCGGGCTTGCGTGAGCCCTGCGAGCGTGAGTGCATCATCGACCGTCGCGATCATGATTGCACCATCGCGAAGCAACTCATTGGACCCTTCGCTCTGGGCCGAATCGATCGGTCCCGGGACTGCGGCAACCGTCCGCCCCAGCTCGAGCGCGTGCTGCGCCGTCAGGAGTGCTCCGCTCTTGCGACCCGCCTCGACGACGATCGTGATGCTGGCCAGTGCGGCGAGAATCCGGTTGCGCCGGGGGAACGAGCCGCGAGTCGCCTGCTGCCCCGGGGGGAACTCCGAGATCAGCAGGCCCTGCTGCGCGATGAGCGCATGCAGCTCGCGATGGCCCACCGGATACGGAACGTCGACTCCGGTCCCCAGCACCGCAGCCGTCATCCCCCCCTCGGCCAGCGCGGCCCGGTGCGCGACGGCATCGATGCCGCGCGCGAGACCGCTGACGATGCACGCACCGGCGCGGGCGAGCCTCGAGCAAAGCTCGCGCGCGACGCGTTCGCCATATGGCGTCGCATCCCGCGTCCCGACGACCGTAATCACGGGTGCAACCAGCGTTTCGATCGACCCAAGCACGTATAGTCCGCGCGGCGGGGCCGTCAGCTCACCGAGCGGGGATGGATAATCAACGTCACCGTGCGCAATGAAACGGACCGCCCCGCCACATACCGGTTCGTGCCGAGGCCAGCCTGGAGGCAGCCTCGGCGCATGCATCAGGGGAGCGCGAGCTGGTCGTGCGCCCGCTGCACGGCCGTGCGCATGCCGAGCAGGCGGCTCCACCACGCGGCGAGGAGCGAGTCAAGGCCGGTGCGCCCCGC
>JANOCW010000030.1:0-13169 GCA_031412375.1 Gemmatimonadaceae bacterium | reverse complement strand
GGCACGCTCGCGCCTCCGTGCGGGCGGAACAGCAACTCGGCAAGTGAGCCATCGCTGCGCATGAACGATGAGAGGATACCACGCCCATCGGTCGATCGCTTCAGGACGGTCGCCCCGGCACCGTCGCCGAAGAGGACGCAGGTATTTCGGTCCTTCCAGTTTACGATGGCGCTCATCTTTTCGGCACCGATGACCAGCGCGGTCTCGGCCCGGCCCGCAGCGATCATCCCCTCGGCGACCGTCAACCCGTAGAGCCAGCCGGAGCATGCGGCCGACAGATCGAACGCGGCCGCTCCAGTGGCTCCCAACGTTGCCTGGAGATCCACCGCGGTCGCGGGGAGCAGGCGGTCGGGAGTGGCGGTGGACAACACGATGATGTCCAGGTCGCCGGGCTCGACATCGGCCCGTGACATCGCCATCCGTGACGCCGCCGCCGCCATGCTGCACGTGCTCTCGCCCTCGCCGGCGATGTGCCGCTCGACGATGCCCGTGCGCTCGACGATCCACTCGTGCGACGTGTCGATGCCGATCGCCGCGAAATCATGATTCGTCATCACCCGGGCCGGTATGCCCCTGCCCGTTCCAGCGAGATACGCGGTAGGGCGTATCACGCCTGCCCTCCCTGGGCGTCGCCGAGCCGGCGGCCGATGTGATCGCTCATGTTCGTCTCGACGGCGCGGATCGCGACGCGGAGCGCGTTCTTGATCGCGCGCGACGACGATTTGCCATGCGCGATAATGCTGACCCCCCGCACACCGAGGAGCGGTGCCCCGCCGTATTCGGAGTAGTCGAGGCTGCGGAGGGCATTGCGCAGGGTGTCTTCATCCGTGCCGAGCGCCTTCCCAAGCATTGCGCTGATCATCGGGCCGATCGCCTCGTACAGCTTGAGAATGATATTCCCGACGAATCCATCGCAGACCACGACGTCGATCGGGCCGCGATCGCACGCGCCCTTCGGAAGGTCGCGCCCCTCGATGTTGCCGAGAAAGTTGAGACCCGCGGCCTGGAGCAGCCGGTTCGCCTCCTTGGTGACGGCGTTGCCCTTCTCCGCTTCCTCACCAATGCTCATAAGCCCGACTCCGGGGTTCGGGCGTCCGAGAATCTGCTCGACATACACGGAGCCGAGCCGTGCAAACTGCACCAGCTCCTCGGCGGTGCAATCGACGTTCGCGCCGGAATCGAGCACGGCGACCATCTCCCGCTGGGTCGGAAAGGGAGTGACGATCGCCGGTCGCGACAGCCCGGGATGCAGCCGAAGGAGCACGGTGGAGGCACCCATCTGTGCCCCGGTGCTGCCCGCAGACACGAAGCCGTCGGAACGGCCGTCCGCTTGCAGGCGCAGCCCGACCATCATCGAGCTCTTCGGCTTGCCCCGGATCGCGGAGCTGGGCTTCTCGCCCATCTCGATGACGTCGGGAGCTTCGACGATCTCGAGGCGCGCTCGCGCGTCGGGCACGCCGGCGGCACCTCCGTTGAGGAGTGCCTCCAGCTCGCGCAAGATGATATCGGTTCGACCAACGAGCTGAATCGAATGTTGGGGAGCCAGCTCGGCAAGGGCAGCGAGGGCGCCGGCCACGGTGGCACGGGGGGCGAAATCCCCGCCCATGGCGTCCAACGCGATTCGCGCCAACCTAGGCTTCCTTGGCGGCTACTCGCTGTTCACCCGCGTAATATCCGCACTCCGCGCATACGCGGTGCGGTCGCTTCATGCTCTGACAGCGCGGACACTGCTGAATCACGATGGCGGGCGCGATCTTGTGCGTGTTGCGCGCCCGCTTCTTCCGCTTCGAGGTACGTCTTTTCGGGACTGCCATTGGAGATCTGTCGGCGTGGAAAAGTGAATCGCTAGCGCGAATCCGGGCGGGCGGCCCGGAGCGCATCCCAGCGTGCATCGGTCGCTGGCGCGCATTTGCATGCGCCAGCGTTCAGGTCGGCCCCGCAATTCGCGCAAAGACCCTTGCAGTCTTCGCGGCACAGCACGAACGCCGGAGCCACGAGGAGCCACTGCTCCCGAACGGCGGGCCGAACATCGAGCGCGCTGGCCCCCGGCGGGATCCGGAAGATATCGGGATCGTCAACATCATCATCCTCCGCTTCGGCGAAGAGCATGTGTGCCTCTTCGTCGACCTCGACGCGCACGGGCTCGAGGCAGCGACGGCAATCCATCTCGACCGCCCCGCTGAGACGGCCACTCCAGTAATACCGGCCCTCTCCCGCCGGGGATATCCTCCCAGAAACGGCAATGGGCCCATCGGGTCGGCTGTCGCCCTCATGCCAAACGTCATCGTCGGGGGCGAGCTCCCCTTCGACGGTTGCGGCTTTGGCGTCGAGCGACCGAAGATCGAAGGACAGCATAGCCACACAATTTACCCCCGCCCTGCCCTCCTGACAAGTCGGCATCCCACCACGACTTACCGTGCGGCCGTCAACTCGGTGTCGGGAAAGAAGAAGCGGGCCTCGCGATGGGCGTTGTCGTCCGAGTCGGAAGCGTGGATCGCGTTCCGCTCCTTCGACTCGGCGAAGAGCTGCCGGACGGTGCCTTCGGCGGCTTCCTTCGGGTCGGTCGCCCCGATTGCGGTGCGCAGCGACGCAACGGCGTCGGCGCGTTCCAGCACCATCGGCATGCAGGGACCGGACGTCATGAAGCTCGTCAGGGACCTGAAGAACGGGCGCTCCCGGTGCACCTCGTAGAAGGCTTCTGCCTGGCCCGGTGTGAGCCGCAGTACTCTCGCGGCGACGACGCGGAAGCCCCCCCGCTCCAGGTGGGCGATGATCTGGCCGGCCTTGGCCGACCCGAAGGCGTCTGGCTTGATGATCGTCAGCGTGCGCGTGCCTGGCATGTCAGGATCCTATGAGTTTACGAACAATGTCGCCGCGGGTCAGCAGCCCGACGAGGCGGCCGCCGCCCACGACCGGCACGCGGTCGACGTCCTTGCTCGTCATGATCGACGCAACTTCCGCGAGGGGCTGATCGGGCGAGACGCACAGTACCTGGCGCGTCATCACGTCTCGCACCAGCCGGCGTCCCGCGGCGGGGGGCGCCTTCCCGGCACCCCCCGCCGAGCTTCCCGAGCTGCCGTGAAGATACGCGCTGAGGAGGTGTCGCATGAGCTCGCGTTCGCTCAGCATGCCAATGACGCGCCCCTGTTCATCCACGACGGGCAGCCCGCCGATGCCGGCGCGCACCATGTCCTGCGCCGCCTGACGCAGGGGTGTATCGGCGCTCACGACGCGTGGCTGCTCCGTCATGATGTCGCGCACGGAGAGGCGCTCCGGCGCCTCGTACTCCGCTTCCGACAGGAGCTTCGCGAGCCCCTGCGCGGTGCGCTCGGCGAGGATGGCCTCGACGAGTGCCGGCTGGCTGAACAGGCGGGAGAACGCGCTCAGCACCTGGAGGTACGGCGCGGCGAGGCGCGGAGGGGCGACGATGAACAGCACGATCCGGGCACTCTGCTGGTCATCGTCGCCGAGCTCGCGCGATATCGGCTGAACCGCGGTCCCGAGCGCAACGACGAGGTCGCGCGCCGCATCGGTCCGGAAATGCAGGAGAAACGCGCGGTCGCCCATGGCAACCATGTCCTCCGGCCTGTCCTCCTCCATCCGCTGTCGCAGCCGCGCCATGTCATCGACCGAGCCTGCCAGCCGATCGAGCAGTGCGTTCGCCGCGACGGGCAGCGGCCCCGCGGGAAGCGGGACCACGATCCGGTCTGCGGAGATCAGGCCGCCGAGCTTCACATCCGCTCTTTGAGCAGCCCAACGACATCGATGGGCCGCTCAGCGACGCCCATGTTGGCGTCACGGAACGCCTGGATCTTCTCGGCGGCGGTCCCCGTGGATCCGGAAATGATGGCGCCGGCGTGTCCCATCCGACGACCGGGGGGGGCCGTCTGCCCCGCGATGAAGCCGACGACCGGCTTCTTCATCTTCGTCTTTACGAACTTCGCGGCTTCCTGCTCATCGGTTCCGCCAATCTCGCCGATCATCACGACGGCTGTTGTATTCGGGTCCTTCTCGAATGCGGCAAGGCAGTCGATGAAGTTGGTTCCATTGATCGGATCGCCACCGATGCCTACGCACGTCGTCTGCCCGATGCCCGCGCGCGTCATCTGGAAGACGACCTCGTAGGTGAGTGTTCCCGAGCGACTCACGAGTCCGACGGGTCCGGGGGTGCAGATCCGTCCGGGGATGATTCCAACCTTCGACTGTCCCGGAGAGATGAGCCCAGGACAGTTCGGCCCGACGAGCCGGGCGCCTTTTTCCTGGATAAAGGGATAGACGCGCGTCATGTCCAGGACCGGGACACCCTCGGTGATGCAGACCACGAGCGACACTCCGGCTGCTGCGGCCTCCATCATTGCGTCGGCCGCGAAGGGAGGCGGGACATAGATGACGCTGGTGTTGGCTCCCGTCGCCTTCACTGCCTGCTCCACGGTGTCAAAGATCGGCACCGTCCCCTCGAACTTCTGACCGCCCTTTCCCGGAGTCACGCCGGCGACCACCTGCGTGCCGTACTCGATCATCTGCTTCGCGTGGAACGAGCCATCGCGACCCGTGATGCCCTGGACGATGAGCCGCGTCTGCTTGTCGATGAACACACTCATGCCGCCTTGCCTCCCGTCGCGAGCGCGACGGCGCGCTTCACGGCTTCGTCCATGTCCGTCATGGCGGCGAATCCGTGCTTCTCGAGAATCTTCAGGGCGATCTCCTCGTTGGTGCCTGTCAGCCTGATCACGATCGGCACCTTGAGGGGATTCTGCGTCGTCGCCGTGACGATGCCGTTGGCGACGTCATCGGTGCGCGTGATGCCGCCGAAAATATTGAAGAGGATCGCCTTCACGTTCGGATCGCTGGTGATGATGCGGAGCGCATTTACCACCTTCTCCGGATTGGACGAGCCACCGATGTCGAGGAAGTTCGCCGGGTCTCCTCCGTAGTACTTCACCAGGTCCATGGTGGCCATGGCGAGCCCGGCGCCGTTGACGACGCACCCGACGTTTCCGTCCAGCTTAATGAAGGTGAGGTTGGCGTTGCGCGCGAGCACCTCGCTGGGCTCCTCGGCGGTCTCGTCGCGAAGGCCGGCGAGATCGGGTCGCCGCTCGATCTCGTTGTCGTCGATGACCATCTTCGCGTCGAGTGCGACCACAGTCCCGTCGGGAGTGGTGACGAGGGGATTGATCTCCGCGAGCGAGGCTCCGGACGCCACGAAGGCGCTGTACAATTGCCGGGTGATCTGCGCGGCGGCCCGAGCCTGCTTCGCATCCTTGTAGAGGAAGAAGCCCATCTGCATCGCCTCGTAGGGCTGCAGCCCGTAGCGCGGATCCACGGCGAGCCGCATGATCTTTTCAGGATCCGTCGCCGCCACCTCCTCGATGTCGATACCCCCGGCGGCACTCACCATGAACACGGCGCGCTTCGATGCGCGATCGACGATGATGCCGACGTAGGCTTCCGTCGCAATGTCGGCGGCGGGTGTCACGAGCACTTTTTCGACGGTGAGCCCCTTGATTTGCATCCCGAGTATCTTCGCCGCGACGGCGCGGGTCTCATCCGGGGTCTTCGCGAGCTTCACCCCGCCCGCCTTTCCACGGCCGCCGGCGTGCACCTGCGCCTTCACGACGACCGTCGTCCCGTACTGGCGGGCGAGCGCTTCCGCCGCCTGGGGCGTCGTCGCGATCTCACCGGCAGGGATCGGGATGCCGTGCTTGCGGAAAATTTCCTTCGCCTGGTACTCGTGAATGTTCACGTCTGCTCCGCGGTAATGGTCGTTCCGGCGTCGCCGCGCACGGCATCGCGGCCGCGCTTCAGCTCCGTAATGATCGCGCGGCCGCCCGTGCGCCGCGCGAAGTCTATCGCTGCGCGCACCTTCGGACCCATGCTGCCTTCCCCAAAGCTGCCCTTCCGGTCGAGTGACTCGGCTTCCGCGACGGTGAGGCGGGACAGCGCTCGCTGCGTCGGCTTGCCCCAATCCAGATAGACGGCGTCGACATCCGTCAGGATGATGAGCAGTTCCGCGCCGAGGTCGCGGGCAAGGACGGCCGCAGCGAGATCCTTGTCGACGACGGCGTCCACGCCCTCGAGTCCGAGCGTCGGGTGACGATAGATCGGCGCCCCGCCCCCGCCGCACGCAATCACGATGGTTCCCTGTTCCGCGAGTGCACGGATCACGCCCACCTCGTTGACGCCGATCGGAGCAGGGCTCGCGACCACGCGCCGAAGCCGACCACGGCCATCGGCCTTCACGGCGCTCCCCTCCGCGATCAGCGTCGCGGCACGCTCCGGATCGATCTCATGGCCGATGAACTTGGTCGGATTCCTCAGTGCCGGATCATCAGGGGACACGAGCACCTGAGTAATGATCGTCGCCGTGGCGCGATCACTGCCGGCTCGTCGCAGCGCATTCTCGAGCGACTGCTGAATCATGTAGCCGATCCAGCCCGCCGTCGCGGCGACGAGGACGCCCAACGGGAGGGGCACCACTTCGGATCGAGCGCGCTCGTTGCGGAGGAGCGCGTCCCCAACTTGTGGGCCGTTGCCGTGCACGACGCACAGATTCCATCCGTCGAGGGCGAGGTCGACGATCGGACCAAGGCTGTCGCGCGTGTGGCGAAACTGATCGTGAATGGTCGATCGCACGCCGGCCGGGGAGAGCGCGTTGCCGCCGAGCGCGATCACGGCCGTGCGACGAGGAGGTGCGTTCAGCGGCATCGGGCGCGCAAGCTATCGGGGCGCCGCAGGGGGAGCAAGCGGACGCGGCGCATTGAGCATGGCGCCCAATGCGTCGAATGCCTCGCCAAACGCTGTCCAGTCTCCGCGAAGGAGCGCGCTCCGCATCGCGGCGTGCAACGTCTCGACGCGCGCGCGAAAGTCGATCGGGTTCATCGGCCCTGCCGCATCCATTTCGCTTGCCACGCCCGCTGCCTGCGCGAGCGTCGCTCCGACGACCGTCGAATCTCCGGCGAGCACCGCGACTCGTGCAACCGTTGGCGGAGTGGTGGCGCGCCACGCGTATGTCGTCTGTGCAAAGGCGACGTTTCCGGCGACCGGGAACGCGCGAATGGCGCCCCGCACCCACCGGGTGTCGCGCGGCGCGACGGCCGTGTCGGCCTGATGCTGAATCCGATCGACGACCTGGGGCCAGCGGATGGCCGGAGCGACAGCGGGGAGCCACAACGTCAGCCGACTTGGGCCTCCCGTTGCGAGAATCAGTCCGCGCACGTGCTCGCTCGCGTCGAGCACCGGCTGGACCCACGTCGAGGCAGGATCGGATGCGGGCGTCACGATGCGCATTGCGCCGCCGGACACGAGCGTGTCGGTGCCGTACACCCAGGGCAACCGCCCCCCAGGCGAGATCTCCCGACGCATCCCATAGCGCGCAAACACGGCGGCCTGCGCGTACGCGCCGTCTTCCGCCGGCGGAAGCATTGCCAGGAGAGGGGTCGGGACGTCGGCCGCGGCGACGAACAACGCCGGAAACAGGTTCACCCAGGTCTGCGCGACCGGATCGACGTCCGTCGCGCGGAGCAACCGCACCCGGCCCGTCGCAGCAGTCACGATGGCCGTCGCGGCGTGCTGGAAATACTTCCGCGCTTCCCCGGCAATCGTGAGCGGCGCGCTGAGCGGATAGCTCGCTGACGTCGAGTACAGGTCCAGCACCCAGTAGAGCGTGTCGCCCGCCTCGGCCGGTGTGATCGAGGCGCCCTGGGCGAAGAACGGCGCGATCGTGCGCACGCGCTCCCGGAGATCGCGGTGGGTGACGATCGCTCGAGCAGGATCTGCGTACTGCCCCGAGAGCAGGCGAAAGTTCTGGAGGCTCCATGCATGGGCGAGTCGCGAGCCGAGTCCGGCAAGGCGGGCTGCCGGAACGAGACCCGCCGAATCGATGATCAATCGATAGGCGCCGGCACCAGGGTGTATCAGGACCTGCGCGATGGCTTCGTCATCCGCGACAGGCACTCCCCGCCGGTCAACGCGCACCGCACCCCCGCGATTGTCCGTGCGAGTTGCGCGCGCGCGCGCCAGGATCCACGGGTCGTCGGCGCTGGCGGCCACACCGCTGTCGGCTGGTGGCACCGCCACGCTCTCCACGAGGCCGGCGTCGGTCATCTGGAGGCCGACGGTCGCATCCCCAACACTGCGACCGTGTGCCCAGCCCAGCGCCCGTGCGAGCGTCGTCGGGTCCCAGACCGGCACGGCCCGCGCCGCGTCGCTCCACGTCGCGAAGCCGGCTTCCGCGCTCGCGGGAACGATCTCGTCGACTGCAAACGCGCGTTGCGTGTACCCGCGGCGGATCGCGACGTAGGGACGCTCGAGCACGGCGCCATCGGTCGGAGCGGAACCACCCTGCAGCGTCGGGACGACCTGCTTGAGCACGAACGAGAGGACGAGGACGATGCTGACCGCTCCCAGTACCAGCGGGAGCTGGCCGGTCCAGCCCGTCCAGAGCACGACGAATGCGGCGCCGATGGTCACGAATGCGAGCACTGGTGACGCGCGCAGCCCGAACTGTCGATCGACGTAGCTGAAGGCGCCGTCGGCCCCGCTTCCGTCGAGCAGCAACTGGTATCCGTCGAGCCGATAGCTCCACGCCAGGACCACGAGGAACAGGCAGGCGAGCACGGTCAGGTGACGACGGACGTAACCCGAGACGTGGAGGGTTCCTCGTTCCCACCGAAGGCTCGGTGTCAACGCGTAGAGAAACAGCACGAGCGCCGTCGCGGTGAGCAGCGTGATCAGCGACCAGATGTACAGGGTCGTCTCAAAGGGGAGGCGATACACGAAGTACCCGATGTCGGCCCCGAAATACGGATCGCTCTCGCGGAACGGAACGCCTTCGACCGCGAGCGCCGCCGCGACCCAGCTGCTCGCCGGCAGTGCGAGCAGGACACCGAACAGTGCGGACAGCCCGATCACCGCACCCATGAGAAAATGGTGGGGGACTTCCTCACCGATCTCGATGTTCGCCACCCGCCGCGGAAGGATGAGGGAGACGATCGAGCGGCGCACCGCGTAGAGATTCAGGAAGACCACGACCCCTGCACCCAGCGCGGAGATGCCGATGCACGCTGCCGTGTAGGCGAGGCGGGCCTGGAAGAGGCTGGACGCATCCATGGACGCAAACCAGAGATGGTCGACGTAGAGCGACGCGATCGCTCGTCCGGCGATCAGGAGGAGGGCAATGCCGATGAGCGAGACGAGCGCCCAGCGTCGTCCGATCACGTCAGACCACCACGCCCTGTGCGCGAAGCCATGTCTCCATCACCTCGCGAATCTCGGCGAGTCGCTGGGCGGTCAGCGCCTCGAAGCGCATCACCAGCACGGGCTGGGTGTTCGACGCGCGGATCAGGCCCCACCCGTCGCCGAATTGCACGCGTACGCCATCCACGTCGATGACATCGTATCGCGCGCGGAAGTGCTCGATCGCACGCTCGACGATGTCGAACTTGAGCTCCTCCGCACAGTCGACGCGGATTTCAGGCGTCGAAACGAACTTCGGCACGTCGGCGAGGAGCTCCGTCAGGGTGTGGCCAGAGTCCGCAATGATGCGCAGCAGGCGAGCCGCTCCGTAGAGCGCATCATCGTGGCCGTAGAACCCCTCGGTGAAGAACATGTGACCCGACATCTCACCGGCGATCGGCGCGCCCGTCTCCTTCATCTTCTCCTTGATGAGGGAGTGACCGGTACGCCACATGATCGGCTCGCCCCCCGCAGCGCGCACCGCATCAGGAAGTGCCTGCGAACATTTCACGTCGAAGATGATGGGTTGCCCCTTCCCCGTGCGCGTCAGTACGTCGCGGGCGTACAGGATCAGGACATGGTCGCCCCAAATGATCGTTCCGTCGCCGTCGACCACGCCGATCCGGTCCGCATCCCCATCGAACGCGATGCCGAGGTCCGCCTCGTTCGATCGAACCGACGCGATGAGGTCCTCGAGATTCTCCGGGACCGTCGGATCGGGGTGATGGTTGGGAAAGGTGCCATCGCTGTCGCAGAAGAGGTACGTACAGCGTAATCCGAGACGGTCGAACAGCCGGTCCGCGACGAGCGACCCCGCGCCATTGCCGCAATCGATCACGACGTTCATCGACGCCGGCAAACGGCCGATCCGGCGGCCAATGTCCGCGACGTACCGGTCGATGACCGCTTCCGTGCGCACCGCTCCGGCGCCCGTGGGAAACGATCCGGACTGCCCGAGCGCGTACAGTCGCTGGATCCCGTCGCCGTGAAGCGAGTCGGTTCCGACTGACATCTTGAACCCGTTGTACTCGGCGGGATTGTGCGACCCGGTGATCTGGATCCCGCCGGCGACGCCAAGATGGTGGAGGCTCCAGTAGAGCAGCGGCGTCGGTACGACACCAATGTCAACGACATCGACCCCGCACCCCGTCAGACCCTCGACGAGCGCATCCCGGAGCGCATCGCCACTCGGTCGGTTGTCGCGGCCGACGGCGATCGGTCCGGACACGCCATGCTCCGCGATATAGGCGGCATAGCCGCGTCCGACGAATCGCGCGACTTCGACCGTGAGGTCACGGCCGACGATCCCGCGAATGTCGTACTGCCGGAAGATGCCCTGCGAGACGGTCATCGGAGTTCCTTGAACGAATGAGGGCCGCCCGCGGCGGCCCCCGGTCAATCGCGCCCGGTGCTCGCCGGTGGCCCGGCGGTCGGGGCGCCGTAGCGTGGCTGCGCCAGTCCGCTCCGGCCGGCCCACTGCAGCACGTTCTCCGGCAGGAGCCCGAAGACGAACAACAGGACCGCGCTCGCCACGACGACCATCCGTGTCGGCAGCCCCGACCCGAACGACGTCCGCCGGGGTGCGCCGACGAGCCCGGGCCTCGGCCGCATGAACATCACCATCACCACGTACAGATAGTATCCCGCCGAGACGACACTCGTGAGCACCAGGATGACCGCGAGCAGGGTGCCCCGCGGATACGCCGAGTCGAGACTCGCCTGCACCAGGTAGTACTTGGCGATGAAGCCGAGTCCGCCGAAGACGGGGAATCCGAGCAACGCGAGCATGAACACGCTCATGCTGACCGCGAGCCACGGACGCGTCGTCCAGAGCCCCGCGTAATCGTCGACCGTCTCGCTGGGCTCGCCCGTATTACCGAGCGCCATCATCACGCCGAACGCGCCCATGGTTGCCAGCGTGTAGGTGAGCAGGTACACGAGCATCGCCCAGCTGCCCATGGCCGTCCCGGTGGTGAGCGCGACGAGGATGTACCCACCGTGGGCGATGCTCGAGTAGGCGAGCATCCGCTTGAGATTGCGCTGGGCGAGGGCGATCAGATTGCCGGCCGTCATCGTCACGACGGCGAGCCACCACATCGGGTAGTACCACCAGGTGGCCAGGTCGAAGAACGCTTCCGTCCAGAGGCGCATGAACGTCACGAAAGCCGCCGCCTTCACGGCTGCCGCCATGTACGCGGTGATCGGCGTCGGTGCGCCCTCGTAGACGTCCGGCGCCCACATATGGAAGGGCGCGGCGGCGACCTTGAAGCCGAACCCGATCAACAGGAGGCCGACCCCGACGATGAGCATCGGGCTCACCGGCATCCCCAGCCCGACGATGCGCTCCCGGATCACGGCAAAGTTGGTGGCGCCCGTCGCGCCGTAGACGAGCGCGATCCCGTACAGCAGGAAGCCGGTCGAGAACGCTCCGAGCAGGAAGTACTTGAGCGCCCCTTCGGCTGCGCGACCGCTGCGACGATCCATTCCGGCCAGGCAGTACACGGCGATCGACATGAGCTCGATGCCGAGGAAGACGATCATCAGGTCGCGCGCGCTGGCGAGCAGCATCATCCCGGACGACGCAAGCAGGACGAGGACGTGCGATTCGCCCGCGATGATGCCGATGCGATCGTTGTAGTCGAGGGCCATAGCGATCGTGCAGAGCGTCGCCAGCAGGATGACGATGTCGGCCATCCAGCGGAACCCATCCACCGCGACGACCCCCGGGCCGGCGCGCATGTCGCCGAACGCCGCCCAGATCACCGCGGCCAACACGATCACCGTGAGACCAATCGAAAGCACGCCGACCGACCGCTGGTGTGCCGCGCTGTCGGGGCGCCACGCCGCCCACAGCAGCAGCAGCATCGCACCGCCCATCAGGATCAGGTCCGGGCCGAGTGCCCGCATCAGATCCCCCGGGATCGTGAGGTCCAGCATCGTCAGCGCCTCCCCTGCGCATCAGCCGCCGCGGTTCCCGCAGCCGACCGCGTCTGCACGAGCTGCACGAACCGGGCGGCGGACGATTCCATGCGACGGAGCACGGGCTGCGGGTAGACTCCCATCCAGAGGATCGCGGCAACGAGCGGTGCCATCAGTCCGAGCTCACGCCAGTTGAGATCCGTGAGCGAGGCGTTCGAGGGCTTGTCCAGGGCGTTGAACAGCACGCGCTGGATTGCCCAGAGCAGATACGCTGCGGCGAAGATCACCCCCGTCGCGGCGACCATCGACAGGACCGGCGTCGTCCGGAACGCCCCGACAAGGACGAGAAACTCCCCGATGAATCCATTCGTCCCCGGGAGTCCGATGCTGCTGAGCGAGACGAAGGTGAGCAGCGCCGCGAACATCGGCACGACCCGCGCGATGCCACCGTAGTCGGCGATCGCTCGCGAATGCTTGCGCTCGTAGATCATGCCGATCAGGAAGAAGAGCGCACCCGTCGACAGCCCGTGGTTGATCATCACCATGAGGGCGCCCTGCACGCTCTGCATCGTGAGCGCGAAAATCCCGAGCATCACGAAGCCGAGGTGACTGACGGACGAATACGCGACGAGCTTCTTGAAGTCGGGTTGCACCATCGCGACGAGCGCGCCGTAGATGATCCCGATCACGGCGAGGGCGAGGATCACGGCCCGCACGGTCGGATGCATCGCGGCTTCCGGGAAGAGCGGGAGGGCGAACCGCAGGAAGCCGAAGGTTCCCATCTTCAGCATGATGGCGGCGAGGATCACCGAACCGGCCGTCGGCGCCTCGACGTGGGCATCGGGCAGCCAGGTATGAAAGGGAAACATCGGCACTTTCACGGCGAACGCGAGAAAGAACGCGCCGAAGAGCCAGAGCCCGGCGGTCCCGCTGATGCGCGCCGTGCTGAGCAGGTGGTCGTAGGAGAAGCTGGAGTCGCCCGTGATCGGGTTGCTCCCCGCCTGATAGAGGTACAC
>JANOCW010000029.1:0-2592 GCA_031412375.1 Gemmatimonadaceae bacterium | reverse complement strand
AGGGGCTTCCAGTTGCGGAACCCCATCCACCATGCGCCCTCGGACGCCTGGATGTAGCCCATGATCCGCCCGTGCAGCCCGTCCCAGTACGCCTGATCGCCGGGCGCCGCGTACATGGTGCGTAGCGCACCGATGGCGTCGTCGTCCTGGCGATCACGGTCGAACGGAATGATGTCGTCGCTCATAGGTCTCTCCGAACATCGCCGAGCTCCCGGCGAAGCATGTGTCGAGCATGGTGCAAATCCGATCGCGCCGTACCCTCTGGAATTCCGAGGATCTCGCCGATCTCGGCGTGCCTGAATCCTTCGATGTCATGCAGCACGATCACTGTCCGCTGCCGATCCGTCAGCAACTGCAATCCCGCATACAGTCGCCGCCGCAACTCATCCGACTCTGCCGGATCGCGAAAGGGCGACGCGACCGAGTCGGTCAGCTCATCGGCGTCACGCACGCGGCGACGGCGCCCGATGTCCAGCGCCGCGTTCGCGACGATCCGGTGCAGCCATGCGCCGAACGCCTGCTCCGGCCTGAACCGGTCCAGCGCCCGGTAGGCGTGGAGGAATCCTTCCTGTACCGCATCCTCCGCGTCCTCGTGCGTCACGACGATCGCTCGTGCAACCGCGTACGCCCGTCGCTGATACACTCGCACCAGCACCCCGAACGCGTCGTTGTCACCGCCCTGTGCGGCAATGATGAGGCCTCGCTCTCGCGCCACTTCGACGGGATCAGCCATCGGCGCATTGGGCCGCTTCGAGACCTCTCGGGTGACGGAAAGCGTCATGTGCAGGGATCGAAAGGTCTGGAGTCATAACGCGCGGAGCGGCGAAAACGTTGGCCGTGGTCAGGCTTCGCCGGCGACGCCCGCGAGGCCGAGCGCCGGTGCATTCTGCTGCATCGCCGCGATCACGAACGCGATGTGCTCGTCGAGGTCCACGCCCAGCTCCGCGGCACCCTGCACGACATCCTCCCGACTGACCCCACGGGCGAACGCCTTGTCCTTCATCTTCTTCCGCACGGAGCGCGCTTCCACTTCCTGCACCGACCGCGATGGGCGCACGAGTGCCGTTGCCGTGATCAGTCCGGTGAGCTCATCGACGGCAAACAACGCCTTTGCCATCCGCGAATCGCGGGGAACCCCGGAGTACGTCGCGTGACCGAGGATTGCCTGGAGAACGTCCTCCGGGTAGCCCAGGTTTCGAAGGATCCGCACGCCGTGGGCGGGATGCTCGTCCGTGGGCGAATGCGCCGCGTTGGGAAACCGCTCGTAATCGAAGTCATGGACGAGGCCCGTCAGTCCCCACCGCTCGACCTCGTCGCCGAAATGCTGCGCGTAGGCCCGCATCGCCGCCTCGACGGACAGCATGTGCTTCCTGAGGGAATCGCTCGCCGTGTATTCGTGGACCAGCGCCAGCGCCGCATCGCGCGCGGGAAGATCGGCTTGTGGCATGGACGGGTGAGAAGGTTCGGGGAGGGGAAGCCAAACGGCCGCCCTGGTAGTCACACCGGACGGCCGGAAGGCGATGTTGCATGTGTGACGCGCCGTCGCCGCCGATGTGAAGAGCCCGGCGTGCCGGGCCGGTCAATGCATCGAGGACAAGAAGCGCGGGAGCGTCGTTCCCCCGCCGATGCTCAGTGCGGTGTTGGCGCCGGCGCGGTTGCGGGGGCCCCGGGAGCCGGCGCCGCGTTGTGCCCCTCGAATGAGCGGGCGGTCAGCTTGACGACGGTGAACACCAGTGCAAGCAACACCAGCGATCCGATGATCAGCCCCCTGAAGGCGGCGCCCATGTCGGATCCACCATGGGTGGTCGTGGCTGTCGTCGTCGCCGGAGCCGGAGGCGCCGCCAGGCCGTGATCTGCGCGCAAGGTCATTTCACCCGTACCGTCGTCATGGAGTCATTGGGCTTGATCTGCTTCATCACATCGATGCCAGTGGTGATCTTGCCGAACACGGTATGGACGCCATTGAGGTGCCGGGTGCTGCCTTCGTCGAGCACCATGAAGAACTGGCTTCCCCCCGTGTCCTTTCCGGCGTGCGCCATCGAGAGCGCCCCGACCTCGTGGGTGCGCGGATTCCCCTTCGTCTCGCACTTGATGTGATAGCCCGGCCCGCCGGTTCCGATGGTCCGGTCGCCAACGGGAAGGTCGCGCGAGAGGGGATCGCCGCCCTGGACGACGAATCCGGGAATGACACGGTGGAACTTCACACCGTCATAGAAACTGCTGTTGGCGAGCTTCTCGAAGTTGGCGACCGTGCCGGGCGCTTCTTTCTCGTACAGCTCCGCGATGATGGTGCCGCGGTTGGTTTCGAAGGTGGCGGTTTTTGGCATCCCCCAAGATAGTCGGGACGGGCGGGTTGTCAGGTAGGGCGGGGAAGCTCCGGCCGCTCCGTTTTCGCCTGCCGCGGCGAGATTCGCCCTTTCACCCCCGGCTTTCCTGATTCGGGCGGCTGCGGAACTCTCGCCGACGGGCAGATGTCGTTCAGCACGCACTCCCCGCACACTGGCGTCCGCGCATCGCAGATCCGGCGCCCGTGAAAGATCAGGAGATGCGAGAGCATGGTCCACTGCGTAGACGGAAAGAGGGGGATCAGCG
>JANOCW010000028.1:0-2014 GCA_031412375.1 Gemmatimonadaceae bacterium | reverse complement strand
CTACGCAGTCGGCAGCGCCTTCCATGGTCATTCGAACCGGAGACGCGCGCATTGAGGTCGACTCGGTGGAGATCGCGGTTGCGCGTCTGCACGAGATGGCCAAGCGCCTGGGTGGGTTCATCGGGAATACCTCGATGCAGGCGGGCGAGCGCGAACTTCGGCAGGCGACGGTCGAGCTGAAGATCCCCGCCGACCGATTCGATGCCGCACAGGCAGGGCTCTCGACGCTCGGCAAGGTCGAGTTCGTGAACGTCAATGCCGCCGACGTCGGCGAGGAGTTCGTGGACGTGACGGCGCGCGTCGACAATGCCCGGCGGCTCGAGCAGCGGCTTATCGCGCTGCTCGCAAACCGGACCGGCAAGCTCGAGGAAGTGCTCTCTGTCGAGCGCGAGCTGGCCCGGGTACGCGAGATGATCGAGCGGTACGAGGGCCGCCTCCGCTACCTGCGCACGCGCGTGGCGGTGAGCACGATCTCGGTCACGGTGCACGAGAAGGAGCCGCTCGTCGGAGAGCTGGGAAGCGACAACAGGATCGTCGAGGCATTCAAGCAGGCGTGGCGCAACTTCGTCGGCTTCGTGGCCGCGGTGATCGAGTCGCTCGGTGTCCTCATCCCGCTCGGGTTGATTGTCGCCCTCATCGCCCGGTGGGCATGGCGGCGCCGACCGCCACCGACCCCACCGACGACGCCACCCGCGGTCGCCTGACGCGACGAGCGGAGGAGACAGAAGCTCGTTGGAGCGCAATGGAGAAGAGCCAGCCGGTTCTTCTCTTTTGCTTTTTCCGGCCATTACCTTCCCCGGACCTCGGTGCCCGGAGATCGCATGGCAAGACAGTTCGTCGTGGCCGCCCTCATGATCATGGCGGGGGCTCGCCTCGGAGCGCAGGACAGCCTCCCCGCGGTTCACGTCATCGCGACGGGGGGCACGATCTCCAACACCGGCGGCGAGCGGCTGACGGGTGAAGAGCTCGTGAAGTCGCTCCCCGGCATCGACCGCCTGGCGCGGGTCACGGTGGAGCAGTTCGCCAACGTCGCGTCGAGCAGTATCACCTTCGCCAACTGGCGCGACCTCGCGCTGCGAATCAACGAGCTGTATCGCACGCGCCCTGACTTGCGCGGCATCGTGGTCACGCACGGCACCGATACGATGGAGGAAACCGCTTACTTCCTCGATCTCACCGTTGCGAGCTGTCATCCCGTGATCGTTACCGGGGCCATGCGCACGGCGAACGCGGTCGGCCCCGACGGCCCCGCCAATCTCTACGACGCGATCGCGACCGCTGCCTCGCCCTCGGCGGAGAAGCGGGGTACGATGGTGCTGCTCAACGATGAGATCTTCGCCGCGCGCGACGTGACGAAGATCCACACCACGCGACTCGACGCCTTCGACGCGCCCACTCGCGGTCCACTCGGCGACGCAACCCGCGGGGTGGAGTTCTATCATCCGCCGGAACGCACCGCCTGCGGCACTGCCCCGTTCGAAGTCACGGCGACGACGAGCTTTCCACGGGTCGATATTGTCTACGCCTACCTTGGCGCCGACAGCGTCCCGGTGCAGGCGCTCGTCGATGCGGGGGCGAAGGGCATCGTCGTTGCCGGCGCCGGGTCGGGTGCGATGACGCCAGCGCAGGGAGCAGCGATTCGCCGGGCACGGGAACGCGGGGTGGCGACGGTGAGCGCGAGTCGCACCGGGAGTGGAAGCGTCGGCGGTGGCGGAGGATCAGGAGGCGGCGCGGGTGGCGCGGGTGGCGCGACTGCCGCGGCCACGGTGTCCGCCGTGTCCGCCGTGTCGGGAGCATCGCTCGCGGCAGGTGACCTCACGCCGCAGAAGGCGCGCATTCGCCTGATGCTCGTGCTCACGAAGACGACCGACCCCGCTGAAATCGCCCGGCTGTTTCGCGAGCGATGATTCAGAGGGACTGTGTGGGCTGGGGGTTCGCGCCTTCTCCGCCTTGTCCGTAGATTTTCCGGTTTCCCGTCCAGCCCTGCCAGAGTTCCTGGGGGCCCCCCCCCCCC
>JANOCW010000027.1:0-30416 GCA_031412375.1 Gemmatimonadaceae bacterium | reverse complement strand
CTACGGGGGCGACTGGCTTCGACGGGGTTGGTGAAGCTGTGGCCGCGTGCCCAGGTACTCGAGTAACCTGGTAAAACTCTCGGGACTATTTACAACTGCCAACTCAAACCTGGCTCTGGCTGCCTAACTCGTAAGAGTTAGCGCACCTGCCCTGTAGGAAGCCCTCCTGAGGCGGTCTATAGGGTATCGCAAATTCGGGATAGCTGTTCGCCGCGTCTTCCGGTGAAGAGCGAAAGCTTAGAAGACTTTTCCGACCGTGGGCGGTTCACCGGCCAGCGAGCGGAGAGACTAAACGGTGAACTACGCACGTAGATGCTGCGGTGAATCTAGTCTCGGACCGGGGTTCAATTCCCCGCGCCTCCACTCCGAACGTAGGGTCGGTCGAGCGACGTGCTCGGCCGACCCTTCGTTGTTGAGAATGTCATGCACCGCGTGAGCGGAGCCGCCGAAGATCCGCGGCGGTAGAGAGCAGCAGGTACAGGATCGTGCTGACTCCCCTTTATCTTTCTGTGCCTGCCGCCCCCCCGGCCCGACGTCTTCCCTTTCCTGGATCCGCATCGAATGACATCGCCCCTCGTAGGAATCGTCATGGGTAGCACGAGCGACTGGGACATCATGAAGAACGCCGTCAGCCAGCTCGATGCGCTGGGCATCGCCAACGAGGCGCGAGTCCTCTCGGCCCACCGCACCCCGGACGCCGCGCTGCAGTATGCCGCCGACGCGAAGGGGCGGGGCATGCAGTGTCTCATTGCCGGGGCTGGCGGCGCTGCACACCTGGCCGGCGTACTCGCCGCGAAGACGACGTTGCCCGTGCTCGCCGTCCCCATCCCATCGAAATACCTGAAGGGCCTGGACTCGCTCCTCTCGATGGTGCAGATGCCGTCGGGAATCCCTGTCGCCACGTTCGCGATCGGTGAGGCCGGTGCGGCGAATGCCGGGCTGTTCGCGGCGTCGATCATCGCGCTCGCCAATCCCTCCGTCGCAACGAAGCTCGACGAGTTCCGAAGCGCCCAGGAGAAGAAGGTCCTCTCGGCAACGCTACCACCCCGGTAACGCGACACGCGCGACGTGTCCGCTTCGCGCTTGACGCGGGTTGAGGGTAGACGTAGGTTGTCCCATAGCCTTGCCTAGTGAGAGATGATGGCGAACACCACGGGTGACTTGCTCCAGGGAACGCTCAGCATCCTCGTGTTGAAGGCGCTGCTGGGAGGCGCTGCGCACGGATTCGGAGTTGCACGGTGGATCGAAACCACGACCCAGGACGTTCTCAGCATCGAAGAAGGATCGCTCTATCCCGCACTCCGCCGACTCGAAGACAAAGGTTGGGTGCAATCCGAATGGGGAACGTCGGAGAACAACCGGCGCGCGAGGTTTTACACCATCACAGCAACCGGTCGCGCGCAGCTTCGGGCGGAGGCCAGTGTCTGGATGCGGTACGCCACGGCAGTTACCCGAGTGTTGCGGACAGCACCGGCCGTCGGGTGACCAGCCAGACGTTGCGGTCCGGCGCGAGCGTCGCACCCTGACGGTGCGTCCGCCCACCTGGCGTCGGTATCTCCGGTTCTGGGGCCCGGACGTGGCCGAGGACGTCGAGGACGAGCTGCAGTTCCACCTCCAGATGCTGGTCGAACACTATCGAGCCCGCGGGATGGGCGCGGACGCGGCCGGACGAGAGGCGCTGGCGCGTTTCGGAGACGTGGACCGAGTTGGACAGATGCTCCGCACGCACGACTACCAACTCGTTCGTACACGCCGGAGGAGGGAGTTCATGGGAGATGTCGCTCAGGATCTGCGCATCGCATTGCGTGGGTTTCGCCGCGCTCCTGCGTTCGCAACGGTCGCGGTCCTGACCCTCGCGCTCGGGATCGGCGCCAACACCGCGATCTTCAGCGTCGTCGACGCGGTGCTCCTCCGCCCGCTGCCCTATCGACAACCCGGTGAGCTGGTCAGCATGACGGGAAGCACCCAGGCCGAGGTCGTGCGAATCGGCGAGTTGAGCCGATCATACCGGAGCATCGGCTCCCACCGTATCGAAAGCGTGAGCTTGAGCGGGGATGGCGACCCGGAACGCATTGACGGAGCGTCGACCACGGCGGGGTTGTTCACGACGCTCGGTGTTTCGGCCGCACTCGGTCGCACCTTCGTCGCCGGGGAAAACGAACAGAGTGGAGCTCGTGTGGTCTTGATCAGCGACAATCTCTGGCGGCGGCGGTTCGGGGGCGATCCAACAGCGGTTGGGCAGTCACTCCTAGTGAATGGGACCTCGCACGTTGTCATCGGCGTGATGCCCGCCGGATTCGAGTTTCCTGCGCGCACGACGCAGCTCTGGATCCCGCTGATCTTTGCGCGTTCGAACGTCGGCCAATTCTGGGGATGGGGAGGAAACCAGATTACCGCTCGCCTGGCTACGGGCGTCTCTGCGCCGCAGGCGCAACAGGAGCTCCGCGACGTCTTCCGGCGCATTCGGACGGAAAATCCCGTGTGGACCCCCGGTGCCGAGTACGGAAAAGACGCTGTGGTCACCCCGCTCCAGGAGAAAGCCGTCGGCGGGGTGAAACCGACACTGCTCCTGCTCCTCGGAGTCGTGGGCTGCGTCCTGCTGATCGCATGCGCCAACGTCGCCAACCTGCTACTCGTCAGGGCTGCAGCCCATCGGAAGGAGCTGGCGATCCGGAGCGCACTTGGCGGGGGTCGCAGTCGGCTCGTCCGTCAGCTCCTCACGGAGAGCCTGCTCCTATCCACGACGGGCGCCTTGGCCGGCCTGCTGCTCGCCTGGATCGGATTGCGGGTGGTGGTGGCCATGCTCCCTCCGGACATGCCCCGGGTGAGCGAGATCGGCATCGACGGTCGAATCCTTGGCTTCACGGCCGTGCTCGCCCTGATCACCGGGGTGGGGTTCGGGCTGATCCCCGCGATGCGGAGCGTCCGGGCGAGCCTGGTCGGCGCGCTGAATGACAGTGGACGATCTGCGTCACGCGGCGTGGGGCACAGTCGGCTCTCCAGCGGACTGGTGATCTCCGAGATCGCGGTTTCGGTGGTTCTCGTCGCGAGTGCGGGATTACTCGTGCGCAGCTTCGTCGAACTCACCCGGGTTCACCCCGGCTTTGCTTCGGAACAGGTTGTGGCCGCGCGCATCAGTCCGCCTGAACGCGCCTATGCAGAAGGGGACCGGATTCGCGGATTCTACGCTGCCCTTCTCGATCGCATCTCGGTGTACCCTGGAGTCAGCACCGCTGCTGCGGTGAATCCGCTCCCCCTTCGCGATGGCCTCAACGGACTCGCTATCCGCGTCCAGGGCCAGTTCGAAGACTTGCGCAACGCACTGCCGAGCGCGGATCACTATCAGATGATCACACCCGGCTATCTCCAGGCGATGGGGATTTCGCTGGTGAGTGGCAGGGATATCGATGCCACGGACCGCGCCGGGACGCCGGATGTCATCCTCGTGAGCGAGTCGGTCGCCCGAAAGTTCTGGCCAGGAGAGAGCGCGGTCGGGAAGAAGCTCGGGTATCCGTGGCCAAGCCCATGGCTCACGATCGTCGGTGTCGTTGGCGACGTGAAGCAGGACAGCCTGAACAGCACGCGCACGATGGCGGTGTACCGTCCATTCGCCCAGGCGCCAATTGCCTCCATGACGGTCGTGATGCGCACGACCGCGGACCCCGGCGTGATTGCGAACCTGCTGCGGAAGACGGTGGGAGAGCTCGACCCAACCGTTCCCGTGAGCGACGTGACGGCGATGGAACAGGTACTCGCGGGCGCGATGGCGCGCCCGAGGTTCGCAGCCATCCTGCTCACCGCGTTCGCCACAGTCGCACTGCTGCTCGGTGCGATCGGGATTTATGGGGTGATCGCGTATGCGGTCAGTCAGCGAACGCGCGAGATCGGCGTGCGAATGGCGTTGGGTGCGACACCGGGCGACGCGCTATGGATGGTGATTCGTCGTGGGGCGTGGCTGACGGTCGCGGGCCTCGCCGTCGGGACAGTCGCTGCGCTCGGGGCGACACGGATGCTCTCTGGACTGCTGTACGGAGTGTCAGCGACCGACCCCGTGACGTTTGGCGGTGTCGCGTTGGCGCTCGCCATGGTCGCCGTGGTCGCCTGCTACATCCCTGCGCGGCGCGCAACGCGGGTCGATCCAACCGTCGCGCTGCGTGCCGACTAGGTGCGTCGGTGCGCGCGCCGCATCACGCGTGCTGCGCAGGCGTGACCGGCCGACCGCGTGGGGATTCGAGCGCGGCGTGGGCGGCTGCGAGGCGAGCGATCGGCACGCGATAGGGTGAGCAGGAGACGTAGTCGAGTCCCATGCCATGACACATCGCAACCGATCGGGGCTCGCCGCCGTGTTCGCCGCAGATGCCAACCTTGAGACCCGGTCGGACCGCCCGCCCATCGTTGACCGCCATCCGCACGAGCTTGCCGACGCCCTTCTCGTCGAGCACCTGGAAGGGGTCATCGGGGAAGATTCCTCGCTCGACGTAGCTCGGGAGGAAACGACCGGCGTCGTCGCGGCTCAATCCGAGCGTGGTCTGAGTGAGATCATTGGTCCCGAAGGAGAAGAACTCCGCCGTCTTCGCGATCTCATCCGCGGTGAGCGCGGCTCGAGGGAGCTCGATCATCGTGCCAATGAGATACGGGACGTGCTCGCCCATCGCGCCCATCACGTGGTGCGCGACCTCCTCGAGAATCGCGCGCTGGTGATCGAACTCCTTCACCGTCGCGACCAGCGGAATCATCAGCTCGGGCTGGACATCGACACCGCGACGCATCGCCCGGACCGCGGCCTCGAAGATCGCCCGGCCCTGCATCTCGGTGATCTCGGGGTATGTGATGCCGAGCCGACAACCTCGGTGCCCGAGCATCGGGTTCGACTCGCGCAGTGATTCCACGATCCGACCCAGCTCTTCGCGGGTGACCTTGAGCGTCCGTGCGAGCAGCTTGCTTTCCTCGCCACCGTGCGGGAGAAACTCGTGCAATGGCGGATCCAGCAGGCGAATCGTCACCGGCAACCCGTTCATGGCCTCGAAGATTCCCTCGAAGTCGGTGCGCTGCATCGGCAGGAGCTTCGCGAGCGCACGGCGGCGTCCGCCCTCCTCGCGAGCGACGATCATCTCCCGCATCGACGTGATGCGATCGCCCTCGAAGAACATGTGCTCGGTGCGGCACAATCCGATGCCCTCGGCGCCAAAGGCGCGAGCCACCCGCGCATCGCGTGGAGTATCCGCATTCGCCCGAACCTTGAGCGAGCGAACTTCGTCGGCCCAGCCGAGCAGTTGTGCGAACGACTGGTAGACCGGCGCGGTTGCTTCGGGCTGGGTGCCGTTGATGACCCTGACCACTTCGCTCGGGATGGTGGGCAGGTCACCGAGAAAAACCTTTCCGGTGGCTCCGTCCAGCGTCAGCCAGTCGCCTTCCTTGACGGTCGCGGTCCCCACGACGAACTGTCGATGCTCCGCATCGACCTGTACATCCCTGCAACCGACCACAGCGCACTTGCCCATGCCACGTGCGACGACGGCTGCGTGGCTGGTCATGCCACCGCGAGCGGTGAGGACGGCGCGAGCGGCGACGAGCCCGTGGAAATCCTCCGGGGTCGTCTCATCGCGAACGAGAATGACCGCTTCGCCATCCGCCGCGCGGAGCTCGGCCGAGTCGGCGTCGAAGACCGCGCGACCACTGGCCGCACCCGGACTGGCCGGCAGGCCTTCGCACAGGGGAACCGCTCGCGCGGTCGGATCGATGATCGGATGGAGGAGCTGGTCGAGCTGACCGGCCGGCACCCGCTTCACCGCCTCGTCGCGCCCGATGAGCCCTTCGGCGACCATCTCGGTCGCAATGCGCACGGACGCGGCAGCCGTCCGCTTCCCGGTTCGCGTCTGGAGCAGGAAGAGCTTTCCGCGCTCGACGGTGAACTCGAGATCCTGCATGTCGCGGTAGTGCCGCTCGAGCCGCTCCTGGGTCTGCAGCAGCTCGGCGTAGGAATCGGGAAGCTTCGTCGCCATCTCCTCGATGCGAAGCGGCGTGCGAATTCCCGCGACGACGTCCTCGCCCTGCGCGTTCACGAGGAATTCGCCGTAGAAGCGGCGCTCCCCGGTCGACGGGTCCCTCGTGAAGGCGACGCCGGTGCCGGAATCATCCCCAAGATTGCCGAACACCATCCCAACGACGTTGACCGCGGTGCCGAGATCCTCGGAAATGGCATTCACGCGCCGGTAGTCGACCGCCTTCTTGAGGGTCCACGACCGCCACACCGCTTCGATCGCTCCCCAGAGCTGCGTCCGCGGCTCCATCGGGAACTCCGCTCCCGTGGTCGAACGAACCAGCGACTTGTACTCTTCGACAAGGGTGCGAAGCACATCCTCTCCAAGCTCCGAATCGCTGTCGACGCCGGCGGTCATCCGCTTCGCCTTGAGCAGGTGCTCGAAGTGGTGGCTCCCGACACCCAGCACGACATCCCCGTACATCTGGATGAACCGTCGATAGGAATCGTAGGCGAAGCGCGCATTGCCACTCTGCTGCGCCAATCCCACAACGGTGCGGTCGTTGAGCCCCAGATTGAGGATCGTCTCCATCATCCCGGGCATCGAGACGGACGCCCCGGAACGCACCGACACGAGCAACGCGTTCCGCGGATCACCGAAGCTCTTCCCGGCGACTTGCTCCAGCCGAAGGAGGTTTCGCTCGACTTCCTCTCGAAGGTGCGACGCGATCGACCCGTCGCCGAGATAGCGCATGCAGACATCGCAGGCGATCGTGAAGCCGGGAGGAACCGGAATGCCAAGATTGGTCATCTCGGCCAGGTTGGCGCCCTTGCCCCCGAGCACGCGCTTCATCTCGCGCGTTCCTTCGGCCTTCCCGTTTCCGAAGAAATACACCGACCGTTGAGAGTCGGCGGATGAGGTTCCGTCTGCTCCTCCTCCCGATGGATGCGATGTGGCGCCCGCGCCCACAGGATGGGGCGTACCTTCCGTCCCTACCGGAGTGGGGCCGGGCACCAGGCGGTCAGCATCCGCAACCGAACCTGAGCTTGTCGGGGTCGGTAGGCGGTGGAGTGGGGTAGTCACCGGAAAAGCAGGCGTGGCAAAAACCGTGCGGCCCGCCGGGCACCGACTCCAGCATCCCGTCGAGCGACAGATACCCAAGCGAGTCGACGCCGATGTGGCGCGCGATCTCGTCCACCTCGAGGTTCGCCGCGATCAGCTCTTCACGGCGGGGCGTGTCGATTCCGTAGTAGCACGGCCCCGTGATCGGCGACGAGCTCACACGCAGATGCACTTCGCGCGCGCCTGCATTCCTGACCATGCTGACGAGACCTCGCGTCGTCGTCCCGCGAACGATCGAATCATCGACCATCACGACGCTCCGCCCGTCGAGGACTTCCCGCACGGCGTTGTACTTCACCTTCACCTTCGCGTCGCGCCCCGCCTGCGTCGGCTGGATGAAGGTACGCCCGACATAGTGATTGCGGATGAGCGCGAGCTCCAGGGGAAGCTTCGACTCCTCGGCATAGCCGAGGGCGGCGGAATTCGACGAGTCGGGAACGCTGAACACCAGCTCAGCGCCAGGAGCTGGCTTCTCACGAGCGAGGCGCCGCCCCAGGGCCCGCCGGGCTCGGTCCACCGATCCACCGAAGACGCGACTGTCGGGGCGAGCGAAGTACACGAACTCGAACACGCACTGGTGGCGATCCTGCCTGGCGAACGGCTTGATGCTGCGCATCCCGCTGCGATCGACGGCAACGACTTCGCCCGGTTCGATCTCGCGAACGTACGTGGCCCCGACGATGTCGAGTGCGCAGGTCTCCGAGGCGAAGACCGTCGCGTCCCCGACGCTTCCCATGATCAGCGGACGCCACCCGCGCGGGTCTCGCGCCGCGACGAGGGTTTCGCCGATGAGCACGAGAAGCGAGTACGCGCCTTCAACACCCTGGAGCGCATCGGCAAGCTTCGCTTCGGGCGCATCGGCCGATGATTTCGCGAGGCGATGAACGATCACCTCGGAATCCATCGTCGACCCGAAGATCGACCCCGCCTCCTCGAGCTCGCGTCGAAGCTCGGTGGCATTGGTCAGGTTGCCGTTGTGCGCGAGCGAAATGTGGCCACCGCGGAAGCGTGCGAGCACCGGCTGGGCGTTCTCGATCGTCGTCGATCCCGCGGTGCTGTAGCGCGTGTGGCCAATCGCGATCCCGCCGGGGAGGGAGTCGATCTGCGCCGGGTCGAAGCTCTCCGAGACGAGGCCAAGCGCGCGGACTGCGCGAGCGTCGCCCGCGCCGTCGATCGCCACGATCCCGGCGGACTCCTGTCCCCGATGCTGGAGCGAATACAGCCCGAGGTGTACGACCTGCGCTGCGCCGGGGTGACCATGAACGCCGAATATTCCGCACATACCGTCAGTTCGTCATGAGAGCCGGCTCCGTAGCCGGAGCAGCCACGGTGCTCATTGCCGAGGGAATCGCCTCGTGGTACGCGGTCGAGAGCCGGTGGAGCGGGGCGGTGACCGTTCGTGTGCCCGCCGTGATCGACAGCGAGTTGCTGGCGGTGCGCACGACGCCGATCCGGTGAGCAGCAACGCCGTGCGCTCCCGCGCGAGCGATCACTGAAGCGGCATTTCGGGTCGAGACCACGATCCGGCCCTGCGCCTCCCCGAACAGTAACGCCCGGAGCGGCAGGGCGGCCCACACCGAGAGATCGACCTCTGCGCCGATCAGCGCTTCCGGGTCCCCGATGCAGCATTCCGCGAGTGCGACGGCCAGGCCACCATCGCTGCAATCGTGCGCCGAACGGATGATCCCCGACTCAATCGCTTCGAGCAGCGTCTCGATGACCGCGCGCTCCTGCGTCAGGTCGCAGCGCGGAGGCGCGCCCGCAACAACGCCGTGGATGCGAGCGAGGTATTCGGTGCCCCCGATTTCGTCGGTCGGCGTGCCAAGGAGGACGATCTCATCGCCCTCGCCGCGAAACGCCATGCGGGTGACGTGATCAAGCGAGGCGACGAGCCCGACCATGCCGATCACCGGTGTGGGATACACGGCCCCCTTCGGGCTCTCGTTGTAGAACGAGACGTTGCCGCCCGTCACGGGAGTGCCCAGCTCGCGACAGGCCTCACCCATTCCGAGCACAGCTTCACGGAACTGAAAGAAGACTTCGGGCCGGGTCGGATTGCCGAAGTTGAGACAGTTGGTGATGGCCATCGGCCGCCCGCCCGCGCAGGCGACGTTGCGCGCCGCTTCGGCCACGGCGATCCGGCCGCCCTCTCGGGGATCCAGATAGACATAACGGCCGTTGCAATCCGTCTTCAGCGCAAGCGCCTTGGTCGTGCCGCGTAGACGGATCACCGCGGCGTCGCTACCGGGGCCCACGACCGTGCTCGTGCGCACCGAGGTATCGTACTGGCGATAGACCCACGCCTTCGACGCGATGGTCGGCGAGGAGAGCATGCGCTCCAGCGTCCACACCGGGTCGCGTTCATTCGCGATCTCGGGGATCGCGGCAACGTCCCGCGCGCGGAGCCGCCGGACCTCGTCGCCCTCGCGTGCCTCGGGTGAGTACATGGGGCAGTCAGTGACGAGTCGCGATCCGGGGAACTCCGCGACGACGCGCGTGCCCTCCGTGACTCGATAGACCGGCTCGGCGATCACCTCGCCGATCACCTCGGCGGAGAGGTCCCATTTCGCCAGGATCTCGCGCACGTGCTCCTCGCGCCCGCGGTGCGCGACGACCAGCATGCGCTCCTGCGATTCGCTGAGCAGGATCTCGTAGGGCGACATTCCCTCTTCGCGGAGTGGCATCTTCGCCACGTCGATCGTCACGCCCACGTCGCCGCGTGCCGCCATCTCCGCCGACGACGACGTGAGCCCGGCCGCCCCCATGTCCTGAATGGCGACGATGTGGCCGCTTCGAATCAGCTCGAGGCTGGCCTCGAGCAGCAGTTTTTCCTTGAAGGGGTCGCCGACCTGGACGCGCGGGCGTTTGGCTTCGCTCGCCGCTGTGAGATCCTCCGAGGCGAATGATGCCCCGTGGATCCCGTCGCGGCCCGTGCGTGCGCCCACGGCGAGAATCGGATTGCCAACGCCCTCGGCTTTCGCCGTGATCAACTCGTCCTCGCGCATCACGCCGACACACATCGCGTTCACGAGCGGGTTGCCCTCATACGCGGCGTCGAAGACGACTTCGCCACCGACGGTCGGGACGCCGACGCAGTTGCCGTAGTCGCCGATGCCCTTGACGACGCCGCCGAAGAGGTAGCGAACGCGTGGCGTATCGAGCGATCCAAAGCGCAGGGAGTCGAGCAGGGCGATCGGGCGGGCGCCCATCGTGAAGACGTCGCGCAGGATGCCGCCGACGCCGGTCGCCGCGCCCTGATAGGGCTCGACAGCGGAGGGATGGTTGTGCGATTCAATCTTGAACGCAACGGCGAGACCATCGCCCACGGAGATGACACCGGCGTTCTCGCCCGGACCCTGGAGAACGTACGGGGCAGTCGTGGGGAGGGTCTTCAACACGCGTCGCGAATGCTTGTACGAGCAGTGCTCGTTCCAGAGGGCGCTGACGATGCCGAGCTCGGTAAACGTGGCCTCCCGACCCAGCATGGTGACGAGGCGCTGGTACTCGTCGGTCGTCAACCCGTGCTCGGCGACCAGCGCCGGCGTAACGCGCGGGTCGCCCGGGCGTGGCTCGACAGCCACGATCAGCGAAGACCCTTGATGAAATCGCCGAAGACGCGGCTCACGGGGTTTCGGTCGGTCATCGCCAGGATCTCCAGCTCACCCTGGTCCAGCCAGACGCCATTGCACTCCGGGCAGCCGTCGATCTTCACGTTGTGAAAGACGCGCTCCTTGAGATCAGCGCCATCCCTGGGGCATTTCATCTTCGTGTGAGAACGCGCGGCCTTGGCGCGTTCCGCATCGAGCTGGGCCCGCCGTGCCTTCATCAGCTCCGCATCCTGCCGGGCGAAGTACTCTTCCTCGTTGCGACTCGGTTTTTCCTCGTGTGCCATTCGACTCTCCTTGGTGCGGCGTCAGGGACTGTCCAACGCGCCAGAAGACGGCTGCGTCGGCGGTGGCTGTATCGGTGGCCGCGGGACGACCACGGTGGGCGTGCGCGGGTTCATGACCGTGTCCGAGCGCGTGACGGGCAGCCGCGCACCGCGCGTGGTATCCGGTTTCGTTCCGGGGGTGTTTCTGCTCGTATCCGGGCGAATGGTCGGAGGGTTGATGGTCGCACCGGTCTGCGGCGCGGGAGCCGGCGCAGCCAACGGTGGATCGGACGACGGTGGCGGAGCACTCGTCGGCGCGGATGCGGGCGCTGGACGCGGCCGATCGGCCGGCAAGCGCGTGCTGGGCGCCGAGTCGGCGCGACCACCGGGGACGATCGTCCGGTTGGTCAGGTCGCTCATCGGACGCGGGGGCGGCGGCGGGCTGCTCGAATCCGCAGGGGCGATGCGCATCACGACGCTATCAGCGACACGAGGAGCGCCGACCGTCAGCGGGCCACGATTCGCGCGCGGTGTGCGCGTCTGCGCCGGGGACGTGCTGCGACCCGTGTATTCGCGCTGCGGGGACCGGAAGATCGCATCGATGACACTGTCGCCCTGGAGCGTGACGAGATCGTTCATCCCGCACGTACGCTCGCAGCCGTTGATGAAGAACAGGTAGGTGAAGCCTCCCGACGACCGCTCGGTGGCCGGCCGGCCAAGCCGTTCGATCACCTGAGCGCGGGTCATGCCGGGTTCGATCTGGACGGCGGCGACCTGGGCCGCAACGGGTTCAGCGAGGAGGAGCGCAAACAACAGGAGGAGCGGCCGCATGAGTTCTCCCGGATTAGGCGGCGACACGCGCGAGCAGGGATTCGAATACGCCGCGCCCGTCAGCCGACCCGAGGATCGGGTCGACGGCGCGTTCCGGGTGCGGCATCATGCCAAGGACGTTTCCACCCCCATTCACGATACCCGCGATCGCTCGCATCGAGCCGTTGGGATTCGCACGCGGATCGACCTCACCAACCGAGTTCACATAGCGAAACACGACCCGACCCTCGCCTTCGAGCCGGTCGAGCGCCTCGTCGGGCGCAGTGAAGCGACCCTCGCCGTGCGCGATGGGAAGACGGAGCAGCGCGCCGGGATCGTATCGCTCCGAGAAGATCGTGGACGTCGTCTCGACGCGAAGCCGCACCCAGTCGCTGTGGAAGCGAAGGGTATCGTTGCGCAGCAACGCGCCGGGAAGCAGTCCCGCTTCGCACGCGATCTGAAAGCCGTTGCACACGGCGAGCACCGGCCCGCCGCGCGCGGCGTGCGCGACCACCTCCGTCATGATCGGGCTGAAGCGCGCGATCGCCCCCGCGCGGAGGTAATCCCCGTAGCTGAATCCCCCGGGGAGGATGACGACATCCACTCCCGCGAGGTCGTGGGTCTTGTGCCAGAGATAGACGGCCTCCTCTCCGAGCTCGTCCGCGACCGCATGAAACGCATCGTAGTCGCAGTTGGAGCCGGGAAAGGTCACGATTCCGAACTTCACAGTGCCTCCACGGTCGCGATCTCGAAATCTTCCGTCACCGGGTTCGCGAGGAGGCGCCGGCACATGTCGCGAACCGATTCCTCCGCGACATCGCGCTTCGGGGCCGTCACGTCCACCACGATGTGCCTGCCGACGTGTACGGTTCCGACGCCGCCGAACCCGAGCGTGTGCAGCGCTTCGGCCACCGCCTGTCCCTGCGGATCAAGAATGCCCCGACGCGGCACAACGTGAACTCCAATCCGAAAGCGCTGCACTACGTGGGTTCCTCCGATGTGTTGCCCGCGGGCCGCTGCCGTTCTCCCTGCTCGCCACGCTTCCGACGCCAGCCGATCGCGAGTGCCGGACGACGTTCGCCAGTGGGCAGGTCGTCCTCCTCGTCGTCGTCGTCGTCGTCGAGGTCATCCTCGCCGCCGATCGCCGGCAGGCGGTCCATGAGACCGACGAGCGCCGTCTTCCCCAGCCCGTACGCGACGTACACGATCAGGGCGGGGAAGAAATACTCCTTGGGGAACCAGATCAGGCCAACGATGGTGCCGACGACAAGCAGTGTACCAAGCACCCCGCGGATCGAACGAAAGCCGATTGTCGGTACCGCGGCGTACTGCACGTTGGAAATCATCAGCATGCCGAGCACCAGCATGACATATCGCAGCGTCTGCTGCCACGGGAGCTCGACGAGGATCGACTGGTTGTACAGCTCCGTCTGGCTGAACCAGTAGTACGTGGCCAGCGTCATTCCCGCCGCAGGACTCGGCAGCCCATAGAAATGCGTCTTCGCGCGACCGGACTGTTCGACGTTGAATCGCGCCAGACGTATCACCGCGCAGGCGACGAACCCGAACGCCCACACCCAGTCGCCGCCCTCCTTGTTGAGGACGGCGAAATACATGATCATCGCGGGCGCGAGCCCGAAGGTGATCGCGTCCACCAGCGAGTCGAGCTCCTCGCCGAACCGGGAACCCGTGCGTGTCGCGCGGGCGACGCGCCCGTCGAACGCGTCGCAGACCCCACCGAGGACGATATACAAGCCGGCGCGGTCGAACTCTCCGCGGGACGCGGACACGATCGCCCACACGCCGAAGAACAGGTTCGCGATGGTAAAACCGCTCGGCATGAGCAGCACGGCGCGGCGCCGCATCGACGTCCGTGGCCCGTGGGTCCTCACGAGGCGGGGAGCTCCGCAATGACCGTGGCGCCTGCCCACGTGACCTCGCCCGTGGTGGCGCGCACGACGGAATCCGGCGGAAGGAACAGGTCCACGCGCGAGCCGAACCGGATGATTCCCATTCGCTCACCCTGGACCACACTGTCTCCCTCGCGGCTGTAGTTGACGATCCGGCGCGCCACGAGCCCTGCGATCTGTCGCACGAGCACCCGATGACGACCCGACTCGATCCCTACCGACATCTGCTCATTCGCGAGGCTCGATTTTTCGGTCGCCGCGTGGAGGAGCTTCCCGCGGTTGTAGTGAACGTAGTGCACGGTGCCGTCGATCGGATATCGATTGACGTGCACGTTGAAGACGTTCATGAAGATCGAGATCCGTGTCGAACGACCGTGGAGGAACGCCGGTTCGTCCACATCGCTCACCATGACGACCTTGCCATCCGCGGGCGCGATCACGAGCTGAGGCCCGCGCTGGCCGGTTCGCTCGGGGTCGCGAAAGAACCAGGCAACCCACAGCGCGAACACGGTGAACGCGCCGGCCAGCAGCCAGAGCGGCCACGACTGCCGGTCGAGCGCCGCGGCATGGGCAGCAGCGGCAGCCAGCGCGGCGATCCCGATGAACAGCAGGCCTTCCGACGCGAATTTCACCGGAGCCCGCCGATGTCGAGCGCACTCCCCGTGAGCAGACGATAGGCTTCGAGATACCGTTCACTCGTGGTCCTGATGACCGCCTCGGGCAATGACGGAGCGGGGGCATCCCCGTTCCAGCGGCCGGCGCGACGCTCGCCATCGAGGTAATCGCGGAGCGGCTGCTTGTCGAAGCTGGGCTGGCCCTTGCCCAGCGTATACCGGTCGGCGGGCCAGAAGCGGGAGCTGTCGGGGGTCAGCACCTCGTCGATGAGGAGGATTTGCGAGCCTTCGAGCCCGAACTCGAACTTCGTGTCTGCGATGATGATACCGCGCTCTGCCGCGATATCACGACCACGCTCGTAGACGAGCCGGGAGAGTCGCTCGAGCGTCTCAGCGGCATCGGGACCGATCGACCGCCGCATGTGGTCGATGGTGATGTTCTCGTCATGTCCGATGTCGGCCTTCGTCGCCGGGCTGAAAATCGGCGGATCGAGCCGGGCGCTCTCGACGAGGCGAGGAGGCAGGGGCTCCCCGGCGAGCGTCCCCGAGCTCGCATACTCCTTCCACGCCGAGCCCGTGAGGTAGCCGCGGATCACGCACTCGATAGGGAAGACATTAGTCCTGCGGCACAGCATCGCCCGGCCGAGCAACTCGGCGCGGTGGTCGCGAAGGGCGGGGACGGCAGCGATGATCGAGTCGGCATCCGACGCGAGCAAGTGGTGCTCGAGGAGGTCCTCGAGCTGCCGAAGCCACCAGGCAGTGAGCTGGGTGAGCACAGCGCCCTTGAATGGAATCGGCTCTCCCAGGACGACATCGAACGCGCTGATGCGATCGGTCGTGACAAGCAGGATCCGCTCGTCATCCACGTCATACACATCGCGCACCTTCCCCTGCTTCAGACGGGCAAGCGGCAACGCACTCACGGACATCACACTCACACCCGCACCTCCTCGGTATGCTGCGTCGCATCTGATCCACTGAGCAGCGGATCCACGGCTTCGGCGAGGAACTCATCCACCTGTTCCGGGGCCCGGCCAACGAACAGGCGCGGGTCGAGGGCCGCGAGCAGGTCATCCATCGGGACGCCGAATGTCGGGTCGGTGGCGAGCCGGTCAAGCATGTCGTTTCGCGGCGCGCCATTCTTCGTAGCTCGAGCCGCGGCAATGCTGTGCCCGCGAATCACCTCGTGAACCGCTTGTCGGTCTCCCCCCGCACGGACGGCGCGCACGATGAGCGCTTCCGTCGCCATGAACGGCAGTTCATCCTCGACACGCCGACGAATGCGCGCCGGGTGAACCTCGAGGCCAGCGCAGATGTTCTGCATGAGGACCATGATTGCGTCGGTCGCGAGGAACGACTCGGGGATCGTCAGGCGGCGATTTGCGCTGTCGTCGAGCGTTCGCTCGAAGAACTGCGTGGCATGCGTGTAGCTTGCATTGCTCTCGAGCGAGATGACGAACCGCGCGAGCGAGGCGATGCGTTCCGCCCGCATGGGGTTCCGCTTGTACGCCATCGCCGAGGAGCCGATCTGCTCGGCCTCGAAGGGCTCCTCGATCTCGCCGAAAGCCTGGAGCATGCGCATGTCGCCGCTGAACTTCGCCGCGCTTGCCGCGAGCCCACTCACCACGGCCAACACCTGCGCATCGAGCTTCCGGGTGTATGTCTGCCCCGTCACCGGCAGCGATGCCGGGAATCCCATCTTCTTCGTCACGAGATCGTCGAGCCGGCGAACCTTCGAGTGATCGCCCTCGAAGAGCTCGAGGAACGACGCCTGCGTCCCGGTCGTCCCCTTCACGCCGCGAAAGGGCAGGGTAGCGATCCGGTGATCGATGTCGGCGACGTCGAGCAGCAGGTCCTGCATCCACAACGACGCTCGCTTGCCAACAGTGGTGAGCTGCGCGGGCTGCAGATGGGTGTAGCCGAGGGTCGGCTCAGCGCGCCACCGGCGGGCGAACGCCGCCAGCGCGGCAAGACAGGCCATCGCCTTCGCGCGCAACAGCTCCAGCCCGCGTCGCATCAGCACGAGATCGGCGTTGTCCGTGACGAATGCGCTCGTCGCACCCAGATGGATGAAGGCCTTCGCATCGGGAGCGACGTCGGCGAATGCGTAAATGTGCGCCATCACATCGTGACGGAAGCGGCGTTCGTATGCGGCGACCGCGTCGAAGTCGATGTCGTCGAGATGCTCGCGCATCTGCGCAAGTGCACGCTCGGGGAGATCGAGACCAAGCTCGTGCTGCGACTCGGCGAGCGTGAGCCACAGCCGGCGCCAGAGCCCGTAGCGGGTCCGTGCCGACCAGAGCTCGAGCATCGCGCGCGATGCGTAGCGCTCGGCGAGCGGCGAGGCGTAGCTGTCGTGCATGGTCATCGCATCACGAAGTCCGTCGAGTACACGCGACCGCCGCGCTCGAAGAACATCCTGATCGGCCCGCGGCCGCCGAACACGTCGATCGCGCGTGCCGCCTCGTCCGCGTTGGCCACGGGATAATTGTTGATCTGGACGATGACGTCCCCCTCGAGCAGGCCGAGCTCGCGGCTCAGCCGCTCGGTGACGCGGTAGATCAGCGCACCCTGCCGCGACTGGAGATTCCGTTCGACGCGGATCGCGGGTGTCAGGGTCACCAGCTGCAGCTCGCGGAGTACTTCGACTTTCTCTGCCGTCACCTCGGGCAGGTCGGCGACCGTCAGCGGCACGGTGAGCTCGCGGGTTCCCCGCCGCACCGCGAGGACCAGTCCCTGGCCCACGCGAAGGTCAAGGACCACGGCCTGCCAGTCGAACGGATTCCGCAGTGCGCGGCTGCCTGCGCGGAGAAGCCGATCTCCCGGCTGCAGGCCCGCACGCGCCGCCGGGGATC
Organism: Gemmatimonadaceae bacterium; assembly: GCA_031412375.1. Lineage (GTDB taxonomy): Bacteria > Gemmatimonadota > Gemmatimonadetes > Gemmatimonadales > Gemmatimonadaceae > JANPKQ01. Next base: position 13,253 of record JANOCW010000027.1, on the reverse strand, counting down.
CGGGTGCAACGGCGGCAACGATGACACCGGCGTCCAGCGTCTCGCGCGGATTGCTCGTTTGAGGGAGCGACTCACGAATGCCGAGCCACGGGCGTCGCACACGGCCCGTCGCGACCAGCTCCTCCGCGATGCGGCGGGCCCGATCGATCGGGATGGCGAACCCGAGACCCACTGAGCCGCCCGTCGGGGAGTAAATCGAGCTATTCACGCCGATGACTTCGCCGAGCACGTTGACCAGCGGTCCGCCGGAGTTGCCCGGGTTGATCGACGCGTCGGTCTGAATCATGTCGACGTATGCCCCGGCGCCTTCCGCTCGTCCCACGAGGTTTCGCCCCGTTCCGCTGATCACGCCCGTCGTGACCGACGGCTCGGTGTTTCCGAGCAGGAAGCCGTAGGGGTTTCCGATCGCGATCGCCCACTCGCCGACCAACAGACCTTCCGATCGCCCGAGTGGGGCAACCGGGAGATTGCTCGCGTCGATCTTGAGCACCGCGAGATCGTTCGCTTCATCGATTCCGAGCGTGCGCGCGGGGTAGCTCGTTCCATCCCGCATGGCGATGGAGATGCGCGTCGCACCGCTGACCACGTGCGCATTGGTGACGATCACTCCGTCCGCGCGCATGACGAACCCCGAGCCGATTCCCGCTCGCGCGCGCTCGGAGAACTGGCGTCCGCCGAAGAACTGCTCAATGGGATCGGCGGCGATGCGTTCCACCGCCTCGGTCTGGACCGTCACGACGGCGGGTGCGATCCGGGCCACGGCGCGCGTGATCGGAGTCTGGCGGTCGGCGCTGATCGGCGCCGCAGGCGGCTGCGCTGTCGCCGCAGCCTGTGATCCGACCGCACTTGCGTCCGCATCGCCGCCACAGCCCTGAAAGCCAACGAGCGTGAGCGCGATACCGGCCCCGACGCATCCGAGACCAAGGCGCCGCAGCATCATGAAATGCGCACCTTCGGGCGTCTGCTCAGGTCCTGCAGGAACTGGTCGATGCCGCGGTCCGTGAGCGGGTGCACGAGGAGTGATCGCAGCACCTCGACCGTGACGATGACTCCGTGTGCGCCCGCGAGCGCACATCCGGAGAATTGTTCCGGACCCCGGGGGAAGGCCGCCACGATGTCGCACTCGGTGCCATCGCCGTCGAAGATGGCGCGGATCTCGCCAATCGTGTCGACACTGCGCTGGCCGACTTCCTCGAGCCGGTCGAGTGCGACCGTCAGCATGCTGACCCCGAGCTTTGCGGCGAGCACCGCCTGCGCAGAGTTGAAGATCAGCGTCGCCCCAACGCGAATGCCCTCGGCCGCAAGCCGCCGGATCGTCGGCACCGAATCTTCGAGCAGCGGAATCTGGACGATCACGTTCTCGCACAGCCTCGCGAGCTCGCGGGCGTCCTGATACATGTCCTCTGCGCTCACGGACGTCACCGTCGCGCAGACGGGTACGGTCGCCGCTCGGCAGATTTCGGCGAGCCGTCCCTGGCCGTCGTCTCCCGCCGTCACCGACGCGAGCATGGATGGCGACGTGACGATACCGTTGACGAGATCGGAGCTCGTGCCCCAGCGGATGTCATCGAGCGACGCGCTGGCGAGAAAGATCTTCATGCGGAGGGGAGGTAGAGGTCGGCCGGATATTCCACGCGGTCCAGGAAGAGCGCGTGTGCGGGTGCGGGCGGTGAGACGCTGCGATTGTCGTCGGCGGTGAGAAGCTGTTCCATGGTCGCGAGGGCGCGCCGGCCCGTGGCGATGTCGATCATCGTGGCAACGAGAAAGCGGACCATGTGGTGCAGGAACCGGTTCGCCTCGACCTGAAACACGAGGCCTCCGGGACGATCGTGCCAGGCTGCCACGCGGACGGTACACCGGTGGTCATCGCTGGGCGGGGCGGTGTTGCGGACGGCGAACCCGCGAAAGACGTGCGACCCGAGCACTGCCTGCGACGCCGCGTCGAGCGATGCGCGCTCGACCGGACGCGGACACGCCCATTCGTACGGCCGCCGGAACGGCGAGTGCGCCCCGTCATCGGTACCAATGTAATAGCTGTAGCTTCGCGCGGTGGCGCTGTAGCGGGCGTGGAAGTCGGACCGCATCTCGTGGGCGGCGGCCACCCAGATGTCGCGCGGAAGCAGCGCATTGAGCGCCTTCCGGATCGCCATCGCGGTCCACCGCTCGGGAAGTCGCACCCCTGCCACCTGGCCGCGCGCGTGAACCCCGGCATCGGTGCGACCTGCACCGAGCACCGGCAGCCGCTCGCCGCACAAACGCGCGAGTGCATCCTCGATCGCACCCTGCACGGTGGGCTCGGCCGGCTGGCGCTGCCACCCGGCGTAGCGGCCGCCATCGTAGTGAAGGACGAGCTGCACCGCGCGGTCGGCCATCGCGTGAAGTTATCGGCGCGCGCTTCGGCGAGGCAAGCACGAGCCAACCGATTGACTTCGCTTCACCTGCCCTCGACATTTGGCGCTCACGCGGCTGGCCGTTGTTGCCGCTCTCCCCCTTCGATGCCGCCCCGCACACTCGCCTCACTCGCCCACGCGCTCTGCGTGGCGCCAGACCTCGATGCCGCGCTCGTCGCCCTCGGCGAGGGGCTCGCCGAGGTTGACCGATCGGCGCACATCGCACTGCTGCGATTCGATGGGCGGCGCGAGATGCTGCGTGAGCGACTGACGCCGAGCGGTGGGAAGGTGGACCGGACCGCGGTCGAGACCACCTTCGATCATTTACCAGCCGCGGCGCGACTGACGGTCGCGGGCGGCGGTCAGTTCGTCGATCTCGGCGACCGGTCGGAAGAGTACGCGCGCCTCTTCGGGTTGCGCACCGTCGCCGATGGCGGGCTGCTCTCGCTCCGCGGGCTGCGATACGAGGGCGGACTCGCGGCAGTGGTGGCGCTCTACGAGCCCAAGAAGTTCTTCGGAACCCGGGCGTCCGAGCGATTTGCGCCCTCGATCGCGCTCTTCGAGCTCGGCTACCTGCGCTTCGCGGAGAGCGAGGCGCGGTCGGAAGCCGTGCGGACGCTCGAGGACGTCACCCAGCGCGTCCACGGGGAATACGTGAAGAAGCTGGCCCGCCTCGAGGCGCAGCTCAGCGAGGCGCGCGGAGAGGCAGCCCGCGCCGGCGGAGGAGCCGATCCCGCCCGGATCATCGCCCTGGAGCGGGAAGCGGCCAGCGCGACCGAGCAGGCTCGCCGTGCCACACGCCGCGCCGAGGCCGTCGAGCACCAGGTGCAGGCGGCGGTGGGACAGCTGGAGCAGGCGCACATCGAGCTGCACCGGCGCAGTGAAGCCCTTCGCCAGAAAACCCGGACGCTCTACCTCATCGAGCGCATGCTGTCGCTTCACAACGAGACGCAGGATCCGCGGGAGCTCGTGGACGGCCTGTTGAGCCTCGCCGGGGAGGACATGCAGGCGCAGCGCACCTCGCTCATGCTCGTGGCGCCGGAGCCCGGCACCCTCTACCTCGCCGCGGCGCGGGGGGTCGCGCCCCACATCCTCGACGGTTCGCGGATACGGATCGGTCACGGTGTCGCGGGGCGGGTCGCGGCATCGCGCGAAGTCCTGCTCGTCCAGGACGTCGCCGAAGCCCAGGCTCATCCACTGCTTCGCGATCAGTACTTCACGACCGGGTCGTTCATCAGCTTTCCGCTGGTGCTGCACGACCAGCTCCTCGGCGTCGTCAACCTGACCAATCGTGCGAGGCAGGGGGTGTTCTCGGAGGAGGACGTGGAGCGCGTCAAGGTATTGGCGCTGGTCATCTCGCTCATCGTGGCAGTTGCACGCCTGCCCGAGCGCCTTTACGAGACCATCGGTGCCGTCTAGCGCACTGCTCGGAGCTCTGCGCAAGCTGGCCGCCGGGCAGAACCTTCAGGCAGACGAAGCGGCTCAGGCGTTCGACGTCATCATGAGCGGCGACGCGACTCCAGCCCAGGTGGCGGGCCTGCTCGTCGGGCTTCGCGTCAAGGGAGAGACACCCGACGAGGTGGCCGGTGTCGCGCGCGCCTTGCGACGCGCCATGGTTCGCCTGCCTGCGGTGCACGCGGACATGCTCGTCGATACCTGTGGAACCGGCGGCGGCGCGCTCCAGACGTTCAACATCTCCACTGCCGCGGGTCTGCTGGCCGCCGGCGCAGGGGTTCGGATAGCCAAGCACGGAAACCGCTCGTTCACCTCCCGCAGCGGCAGCGCCGACGTGCTCGAGGCGCTTGGCGTCCCGGTCGATGCGCCGATCGAGACCATGAGCCGGTCGCTCGGCGACGCCGGCATCGTCTTCATGTATGCCCCGCAAATGCACCCGGCGATGCGTCACGTCGGGCCGGTTCGCCGCGAGCTCGGCGTTCCGACGGTCATGAACATCGTCGGCCCCCTGGCCAATCCTGCCGGCGCCGGACGACAGGTCGTCGGGGTGGCCGAGCGCAACCGCATGCAGCTCCTGGCCGGCGCGCTGCTCGCGCTCGGAACGCGGCACGCCCTCGTCGTTCACGGCGAGCCCGGGCTCGACGAACTGTCTCCATTGGGTCCGACGCACATCATCGAAGTGCACGGGGGCGAGACACGGGAATGGACGCTCGACCCGGTGGAGCTCGGCTTCCGCGACATCCCGGCCGCTGACCTTGCGGGGGGTACTCCCGAGGAGAACGCGGTCATCGTGGAAGCGGTGCTCAATGGCCGTGGGCCTCGCGGCGCCCGCGCCGCCGTGATCCTGAACGCTGCCGCAGCGATGTATGTGGGCGGCGCCGCGCGTTCCATCGCACAGGGAGTCCCGATGGCCACTGCCGCGCTCGAGGCAGGGGAGGGCGCTGCGGCGCTCGACCGGCTTCGTCGCGCCTACGCGGTCAGGGCGGAACCACAGGGCAGCCGACCGGGATAGCCCTCCATGGAAGAAAGGGCGCGACCCGAGGTTCGCGCCCCCTTTGCATCGCGTCCCGCGGGGTCAGTACCGTCGCAGCACGCCGACCACGATCCCCTGGATCGTGACATCGTTCTCGTTGACGTACATCGGCGTCAGCGTCTCATTCGCCGGCTGGAGCCGGATACGGCCATCGCGCTCGCGGTAGAATTTCTTGACGGTCGCGGCGCTCCCGTTGAGCAGGGCGATGACCATCTCCCCGTTGTCCGCCCGCTGGCGCTCATTGATGACGACGTAATCGCCATCGCGGATCTGTTCGTCGATCATCGAGTTTCCGCGGACGCGGAGCACATAATGATTTCCTGAGCGGCGCACGAAATCCTCGGGGACGCTGAAGGTTTCCGGCGTCGAGATGGCCTCGATCGGCATGCCGGCAGCGACCTGACCCAGCAGCGGCAGCTCGAGTGCCCGGGGATATACATCGGAGGGGAGGATCTCGATCGCCCGGCTCTCGTTGTAGCTACGCTTGATGTAACCCTTTCGCTCCAGATTGCTCAGGTGCTCGTGCACCGTCGCGAGCGAGTTATAGTTGAACCGCTCCGCAATCTCCTCGAACGACGGCGCATACCCGCGTTCCTCGGAGTAGGTGCCGAGGAAGCTCAGGATTTCGTGCTGACGTTTGGTGAGCGACATGGGCTCTCCGCGTTAGATTCGTGCTGGGGCGTGGACAACAGCCCGAAGATTCTCCGAATACTCGTCTCACGATAGCCGAAGAGGGCCCGAAGTGCAAGCATCCGCGTGGTCAGCGCCGACAGGCACGCTCGGGATGCTCGTGGAGAGTGCGAGACGCCGAGCAGTGGTGCTGGCCGATCGTGAGGACTCGCTGACGCGAATGGTTCGGGACGGGGTGGCCCCACCGGGGTTCAGGGCCGCGCTCGACCGGGATACCGTGGCCGTGATCGCCGAGATCAAGCGGCGCTCCCCGTCGAAGGGTGCGATCAGCTCCGCGCTCGATGCCGGGGCCCAGGCATCCGCGTACCAGCGCGGCGGGGCAGCTGCGATTTCAGTCCTCAGCGAGCCAGATCACTTCGGCGGATCATCCCTCGACGTCGAGGATGTGCGGCACAAGGTGACCGTGCCGGTGCTCAAGAAGGACTTTCACGTTCACCCGATCCAGCTGCTCGAGGCAAAGGCGCTGGGCGCGTCCGCCGCATTGCTCATCGCGCGGGCGCTGGCGCCGGCGGAGCTGGTGGAACTCGCCCGCGAAGCCCGGATGCTCGACCTCGAAGTGCTCGTCGAGATTCGCGACGAGTGGGAGCTCGAACGGGCGCTGGCCATTGATGCGATGGTAATCGGCGTCAACAACCGGGATCTCGAGACGCTGCGGATCGATCCACGCACCGCTGAGCGGCTGCTCCCGGCGATACCGCGGGGCGTCATCGCGGTTGCGGAAAGCGGAATGCGGACGGCGGGCGACGTCCTGGACGCGGCTGGCTGGGGCGCCGATGCCGTCCTGATCGGCTCGTTCCTTTCGGCGTCCGACGACCCGCAGGCCGCGGTCGAGGCGCTGTGCGAAATTCCCCGGAGACGACGGGATGGCTGACGTCAAGATGTGCGGGCTCACGCGGGCCGAGGACGTGCGCAAGGCGGTCGAGCTGGGTGCGGCCTTCGTCGGGGTGATCTTCGCGGGGGGACCTCGCGCGCTGAGGCCGCCGGCGGCGCGAGCGCTGCTTGATGGAGTGCCAGGGAGTGTCGCTCGCGTGGGCGTCTTCGGCGCAGCCCCGCCGGACGTGATCGCGCGCGAGGCCCGCGATGCAGGGATCGAGATCGTGCAGCTCCACGCCGACCCAACCGCGGAAGCCGTGCGCGCGGTGCGGTTGTGTTTTTCCGGTCCGATCTGGGCCGCCGTGCGCATTGCGGGAGATGACCTCCCACGGGGCGTCGAATCACTCTTTTCCGAGGCTGACGCCGTGGTACTCGATGCCCGGTCGGACACCGGCCTCGGAGGCACAGGGCTCGCGCTTCCCTGGAGAATGCTGGCGACGCGCATCCGCGTCATCCGCGGACAGAGTCGGCTCGTCCTCGCGGGCGGGCTCACGCCGGGAAACGTCGCGCGGGCCATCGACGCGCTCTCGCCGGACATCGTCGATGTCTCTTCAGGGATCGAGACGGCGCCGGGGATCAAGGATCATTCACTGATGAGCGCCTTCGTGCAGGCCGCGCGCTCGAGCTCGAGGGCAGCATGACCGTCATCACTGACCGTTTTGGGGCGTTCGGCGGACGGTATGTCCCCGAAACGCTGATTCCCGCCCTCGACGCCGTGGAGGAGGCGTTCGATGCGGCGATGACCGATTCCGGGTTCCTCGCCGAGCTGGACGATTTGCTCCGGACCTATGTCGGTCGTCCTTCTCCGTTGAGTACGGCGCCCCGCCTGTCCGAGCGCGTCGGCGCCCGTGTCTTCCTCAAGCGGGAGGACCTCAATCACACGGGGGCGCACAAGATCAACAACACCGTCGGCCAGGCGTTGCTGGCTCGTCGGATGGGGAAGCGGCGGATCATCGCCGAAACGGGAGCTGGCCAGCATGGCGTCGCGACCGCCACGGTGTGCGCGAGGTTCGGGCTGGGGTGCGTGGTCTACATGGGTGAAGAGGACATGCGGCGCCAGCAGCTCAACGTCTACCGCATGGAGCTCATGGGTGCGACCGTCGTGCCGGTGACGAGCGGAACGCGGACCTTGAAGGACGCGACCAGTGAGGCGATCAGGGATTGGGTAACGAACGTGAATGACAGCCACTACATCATCGGGTCGGTCGTCGGGCCGGCGCCCTATCCACGGATGGTGCGCGAATTCCAGTCGATCATTGGGCGCGAGGCGCGCGCCCAGATGCTCGACCAGGCCGGGCGGCTGCCTGCGACGGTCGTGGCGTGCGTTGGCGGGGGGTCGAACGCAATGGGAATCTTCCACCCCTTCGTCGACGACGCGGACGTCGAGCTCATCGGAGTGGAGGCAGCCGGAGAGGGGTTGGAGAGCGAGCGTCATTCGGCCTCCCTCACCAAGGGCACGCCCGGCGTCCTGCACGGATCGCTGAGCTACCTGCTGCAGGACGCGGCTGGCCAGGTGCACCCGGCGCATTCGATCTCTGCCGGGCTGGACTATCCCGGCGTCGGGCCGGAGCACGCATACCTCAAGGACTCGGGACGCGCGACCTACGTGGCGATCACCGACAGCCAGGCCCTCGAGGGGTTCGCCACGCTGAGCCGTCTCGAGGGAATCATCCCGGCACTCGAGACGTCGCATGCCGTGGCATGGGTCGTCGAGCAGGCAGGACGGTGGGACACGGATGCACCGGTGCTCATCTGTGTCAGCGGGCGGGGAGACAAGGACGTCGCCCAGATCAGCGACATGATGAAACACGAAGCATGACCCCACGCCGAAACTCCGTGTGACCTCGCCAGCGACCACGCAGGCTCATGAGCAGGGCGTTCCGGAGTTGCCGTTCGCCCCCACGCTCGTCGAGGATCTCCTCAAGTTCCTCGTCAAGGCGATGCGTGCGCACCAGCTCTATCTCCCGAACAACCCGATGTACCTCCGCGCCATCGAGTTGCTCCGCGCGTCCTTCGCGCCGATCTGGAGCAAGGTGGATGAGCTGTCGCTGACCGTGACTGAAACCGAATTGCGCTGGAGCGGCAAGGCGGTGCTCATCGAGCCGACGAAGTCTTCCGACAGCCTGCCGTGGATCTGCTACAAGGATGGCGTTCGCGAGCTCAAGCTGAAGCCGGGTTTCGAGGCAGAGGAGCTTCCGAAGCTTCTCGAAATCCTCCAGCGCGTCCGCAAGGCATCGCCCGAAGAGGACGATCTGCTCACGCTGCTCTGGGCGCAGGATTTCGCGCGCCTGCGCTACCGGTATGTCGACATTGGCGCCGAGGCGGCGGCATCCGTCGAGGTCACCGCGGACGCGGAGCGGCCAACGCAAGTGGATGTCCCCACCGCAGAGGCCGAGGAAGCAGAGACGGCCGAGTCGCGCCCCGGTGTGGTCAACCTCGACGATTTCGACTCCACACTGTACTTCCTCGACGAGCGGGAGCTGGACTACCTCAAGTCGGAAATCGCCAAGGAGTACGCCGGTGACCTCCGCCGTAACGTGCTGTCCATGGTCCTCGACATTTTCGAAGTGCAGTCCGACAACGAGGTGCGTGAGGAGATCATCGGGATCCTCGACAACCTGATGCTGCACCTGCTCTCGGGCGGGCAGTACACGGCGGTGGCCTTCCTCCTGCGCGAGAGCGTGGAAGCCTCGAAGCGAGCGCGCGAGATCACGCCCGCGCAGCAGGTCCGGCTGGCCTCGCTGGCCAGCCGGCTGAGCAATCCCGAGGCGCTCTCGCAACTGCTGCAATCGCTCGATGAAAGTCCCGACCTCCCGGCGCAGCGTGACCTCGATGAGCTGTTCACGCAGTTGCGCGCGGAGGCGCTCGAGACCGTGTTCGCGCGCCTGTCCTCGATGACCAACCCGCAGCTCCGCACGCTCCTCGAGAATGCGGCCGCGCGCCTGGCATCGTCCAACACCGGCGAGTTGGTCAGGCTCATCACCTCGGTCAACCCCGTGATCGCGCTCGAAGCGATCCGGCGCGCGTCGGCGCTCAAGACCGCCGCTGCCGTCACGCCGCTCGGAAAGGTGCTGTCCGACCGACCGGCGGAAACGCGGTTGGCCGCGGTGCTTGCCCTTGGCGAGATCGGATCAGCGGGGGCGCTGCAGGCGCTCGAGCGCGGAATCGGCGATGCGGATCGCGATGTGCGCATCGCGACCGCACGAGCGCTGACCGTGCGAGCCTACCGCCCGGCACTCCCCAAGCTCACCGCCGTCGTGAACGGCAAACCGATCCGCGGTGCGGACCTCACCGAGAAAATGGCGCTGTTCGAGGCGTACGGCGCCGTGTGCGGGGACGCGGGCGTTGCGTACCTCGACGGCATCCTCAACGGGAAGGGGTTTCTCGGCCGACGCGAGGACGCGGAGCTGCGAGCGTGCGCCGCCATGGCGCTGGGCCGCATCGGGACCGTTGTGGCACTCGCCTCACTGCGCCAGGCGCAGGGGGAAAAGGATGTCGTCGTTCGCAACTCGGTGAACCGCGCACTGAAGGCAGCGCCGCCGTGACCGCGTCCCCCGTGAGGCCCCCGAACAAGACGCCCATGCGCCCGTCACAGGCGATCGCGGCGTTCAACGACATGGGCGGCGACTCCTACATCCGGCGGAGCGGGCGGCTGTTCATCATCGCCTTCTATGGGGCGCTGCGCGCGATCAAGCTGTACCCGGTGGAGAACGCCGCCGTGCAGAAGGCGCTCGACGACGTCACCGTCGTCGCACGGGAGATCCTCCAGCACGAGAACGATCTCGAGATGCGCGTCTCGGGAGAGTTCATCTTCATCAACTCGACGCGACTCCGCCTGGATCTCGACAACTACGCCAGCTTCAGCCACATCCTCTCGTTGTTCCGCGCGTCGGGCGTCGGGGCGCTCCGGGTGACCGAGGGCGCGGTACAGCGCGACTGGCTGGTCTTCCTTTCGCTGCTCCAGACCACCTCGAAGGAAGCGCCGACCGCGCGCTTCTTCCAGCTCGGGGGAAAGCTCGAAGCCGCCGGCGTGAAGGCGTTCGAGCTCATGCCGCCGGTCGAAGTCGAGGAAGACCACGAATACCAGGAGAAGGTCAAGGAAGCCGCCAAGCGCACCTACACGCAGTCCGTTGCGGTCACCAAGGACGTGATCAATTCGGTGCGGATGGGACGCAGCCCGAACATCAAGAAGATCAAGCGTGTCGTGCAGGGTATCGTCGACCAGATCCTGAACGAGGAGAATTCGCTCGTCGGCCTGACGACGATCCGTGACTACGACGAGTACACGTTCACGCACAGCGTGAACGTCTGCATCTTCTCGGTCGCGCTCGGCCGACGACTGGGGCTGAGCAAGCTGCAGCTCTATGACCTTGGCCTCGCGGCGCTCTTCCATGACATCGGCAAGTCGCGCGTGCCCCTCGAGATCCTCAACAAGGCCGGGGCGCTGAACGAGGAGGAGTGGCGGTTCGTCTCGGCCCACCCCTGGCTCGGCGTTCTTTCGCTGTTCCAGATGCGTGGGCAGCAGGAGCTTCCGTACCGGTCGATGATCGTGGCGTACGAGCATCACATGAAGACCGACCTCACCGGCTACCCCCGCTCGGTTCGCTCGCGGGAGTTGACGATGTACAGCAAGATCGTTTCGGTGGCCGACGGCTTCGACGCGGCGACTTCGCGGCGCGTCTACCAGACCACGCCCCTCACGCCGGCCGATGTCCTCCAGGAGATGCGCGACAACCCGCGTCGCGGGCTCGACCCGGTGGTCGTCAAAGCGTTCAGCAACCTCCTCGGCCTCTACCCGGTCGGCACGCTGGTCGTGCTCGACACGTTCGAGCTCGGCATCGTGCACGCCGCCAACCCGAATCCGGAGATGATTTCACGACCATTGGTGCGCGTCGTGAGCGACGACAAGGGCAACGTGCTGTTTCCGGGACAGCTCATCGATCTCGCCACGCAGAACGACGCGGGTGCGTTCGCCCACACCATCATCAAGACCGCCGATCCGATGCGCTACGGCATTTGCGTCGCCGATTACTTTGTCTGACGCGATCGCCGAACGATTTCGCCGCCTTCGCACTGCGAAGCGGCGAGCCCTCATCTGCTACATTACGGCGGGCCACCCGGATTACGAGCGCTCCCTGGCCGTTCTCCAGGGGATCGTCGCCGCGGGGGCCGACATCGTCGAAGTCGGGGTGCCCTTTTCCGACCCGCTTGCCGATGGTCCGGTGATCCAGGCCAGCTCCCAGCATGCGCTCGAGCGCGGGATGACCTTCGATCGCACGCTCCAGCTCATCCGCGATGCACGTGTGGACGCCCCCATCGTCCTCTTCAGCTACCTGAACCCGATCATCGCCGCCGGCGCGGACGCCCTCGAGCGCGCAGCAGCGGCGGGCGCGCACGGGCTGCTGATCACCGACCTCCCGCTCGGGGCGGACGCAGCGCTCGAGCGGCGCTTTGCCGATGGCCCGCTGGACTACGTTCGCCTCGTCGCGCCGACGACGCCGCGGGAACGGATGGCCGACATCGCCCGCCACGGTAGCGGTTTCGTGTACCTGATCAGTCGTCTCGGCGTGACGGGGGAGCGCTCCGACATCGCGGCCGACCTGCCGGCCACCGTGACACTGCTCCGCAGCGTCACGAATCTCCCGGTGTGCGTCGGCTTCGGTATCTCGACGCCCGCGCAGGCGGCCACCGTCGCCGCGCTCGCCGACGGCGTCGTCGTCGGGAGTGCCCTCGTGCGTGCGGCCGAGTCCAGTGTGGACGACGCCGTTCGCCTGGTGCGTGACCTCAGGGTGGCGATCGATGGCGTTTAGCGCCCAGGGGGTCCTGCAGCGATACGGCGGTGCGGTCGGGACGATCGGGACGGTGGTCCTGTTCGTCTCCCTCGCGACGGGCAACCAGTGGGCAGACAACTGGATCGGCGTCGCAATCGTGCTGATCTCGACCGCCGGTCTCCGCGCCTTCCAGATCCCCCTCACGAAATACTCCGCGCTCGGGCTCATCGGCGTTGCCGCGACCGGTGGCGCACTGGTCATCGGCGCGCCCGGTTCAGCCGTGGGACTGTACCTCGGTGTCCTGCTGATCGACTGGCTGTACCACCAGAAGCCCGCCGCAGCCGCGTGGATCAACGCCGGCCGTGAAACCGTGGCGCTCTTCGCTGCCTACGGACTGTACTCGTTCGTCGCCGTGTCGACCAACGCGGCGAGCACGATGTCCGCCGATGCCCTGGTGTCGGCGATCGTCCTCATCTTCAGCTATTTCCTCCTGAGCCGAGCGCTTCAGTACTTCACGCTCCTGTACCGTGACAAGCTGGGCGAGGAAGAGAAGTCGCTGATCCTGCGGTACGAGGTGATCGGCTTTGGCGCGAGCACGGTTGCGGTGGGGATCATCGCAATGGCCGTCGTCTACCTGCCCCCGGCCGGGTGGGCGGTGATCAGCATCCTGCTGATTTTCGCAGGCTGGCTGCTCAAGCGCATCCTGTCGGAATCCATCGCGGCGGAGGAGCTGAACAACATCCACGCCATGGAGCAGGTCGTCTCATCCGACGTGAGCCTCGGGGTCGCCTTCTCGCGCATCGAGCGCCTGGCGCACCGGCTGGTGGACTGGCAGGACCTGCGGCTCTCACGACTGCAGGGTGACGGGCTGCGACTCGTCTACCGCACCGGCGAGGGACTGCTCGACGAGCCCCGCGTGCCCGCGGCGGATGGCGACAACCTTCGGCAGCTTGCACTCGACGGCGGGCGGGCGATTGCCGTCACCGATGCGACGAGGGACTCCCGCGTGCTCCGGCCGCGACCCGAGGCGATGAGCCTCGT
>JANOCW010000026.1:0-1680 GCA_031412375.1 Gemmatimonadaceae bacterium | reverse complement strand
CATGAGAAACACGCGGTCGCGCCGGTCGGCGAGCGCCTTTCCCATGCGCACCTCGCTCTTGTGGTCGTGATATTCCCACGCGTTGTCCATGAACGTGATGCCGGCGTCGATCGCCTCATGGATGATGCGCGTGCATTCCTTATCGGTGGAGATCGAGCCGAGGTGATAGCCGCCGAGCCCGAGCGCCGAGACGTACTCCCCAGTGTGTCCGAACGCCCGGCGCGGAATCTCGCCCGTCGCAGGCGGCGGGTAGGCGGTCAGCGAGCGCAAGGCAGGCGTCGATCGGGTAGCGGGCACGGGAGCTCCTGAGGTGAGTAGGCCGACGCCATGCAAAGGGCGGGCGCGAATCGGATCTCCAGCCCGTGAAACAGGTTGCACCATTTCTGCCCGGCTCCGATACTGCCGGTACCGCTCGGAATTCGTGGGGCCGTACACGTTCCAGCGGGGTATAGTGACTAACATCGAGAGGGTCGGTGTGGCCGGGATCCACGGACCGGTCGCGCCGCTTCCGCTCGAGCACACCCGACCGTGACGCACGGAGCGTCACGGCGTACATCTCTCCCTGGATCCCATCGATGTTCATCCGATCGCTGATCGCCGCGCTGGTGCCTCTCTTCGCGGTGCCCGTCCTCGCCCAGCAGTCACCTGCGGCCGCACCCGCGCTCACGCAACTCCTTCCCGTCGATCCGAGCCTGCGGATGGGAACGCTGCCGAACGGCCTGCGCTACTACATCCGGCGGAACGTGAAGCCGGAGCGGAGAGCAGAGCTGCGTCTCGTGGTGAACGCGGGGTCGGTGCTCGAGGACGACGATCAGCGCGGGCTCGCGCACTTTCTCGAGCACACGGCGTTCAACGGGACGACGAACTTCAAGAAGAATGAGCTCGTCAGCTATCTCGAATCGATCGGTGTGCGGTTCGGTGCCGACCTCAACGCCTCGACGGGATTCGACGAGACGGTCTACATCCTCCCCATTCCCACCGACACCGCGCGAATCGTGGACAAGGCGTTCCAGATCCTGGAGGACTGGGCCCGCGGACAGGTGTTCGACTCGACCGAGATCGCCAACGAGCGAGGCATCGTCATCGAGGAATGGCGTGGCCGGAAGGGCGCCGACGAACGGATGCTCCAGCAGTGGCTGCCCGTTGCGCTCAAGGGATCCCGCTACGCCGTCCGACTTCCGATCGGGACGGAGGAGAGCATTCAGCGTGCGAACGCGGCGACCCTTCGGCGCTTCTACGAAGACTGGTATCGCCCCGACCTGATGGCGGTGATCGCGGTCGGCGACTTCGACGCGAACCGCATCGAGACGCTGATCCGCCAGCATTTCAGCCGCCTCCAGCGCCGCCCAAATCCTCGTCCCCGCACGCTCACCGCCGTGCCCGACAACAGCACGCCGCTGGTCGCGATTGCCACCGACCGCGAGGCGAGCGGGTCGGGGGTCAATGTCATTTTCAAGCTGGCCCCGAGTGAGACGAAGACCGTAGGTGACTACCGCCGCGACCTCATGGAAGGGCTGTACCTCGGGATGCTCAACAACCGCTTCTCCGAGATGGCGCAGAAGCCGGACGCTCCATTCCTCGGTGCCGGCGCGTCGAAGGGTGACTTCTATGCACGCTCGCGCGACGCGTTCACGCTCGGCGCGGGAGTCAATGATGGCGGGATCGAGCGCGGGCTCGAGG
>JANOCW010000025.1:0-3570 GCA_031412375.1 Gemmatimonadaceae bacterium | reverse complement strand
CCCGGGTCGAGCGCCCGGGTCACCGCGTCGAGATTGAACAGCGCCTTCGCCAGCAGCGTCAACTCTGCCGGCATGCGCAGGCCGTGGCGGAACGAGACGCTGATCATCTCGTACATCACCGTGCCGGCCTGGATGTCGGCGATCGAGAGACTCGCGTTCGCCGCCACGATACCGGCAATGTCGCGCGTGTACGCCGAGCGGTCGAAGTGATCCGTCGGGGTGCCCATCACGATCATCGTCTCTGCGGCGGACTCTCCCCGGTTCTCGGACATGTCCATCAACAACCGGACGACGTTGTCCTTCACGTTGTTGGCGAGGCGCGCGGTCATCCCGAAGTCGATCAGCGCCAGCTTCACCTCGCCGGGACCGACCGCCGGGGACGACTGCTGCTGCGCCTCCTTCTCCACCTTGGCGAGCGGCGTCACCGCGCCGCGGTCGTCCGACCGTCGCTCGCCGGCGACGACTTCCGATGGCGTCATCGGATTCTCCCGCCCCGGCAGGATGATGAAGACGTTCCCCGGATGCGGATCGGCGTGGAAGTGACCGTCCACGGTGATCTGCTTCAGGTACCCGCGCGCGAACTCCTCCGCCAACGGACCGAAGTCGTTCTCGAGGCGGGAGACCTGCGGGATCGCATCGATCTTCACTCCGCGAATTCGTTCGGTCGTGAGGACGCGATGCGTGGTGTACGCATCGATGACCTTCGGGATCAGCAGCCGCGGGAACTCGGCGAGCGACCGACGAAAGATGGCAGCATTGCGGGCTTCGGTGCGGTAGTCCAGCTCGTCGATGAGCGCATGCTCGAGCTGCTGGATCACGCCGATCATGTCGACTCGCTCACCCATGTCCGTATGCGAGTTCATGAATCGCGCGAGCTCGCGAAAGAACTCGATGTCGTCGGCCAGGATCTCGCGGATACCAGGCCGCTGGACCTTGACCACGACCGAGCGTCCGTCGCGCAGCTCGGCCGCATGAACCTGCCCAAGGCTCGCCGTGCCCAGCGGCTTTTCATCGAACTCCGCGAACAGCTTGCTGATCCGCCCGCTCAACTCCTCCTGGATCGTCCGCTCGACATCCTCGAAGGGAATCCCGCCGACGTCGTCCTGAAGCCGCGCCAGCTCCTTGATGTAGGAGGGCGGAAGCAGGTCGGGCCGCGTCGACAGCACTTGCCCGAGCTTGATGTAGGCTGGCCCCAGCTCCACGAGGCGCCGGCGAAACGCCTCTGCACGATTGTCGGTGCTGTCGTCGGCGCTGGCGATGTCCTCGGCGTCCGCCAGCGAATGCAGTCCCTGGCGCTTCGCGAAGTCGGCGAGGCCGTAGCGTGTGAAAAGGCCGACCGTCGCCGCGAGGCGCGGAAGATAGCGCGGTGCCAGGATCATGGGAGCGGGAAAGGCAGAATCCGGGCCAGTTGCACGGTGGTGCAGACCCCGCTGCTCCGCCTACCTTTGGTGCGAGCACGCGCAGCACGCTTGCGGTTCGCTTCCTGCACGTGGGGTCGTGTCGCCGTCGGCGCATTCGACATTGAGCGAGGATCGGACATGAGCGGTCGCATCGAAGTGCGGAAGGTTCAGAAGCCATGGGGCCACGAGACGATCTGGGCCCACACGGACCGATACGTTGGAAAGGTCCTCCACATCAAGGCCGGACAGGCGCTGTCGGTGCAGTATCACGAGCGCAAGGACGAAACCATTCATCTCCTGACGGGCGAGATGATCTACCGGGTGAAGGACGGCACCGATCTCAGGGATGTGCGACTGCACGCCGGTGAGTCGTTCCGCAACGAGCCGGGGACGATCCACCAGATGGAGGCGGTGACCGACTGCGACGTCCTCGAGGCGTCGACGCCCGACCTCGACGACGTCGTGCGCCTCAGCGATCGGTATGGACGAGAGGGGACGAGCGCGCCATGAAGGTGATCATCCCGCTCGCCGGCAAGGGCACCCGGCTTCGTCCGCACACCCACGTCACGCCGAAGCCCATGCTCAAGATCGCCGGGAAGCCGGTGATGGGATATATCCTCGAGGAGCTCGAGCGGCTGGGCAACGTCGAGCAGATCGTCTACATCACCGGACACCTCAAGGAAAAGGTCGAGGCGTATACGCGCGAGACCTTCGACATTCCAGCCGTCTTCGTCGAGCAGAAGGTGCAGGATGGGACCGCCGGTGCGGTGGCGCTGGCGCGCGACTTCGTCGACCAGCCGGTGCTGATCATCTTCGTCGACACGATCTTCGATGCGGACCTGTCCGTCATGAAGGACTCCGACGACGACGGCATCATCTGGGTGAAGGAGGTCGAGGACTACCAGCGCTTCGGCGTGGTCGTCACCGACGCCGCGGGTCACATGACGAAGATCATCGAGAAGCCGACGGCACCGATTTCCAAACGGGCGAACATCGGCCTGTACTACATGAGGAACTGGAAGCTCCTCTACGAGGGCATCGCGCACGTTCTGACGCAACCGAAGAACAAGGGCGAGTGGTACCTCACCGATGCCTTCCAGTACATGATCGACAAAGGTGCGAAGATCCGCGTGATCGATGTCGAGGGATGGTACGACGCCGGCAAGCTCGACACGCTCCTCGATACGAACCGCGTTATGCTCGAGAAAGGCCACGGGCGAACGGTGAAGGCGCCGAAAGGGTCGGAGATCCGCGAACCGGTCTACATCGAGGACGGCGTGACCCTCACGAACTCGATCATCGGCCCGAACGTCTCCCTCGGGGCGGGAACCGTGGTCGAGGCGTCGACGCTGCGCGACACCATCGTCGGGGGGAAGGCGCAGATCCGTCGGTCCACGCTCACGAACTCCCTGCTGGGAGACGAGGTCGTGGTGGAAGGCGTCATCGGCGAGCTGACTCTGGGCGATCACTCGGAAGTGCGGACGACCGCGCCCTCCTGACATCACTCCGGCGGCGCTATCCCGGCAGCCCCGCCGCCCCGACGACGATCGTGAGGGCCCGCGCGATGCCCAACGCTCCCTCCGTGTTGTCGAACCATTCGTGCGCGGTGTGGGCTTCGCCGCCGCGGCCGCCCGCGCCGATGGCGATGGCCGGAATTCCTCGGCTGATGGGAATGTTGGCATCGGTCGAGGCGGTAGTCAGCTCGCCCTCGCGCCCGATGCATCGCGTCGCCTCCACGGCCAGTGCGACGAGCGGATCCTCCACCGCCGTCGCTCCGCATGGCCGATCCCCGATCACGTCGACCTCAAAGCGGAGCGGCGCAGTGCCGTGCGAGCGCGAGGCATTCTCCTCGTCGGACGCCGCCCGTGCGATCACCCGGAGTTCATGATCAATCCGCGTGATGACGGAGTGCGACGTCGATCGGAGGTCGACCTCCAGCCAGCCGTGGGGTGGAATGGAGTTCACCGAGAGCCCGCCCCCGATCCGGCATACCGAGAGCGTGCTTCTCGGGCACCGCGGCTATGCGAGGGCGGCGATCCGACTCGTTGCGATGCCGGCGGCATGGACGGCGTTTGGTACGCCGTACGCGGCCCAGCTGTGGCCACCGGATCCATGAAAGGAAATCCGGAACCTCCGGGATCCCAGCGCGCGATGCACGACTCGTTCATCG
>JANOCW010000024.1:0-10612 GCA_031412375.1 Gemmatimonadaceae bacterium | reverse complement strand
GCATCGGCGCTCAGTACGACGCTGTCCGCGGAGGAGATCTACCACATCTCCGCGTATGTCTACACACTTTCGCATCCGGGACGTGCCGTCGCTGACACGGCGCGCGCCGTCCTCGACACGCTGACGGCACGGCGCGACACCCTGGTCTCGCCGGTTCCTCCGCCGCACACGGCCCCAGCTTCGGCGAGCGGCGGCGGTGTTCTCCCGATGCGCACTGGGCGCTGAGCGATGCCCCGCCTCGCAGTCATTGCGGGTGATGGTATCGGGCCCGAGGTCGTCAACGAAGCGCTGAAGGTTCTCGACGCAGTCGAGACGCGCTTCCGCCCGGGCATCACGATCGAGCGATTGCCGTACGGTGCCGACCACTACCTCGCGACCGGCGTGACGCTCCCAGCCGGCGAGATGCAGCGCCTCGGTTCAGCGTTCGACACGATTCTCGTCGGGGCGCTCGGCGATCCGCGCGTCCCGGGGAACGAGCATGCGCGTGACATCCTGCTCGGGATGCGCTTTCAGCTCGACCTCTTCGTGAACGAGCGTCCCGCCCGGCTGTTCGACGAGCGCCTCACTCCGCTCAAGGGCAAGCGCGTCGAGGATCTCGACCTCATGGTGTTCCGCGAAAATACCGAGGGACTCTACGTTTCCATCGGGGGCATCTTCAAGCAGGGCACTGCCGACGAGATCGCGATCGCCGAGGAGCTCAACACGCGACGCGGCGTCGAACGGATCATCCGGCATGCCTTCAGCTGGGCGCGCGAACACGGAAAGCAGCGCGTGACGATGGCCGACAAGGCCAACGCCATCGCCGCGCATGGCCTCTGGCGGCGAGTGTTCGAGGAGGTCGGTTCGGAGTTCCCGGAGATCAGGCGCGACACGCGCTACATCGACGCGATGGCCATGGACCTCGTGCGCACCCCCGAGGCTTTCCAGGTCATCGTCACGGGCAACTTGTTCGGCGACATCCTGTCCGATCTCGCGTCGGTCCTCGTCGGCGGGCTCGGGCTCGCCCCGAGCGCGAACCGGCACCCCGGACGCGTGGCGATGTTCGAGCCCGTCCATGGCAGCGCGCCCCCGCTCGCCGGCAAGAATGTCGCGAACCCGATGGCAGCCATCCTTACGCTCGGCATGATGCTGGAGACGGTGGGGGCTGCCGATGCCGCGGCCGCGGTCGAGCGCGCGACACGCGCAGCGATCGCAGCGGGCGTCACGACCCCGGACATTCTCTCCGGCTGGCACGGTACGCGGGCGGTCGGCGACTGGATCGCCGAGGCGGTCGGGCGGGTTTAGGGTACGGAGGGGAGGCTTCGTTTCCCGGTCCGGGTCCGCCATCTTTCGGTATGGTTCCATGGGAAGACCAAGAGCCTCCTCATGAAGGGCATGAAGAGGTTCATGAAGATTCATGAAGCAAGCAACGGCAACTGATTGATGAGGCTCCCGCCGTTCATGACCGATGCGTGCGGGGAACAGCGGTGTCGCGCGCGGTTTCACGACACTCTGACGCCTCACCCACAAAGAGTGCGGTTCTTCATGCGCCTTCATGGACCCTTCATGCTCTTCATGAGGAAGCCGTTGCCGTTGCCGTTGACCTGTCCACACGACCACTTAGAGACTCATAAATGAAGACCCAGGACTCCGGCTCCGACATTGTATTCCTGTCCGCGGTGCGAACCCCGTTCGGCACGTTTGGCGGAACGCTGAAGGACTTCACCGCCATCGACCTCACCGTGGTGGCGGCGAAGGAGGCGATGAAGCGCGCGGGCGTCGAGCCGAAGGAAATCCAGCACTCGATCTTCGGCAACGTCCTGCCGACGACGGCCGACGCGATCTACTTCGCGCGCCACGTCGCGCTCAAGTCGGGCTGTTCGATCGAGACGCCAGGCCTCACGGTGAACCGGCTGTGTGGGTCCGGCTTCCAGGCGGTCGTGAACGGCGCGCAGGAGATCCTCCTCGGCGACGCGGACCTGTGCCTCGTTGGCGGCGGGGAGTCGATGTCCCAGGCGCCGCACGTCGCGCGCGGCCTTCGCTGGGGCGCACAGCTCGGCAAGTCGCCGGTGCTGGAGGACCTGCTCTGGGAATCGCTGAAGGATCCCATCCCCGGCATTTCCATGGCGGAGACGGCCGAGGAGCTGGCGACCGACTACAAGCTCGACCGCAGCTGTGTCGATGAGTTCGCGCTCCGGTCGCAGACGCTGGCGCGTGATGCGTGGGCTGCCGGCGTGTTCGACGATGAGGTCGTCGGCGTTCCGGTGAAGAATCCGAAGACGAAGCAGGTGGAGGAGTTCCGGCGCGACGAGCACATGCGCCCGGACACCACGGCCGAGGCGCTGGCGAAGCTCCGACCCTATTTCCGCGCGGATGGCGTCGTCACCGCCGGCAACGCGTCAGGCATCGGCGACGGGGCAGCGGCGCTCGTCATCGCGAGCGAGGCGTTCGCGAAGAAGCGCGGGTTGAAGCCGATCGGGCGGCTGGTCGCGTGGGGAACCGCAGGCGTCGATCCGCGAATCATGGGGATCGGCCCGGTACCCGCGTCGCGGAACGCGCTCGCCCGCGCACGGATGTCGATGGACGACATGGACCTCATCGAGGTGAATGAAGCATTCGCCCCACAGGCCTGTGCGGTCGAGCGGGAGCTGAAGATCCGCCGCGAGCGCTTCAACGTGCATGGCGGGGCGATTGCGCTGAGCCACCCGCTCGCGGCATCGGGCGCCCGCATCACGGCCCATCTACTGCATGCTCTCCGCTCGCAGGGAAAGCGATACGGGCTCGGCAGCGCATGCATTGGCGGCGGGCAGGGTATCGCGCTGATCGTCGAATCGATGACCTGAGAGGACAGAATGCGACCATTCACCCACGCCATCATGAAGCTGCGCGCCTCCCGCTCCCTCCTGCTTGCCGTCGCCCTCGGCGTCGGCGCTTCGGCATGCGCCACCGGTGGCGGCGCCGGCCCGACCGACGGTGGATCCGCCGGGACGGGGGGGACGCCAACCGGTGGAACGACGACCCCGCAGGCCGCGTGGCCGGTCAAGACGCGCGAGCACGTCGATCTTTGGCTGCACGGCTACGCGATGCTGACGGAGGACACGGCGAAGGTGCCGCTCTACCGGCGGAACTACCGGAGCCAGATGCAGGTGGCCAAGAACCAGCAGAACAGCAATACCCAGCTCGACGCGAATCGCACGCAACTCGTGGCACGACTGCGCACGAACCCGAACCTCGCCAACACCCAGTTCATCGCGCTGTACTTCGGGTCGTGGGAGGACATGAAGGTCGCCGCCGGTCACTTCCTCGAGAGCGAGGGCGACCCGCGCCGCGCCCGCGATCAGGCCATCCAGGGAGTGATCGCGTTCCTCGCCGGAAACTTCCCGAACGCCGCCGACCGCGAATGGTTCCGGCTGTTCATGGTTTCACTCGACGATGAGAGCACCCGTTTCTATCACAATTACTGGCTCCAGCAGAACCGGTCGCGCACGAGCACCATCGATGCGCTGAACACCCAGTGGCAGCAAACCTACTATCCCAAGTTCCGCCGCTTCCTCATGGGAACCCAGCAGGCCGGGGGCGACATGATCGTCTCGCTGCCCATCGGGGGCGAGGGCCGGACCGTCGGCGCGAGCCCGACCAGCGTGGGCAGCCGGTCGAGCATCGTGGCGGTGACTTATCCGGAAAGCGAGGCGATCGAGGCGATCTACGTCTTCGCCCACGAGGTCGTGGGGACGATCATGAACGGCGTCATCAATGACAACACGACCCCCGCGCAACAGCGGGAAGGGCTCGGCCAGCAGTACGGGACCGATGGGCTCGTGGTTGGCGGGGCGATCCTGCTCCAGCGCATCGCGCCCGAGCTCGCGGACGGCTACGCGCGATATTACCTGCGCGTCGCGGGGCGTCCGGTACCGGGCGGCGATCCGCAGCCGGCGCTGCGCGCGGCGTTTCCCCTGCCCGACAACTTCCGCACCGCCTTCCTTCGCCAGCTCGACATCGTGCTGGGCGGCATCTGACGACATGGCGGAGGAGCGTTCCAACCTTCCGGCGCGGCTGACGCTCGACCGGGCTGCGCTCGACCGCGTCCTCGGGCGCGCGGCCGAGCTGGCGGTCTCCACGCCGGAATCGCTGGAGTCGCTCACCGAAGAGCGGGTCATCGAGATTGGGAAGGAAGTCGGCATCTCCGAGCCGCACCTGCGCCAGGCACTCGCCGAGGAGCGGACGCGGCTGATCGTTCCGGAGGAGCCGGGCGTCATTGCGCAGTATTTCGGCGCCGGCCACGCTACCGCGAGCCGGACGGTGCGCGGTCGGCCGGACGTCGTGCTCGCCGCGCTCGACCGCTGGATGCAGGCCGAGGAGTGCCTGCAGGTGAAGCGCCGCTTCCCCGATCGGATCACGTGGGAAGCGCGGCGCGATCTCGTCGGCAACATCAAGCGTGGCTTCAACCTTGGCGGCCGCGGCTACGCGTTGTCGAAAACCGCGGAGGTCGGCGGGACCGTCGTGGCAGTGGATGACGCCCGGACCCTCGTTCGGCTCGACGCTGACCTCGAGCCGCCGCGCCGAACCACGGTCGCGTGGACGACCGTGACCGCGGGATTGGGCGCTGGTGGTGGCATCGCGCTCGCGGCGGTGGCAGTCGTCGCGAATGTTCCGCTCGCCCTCGCCGCGGTCGTCGGCGGCGCCGTGGCGCTCAGTGGCGCCGCGGGCGCGACCGGCATCGCGAAGGCGCACCGCAAGCTCGTTGCCCGCGCACAGCTCGCGCTCGATCAAGTGCTCGATCAGCTCGAGCACGGACTGGTCACACCGAAGCCCCGACTCATCGACCAGCTCGGCTCGGTCGTGAAGAGCATCGGCGAGACCCGCATTTCACACAACTAACACGGGACACATGCCCGAATCGACTGGACAGTCCGTGAAGATCACCCGCGTCGGCGTGCTTGGCGGCGGGCTGATGGGAAGCGGGATTGCGCAGGTGGCCGCGCAGTCGGGATTCGAGACGATCCTCCGAGAAGTCTCGGAGACCCTTTGCCAGCGCGCGCGTGGCGGCATCGAGAAGACGCTCGCCAAGGGGATCGAGAAAGGAAAGGTCACGACCGCGGAGCGCGACGAGGCGATGGGCCGCCTGACGTTTACCACCGAGGTCGCCGCGCTGCGGGACTGCGACATCGTGATCGAGGCGGTGATCGAGGACCTCGACATCAAGAACGGGATGTGGAAGGAGCTCGACGCGCTCTGCCCGCAGCACACGATCTTCGCGTCGAATACGTCGAGCCTCACGATCGCGGCGATGGCGGCGGCAACGGCTCGACCGGACCGGATGGTCGGGCTGCACTTCTTCAATCCCGTTCCGCTCATGAAGCTGGTCGAGGTCGTGAAGACGGTGACGACGAGCGAAGCCGCCTTTCAGCGCGCCTTCGACTTCGCCCGTCAGCTCGGCAAGGAACCGATCCGGGCGAAGGACAATTCCGGCTTCGTCGTGAATCTCCTCCTCGTGCCGTACCTGATCGACGCCATTAACGCCCTCGAAAGCGGGGTTGCGTCGGTGGAGGACATCGACAAGGGGATGCAACTCGGAACCGGCCACCCGATGGGGCCGTTCACCCTGCTCGACTTCGTCGGTCTCGACACGACCTACAAGATCGCCGAGATCATGTTCGACGAGTATCGCGAGAAGCGCTACGCGCCACCGCCCCTCCTCAAGCGGATGGTGCTGGCCGGGATGTATGGGCGGAAGTCGGGGAAGGGGTTCTATGACTACTCCCAGAATCCTCCCCGTGTGAACGAACTGGGGCTCTGATGCGTATCTCCCCGTAGCAACTCCGACAACGATGACCGCCGCCGAACCCTCGGTCAGGGCTCGCCGTCGTGCTTCTTGACCAACTTTCAGATCGTAATGCGTCGACTGCTTTCAATCATTTTACTCTCCGCCTGCGTCGTGCCGCTTGCGGCGGCACGACTCGCGGCACACGTGGGCAACGACGCTGCGGCGGCTGTCATCCCAAAACCGGTGACGGGAGTCAACGCGCACGCCGCTGCGCCGGTGATCCGCGCCGTGCGCGTCGAGGGACGCATCGCGTTGAACGGCAAGCTCGACGAATCCGCCTGGGTGCGGGCCGCCCCGGTCACATCCCTCACGCAGACTGACCCGACCGAAGGCGCTCCGGCGACGGAGCGCTCGGAGATCCGCATCCTCTACGATGCCGAAGCGATCTACGTCGGTGCCCGCCTCTTCGACGCGACCGGCAGGATCTCGACCCGGCTCGGGCGGCGCGACGCCGAGCTCGAGGATTCGGACTGGTTCATCGTCGTGTTCGACAGCTACCACAGCCACCAAGGCGGCTTCCGGTTCAAGGTCAACCCATCCGGGGTTCGTGGAGACGAGGCCAACGGCGACCGATCGTGGAGTCCGGTGTGGGAGGCCGCGACTACGATGGACGGTGCGGGATGGACCGCCGAGCTCCGGATTCCCTTCAGCCAGCTCCGCTTCAGCAGCGAGGATGTGCAGGAGTGGGGGATTCAGTTCTATCGTGAGTTGAATAGCCGCGGGGAGAATACCGTCTTCTCGTTCTCGCCGAAGAGCGAGCGCGGTGGGCCCGCCCGTTTTGGCCACCTGCAGGGCATCACTGGAATTCGCCCGAGCCACCGCCTCGAGATTCTCCCCTACGCCGCCGCTCGCGCGGAATTCCGCGAGGTCGCCCGCGTGCGGGGCCTCACCTTCGACAACCCCTTCCGCGATGGCTCCGACATGTTCGGCGACGTCGGTGCAGACATCAAGTTCCGTCCGACCTCGAACCTCGCGCTCGACGTGACGCTCAATCCCGATTTCGGGCAGGTGGAAGCGGATGAGCCGCAGGTCAATCTCAGCGCGAACGAAAGTTTTTTTCAGGAGAAGCGCCCGTTCTTCATCGAGGGGGCCAGCATTTTCCGCTTCGGCTTGCTCGGGGCTGACCGGACGGGTGGCGGCCGCGCGGGTGGCGGGGAAGGCGGATTCGGTGGTGGTGGCTTCGGTGGCGGCGGCTTCGGTGGTGGCGGCTCCGGATTCGGGCAGATCTTCTACTCGCGGCGTGTGGGTCGAGAGCCGCAGGGCTCCCTGCCCTCGGAGAGCCGCTATGCCGACCTGCCTCTGGCATCCACGATCCTCGGCGCGGCAAAGCTCACCGGTCGTACGTCGAACGGCTGGTCGATCGGAATCATGGAAGCAGTGACCGCCCGGGAGGCTGCGCCGTACGTGGACAGCCTGGAGACGGCGCGCGAGGCCGAGGTGGAGCCCCTCTCGAACTACTTCGTCAGCCGCGTCGCCAAGGATGTGAGCGCGGGGCAGGGAGGCTTCGGAGGTATCCTGACGATGGTGCATCGCGATCTGGGCGACCAGGCGCTGGCTACGCGTCTCCGCTCGTCAGCCTACACCGCCGGAGCCGACTTCAGCCATGAGCTGTTCGAGCGGACCTGGACCGTGGGTGCCTCACTCGTCGGCACGCACATCCGGGGGCGCGAGGAAGTCATCACAGCGGCGCAGCAGTCATCCGCGCGTTATTTCAATCGCCCGGACGCCGACTACCTGTCGCTCGATTCCGCCGCGAGCTCGCTCAGCGGATACAAGGCTGCCGCACGGGTCGCCCGGATTGCCGGCGAGCACTGGCGCGGGAGCATGTCCTCGAGCGCCACCAGCCCGGGCTACGAGACGAACGACCTCGGGTTCCAGCCCATGGCCGACCGCATCCAGGTCAACGCCCAGCTCGATTACGACGAGCGGACGCCCGGTCCCGTCTTCCGGAGCTACACCCTCAACATTCGCCCCGAGATGTCCGCGAACTTCGGGGGCGATGTCGTCGCGAAGAACGTTCGCGTGGAGTCGAACGCGACGTTGCTCAGCTACTGGTCGGGACGGCTCGAGTACAATCATGACTTCGAGAGCCTCGACGATCGCTTCACCCGCGGCGGCCCGCTCGCGTTGAACGTCGCCGAGAACCGGGTCAGCGCGAACATCAACAGCGACCAGAGAAAGCCGTTCACCATCAATCTCTCGGCGAGCGAGCGCTGGGATGCAAGCGGTGGGTGGTCGAATTCGCGCGGGATGCGGTTTGGCTTCAAGCCCGCCGAGAACTGGAGCGGCGAGCTCGGGCCGAACTTCAGCCAGAACCGCACGGTTGCACAGTACGTCACGTCGGTCGCGGATCCGCTGGCCACGGCGACATTCGGCCGCCGTTACATCTTCGCCGACATCCGCCAGACGACCCTTTCGCTGACAGGCCGGCTGAACGTCACGTTCACCCCCGATCTCACCTTCGCGCTTGTCGCGCAGCCATTCATTTCCAGTGGCAAATACGGCGCGCTCAAGGAACTGAGGGCGCCGCGTACCTTCGACTTCCTGCAGTACGGATCGGATCTCGGCACCATCTCCGCCCTCGGCGCTGATGGGCGCTACACGGTCGATCCGGATAGCGTCGGCACATCGAATGGACCCGCAAGCAGCTTCCGCGTTGCGGACCAGAGTTTCAATACCCGCACACTCGCGGGGACCGCAACGCTACGGTGGGAATGGCGACCTGGCTCCACGCTGTTCCTGGTCTGGCAGCAGCAGCGCCGATGCTCGATCCGTGGGTCCGACCGCTCACTGATCCCGTGCAATCGCAGCGTGCCTGACGAATACGGCGATTTCTCGTTTTCGACCGACAACCGCGCCCTGTGGCATACGCGGCCGGAGAACACCTTCCAGGTCAAGGTGAGCTACTGGCTCAACCCATAGGCATCTTCTGCATTCAGGCGAAAAAAAGCCTGAACATGAAGAGCATGAAGGGTTGGATGAAGGTTCATGAAGGAAGCAACGGACTCGTTGGCTTCCCGGCGTCGGGACCGCGGCGCCGGGGCCACTGACGGAGGCGTGGGGTGAGGCAGTCGCTCGCGGCTAAGCGCTCTCCAGCTTTCAGCCGGCACCTCGCTTTTTTCAACCCGACGCCACGACCAGAGCAGCTCTCAGCTGCCTAGCTAGCTGCCTTTCTTCAAGTACTTCTTCACGAACTCCTCCATCTTCGCGATGTCGATCGAGGCGTCCTTGCACGGCCCGTTGGGCAACTGCATGGTGAGGCCGAGTACGGGGACCCGACCCGCGACATCGTGCAGGCCGCTGATCATGTCGCGCTCGCAGGCGACGGCGACGACCGCCTTCGGGCGGCGCTCCTTGATCACGCGACGGGCAAGCTGGCCGCGCGTCGCGACAAAGGCGGCCACGTCGTAGCGGCGGGCGATCTCCAGCACGCCATCGAGCGCCGAGCGGGAGAGGCACCGCGGGATGAGGATGAGCAGCTCATCGGGGGAGACACTTCTCGTGCGGGCGAGGGCGAGGCGGTCGTAAACCTCGACTGACGCGTGGTCGGTCCAGTCGCGCTGTACGCCGAACAGCTCGCCGACACGCCAGGCGAGGTTCACTGTCTGCAGCAGGAGCCCACGCTCGGCGAGGCGCTCCGGAAGGACGGCGCGACCGGTGACGTACGCGATGCCGATCAGTGAGAGCCACGCGAGGCTCAGCACGGCGAATGTCGCGATCCCCAGATACAGCGCTCGGGGAAGCCATGGGACGAGCGCCGCGATGCGGGGGGCCAGGAGGTAGACGGACAGCGTCGCGAGAAGTGCGACGAGCACGAGCCCGATCGCCGTGAAGACGAAGTATCGCGAGGCGGTCGTCGTGAAGTCGCCGCCGTTGGGAAGGGCGGTTCCGTCCCACTCATCCCACTCGTGGCCTAGCCGCCGGTCCGTCTCGATCTTGATCAGCGGACTGGTGTCGCGGGGCGTAACGGGAACAGTCATTGAAGCTGCATGATGACGGGCCTCTTCGATCCTTGTCAACTCGTGCCCATCCCGTCATGCTCACTTCATGACGCGACCAGCAGGGTTCCGGGGAATCTATCGGGAAGACGATCCAGCGAGGGCGATGTACTCTGAAAGTGCCGGAATCGCCCGGGCACTTCCCGTGGGCGTCGCTGTCCCCACGGATGCCGACGACGTCGCGGCGCTCGTCCGGTGGGCTCGCGAGCACGGAACGGCGCTCGTAGCGCGTGGCTCCGGAACGAGCATGGCAGGGGGAGCCGTGGGCCGCGGAATCCTCGTCGACCTGAGTCGGCTCGACTGGATCGACCCTGTCGACGAGAGCGAGCGGCGCATCAGGGTTGGACCAGGTGCGCTTCGCGGAATGGTCAACTCGCGGGCGATGGGGAGCGGGCTTCGGTTTCCCGTCGATCCCTCGAGTGGCGCGTTCTGCACCGTCGGCGGCATGGCGTCCACCAACGCGGCGGGCGCACGGTCGCTTCGCCATGGCGCGACGCGCCCGTGGGTCATGGCGCTCGAGTGCATCTTCGAGGATGGGTCGCGCGCGTGGGTTCGTCGCGGCGAGCCTGACCCGGAGGTACCCGCGGTGGCCCGCTTCCTTCGCGATGTCGCCCCGCGGATCATCGCGGGGTCGGCTGCGTACACGCACGCGGGGGTGCTCAAGGAATCCTCGGGCTACGGACTCGCTGCCTACGCCGCGAGCCGCGAGCTCGTCGACCTGCTCGTGGGCAGCGAGGGAACGCTCGTGCTCTTCGTCGGGGTCGAGCTCGCGCTCACGAGCCGCGCCGGCGCGACGAGCAGTCTCCTCGCG
>JANOCW010000023.1:0-1782 GCA_031412375.1 Gemmatimonadaceae bacterium | reverse complement strand
CTGTCGTCGCGGAGGCTGACCGCCGCTACGGGGCCAGCGACGGCGCCGTGAAGCAGCTGGCGGAGGAGTTCTACGGGATGATGACGCAGCGGCGGTTCGAGCCGAACTCGCCGACGCTGATGAACGCCGGCCGTCCGCTCGGCCAGCTCAGCGCGTGTTTCGTGCTGCCCGTCGAGGATTCACTCTCCAACGGCTCGAACGGCATTTACGACACGCTCCGTTCCATGGCCTTGATTCATCAGAGTGGGGGAGGGACAGGCTTCTCCTTCTCGCGGCTGCGCGGCAAGGGTTCCATGGTGCGGTCCACCACGGGTGTCGCATCGGGGCCCGTATCGTTCATGAAGCTCTACGATGCATCCACCGATGCGGTGAAGCAGGGCGGGACGCGGCGCGGGGCGAACATGGGGATCCTGCGCGTCGATCATCCGGACATCCTGGATTTCATCGCGTGCAAGGAAGACCTCACCCAGATCACCAACTTCAACATCTCCGTCGCGGTGACGACGGAGTTCATGGAAGCGGTGAAGCTCGGCATCGAGTACGACCTCAAGGAGTCGAAGACGGGAGCCGTCGTCGGCCAGCTCGACGCGCGCGCCGTGTGGGACAAGATGATCCTCGGCGCGTGGCGCACGGGTGAGCCCGGCTGCTTTTTCATAGACGAAGCGAATCGATACAATCCCGTCCCGCACATGGGCGCCTACGAGGCGACAAACCCGTGTGGTGAGCAGCCGCTTTTGGCATACGATGTCTGCAACCTCGGCAGCATCAACGTCGGTTACTACGTGAAGGACGGGAAGCTCGACTGGGATGCGTTCAAGCGCGACATCCACATGTCCACGCGCTTCCTCGACAACGTCATCGACGTCAACAAGTTCCCGCTGCCCGAGATCGAGCACCTCTCACGCCGCATCCGGCGCATTGGTTTGGGCCTGATGGGCTTCGCCGACGCGCTCGTGCGTCTCGGCATCCGCTATGACTCGCCGGAGGGCGTGGAGTTCGGCCGGAACGTGATGGAGTTCTTCGACATCGAGTCGAAGCGCGAGAGTGAGCGACTGGCGACGGAGCGTGGACCCTTCCCGGAGTGGGCGAAGTCGATCTGGGGACCGGATGCGACCTGTGCGCGCGACGCCGAGGGAAATCGCATTCGGCCGATGCAGCTCCTGCGGAATTGCAACGTGACGACGATCGCACCGACCGGGACGATCAGCATCATCGCCGGATGCTCGTCGGGCCTCGAGCCGTTGTTCGCCGTGGCGTTCATGCGCAATCAGGCGGGCTCATTCATGCCCGATGTGAACGACGACTTCTGCGGCATTGCGAAGCGGGAAGGGTGGTATTCCGAGGCGCTGATGGAGCGCATCGCGCGCGAGGGGCGGATCGACTTCGAGGAAGTGCCGGCCAAGTGGCAGCGGGTGTTCGTGACGGCGAACAACATCGCGCCCGAGTGGCACATGCGGATGCAGGCGGCGTTTCAACAGCACTGTGACTCGGCCATCTCGAAGACGACCAACTTTGCGCACACGGCGACGATCGAGGATGTGCGGGCGATCTACGAGCTGGCGTACGATCTCAAGGCGAAGGGTGTCACGGTGTATCGGGATGGATCGCGTGACAACCAGGTGTTGAGCACCGGCGCGACGGGCAAGGCGAAGGCGGAGCGGGATGGCACGGCATCGGCGGCGTCGGAGAAGCGGGCGACGGGGGAGCTGCATGGGACAATTGCCGAGCTGAACGCCGAGATGGAGCGGTTGCGGAAGGATCTGTATGAGGTGGAGGCGGAGA
>JANOCW010000022.1:0-5200 GCA_031412375.1 Gemmatimonadaceae bacterium | reverse complement strand
ATCGAGCCGCCGCACGACATTCAGCAGTCGATGGAGCTGCAGATGCGCGCCGAGCGCGAGCGCCGCGCCGCAGTCACCAACGCGGAAGCCGGCAAGCGCGCCGCCATCCTCGAGGCGGAGGGCGTGCGCGAATCCCAGGTTCGCCGCGCCGAAGGGGAAAAAGACGCCGCGATCCTGCGCGCGCAGGGGCTCGCGGAGGCACGACTGGCGATGGCCGAAGCCGAAGCCGAAGCGATTCGTCGGATCGCCAATGCACTTCCCGAAGGCGAGGCGTCGATGTACCTCCTCGGGCTGAAATACCTCGAGGCACTCCCGCTCGTGACCCAGGGTCAGGGCACGACGATCTTCCTGCCGTCGGAAGCCACTGGCGTCATGGGCGCGATCGGAGGAATTCGCGAGATGCTGCGTGGAACGACGAATCCGCAGCCGGCGAGGCAGCCCGCGACGCCGGGGCGTCCCGCTGGCTACCAGCCGCCGGCCCGGACCCCCGCCTTGCGCTCATCGAATGATCCCCCGGGCGACGGCGGCGGCGAACGGTGAGCTCGCCAGCCATCACGCGTGAACGCGCCGAGCGCATCGCCCGGGCGCACGCGTGTGAGAATTGTGGCGAGTACACCTACAAGCGGCTCGTGGTGAAGCCCGCGAGCGAAAGCCATCGCAAGGAGTTCAACGAAGCCTGGCACGTCACCAAGGTCTGCGGTGTCTGCGACATGCATCAGGAGATGGGGATCGACGACGAGGGAGACATCGCCTACGTCGGCTGATGAGTTCCCACGGAAGCCATGAATGCCTCCAGCACCTCGGGCTTCCACCAGTCGGCGCACGTCCGCATCTCGGCGATCGCGGTCTCGTGGTCCATCGCCGCGCGGTAGCTTCGTGTCGTCGTGAGCGCGTCGAAGACATCGACCACGCCGATCACCTGTGCGGTGAGTGGCACCTCATCGCCCCTGAGCCGGTCGGGGTAGCCCTTGCCGCTCAGTTTCTCGTGATGTGAGCGGATGATCGGCTTGATGTCCCACGGGAACTCGACCGAGGCCAGCATCTCGAGGCCATACTCGGGATGCTTCTTCATGATGTCGAACTCTTCGGTGGTGAGCTTGCCCGGCTTGTTCAGGATCTCGTGGGGAACCCGCACCTTCCCGAGGTCGTGGAGATAGGCGCCGATCCGCACCGTCGTCAGGTCCGCACCATCCAGCCCGAGATCCTCCGCGACGACCGCCGCGTAGGATGCAACACGCTCCGAGTGACCGTGGGTGTATGTGTCGCTGGATTCGATCGACCGTCCCCAGTCCCGAACGATCGTCAGGTACACGCTCTCGAGATGGGCGACCTTGGTCCCGACATCGACGAGGTCGAGTCGGGCGTTGAGGCGCCCGAACAGGCGGTGCGCCGAGTTCAGAAGGCGGAGCGCTTCCTGGTTGCGGCCAAGCCCTTGATAGAGCAGCGCAAGCTCGCGTGAGCCCTCCGCCTCGGCGAGGGACGCCCCGACCTGGATCGCCAGCGCCACCGATGTCTTGAGGCGCGCCTCGGCAAGCACCGGGCGTCCCGTCTCGCGGTAGAGGATTCCCAGGTACTTGTAGGCCGCGGCCTTCTGGTCCACGGCTCCCATCTCGTCGAAGATCTGAAGCGCCTGCTCCGCATGCTGGCGTGCATCTTCGTAGCGGGCGCGCGCGATATCCACTTCCGTCCGATTGAGCAGGACGTGCGCACGCACGTTGATGTCGCCGGTGGTCTCGGCGATCTCGAGGCTGGCGTTGAAGTAGCGCTCCGCTTCCTCCCAGAGCCGCCGGTCCGCGCTCACCATGCCGAGGTTGTGATACGCGATCGCACATCCGTTCTCGTTCTTCGCCGATCGGAACGAGTCGAGCGACCGCTGATAGTGGGCGATCGCAGCCGTGATGTCTCCTTCGATGTTCGCCATGACGCCGAAGTTCTGCTCGATGCGCCCGCGAAGCTCCTCGCTCTCCGCTCCGACGTCGAGTGCCTGATGCAGGTAGTCTCGCGCGGACTCCCACTCCCCACGATTGACGTAGACGACCGCGATGCCGTTCAGCGCCTCGGCGGCGAGAACATGCTCGCCGATTCCGATGGCGACATCGTGGCTTCGCCGGTAGAGCGCGAGCGCGTCGGCTGGCTCCTGTCGTCGGCGGCGGATTCCTGCCGCTCGCCGAAGCGCCGTGGCGAGCACCTGCCCATCGCTTCGCTCATCGGCTTCGCTCGCGATCAGGCCATACGCCTCGAGCGCGTCGACCAGTCGGCCGGCGCGCTCATGTTCGGTGCCCTGCCGCAGAGACGTGGCGAGGCGCTCGGCGCGGCGCGCTGGAGCTCCCAGCGCGCCACTGATGCCGAGATCGTGCGCGTCGATCAATCCGCGAGGAGGTAGGAGGAGAAATGATTCGTCTTCGCGGTGACCGTCTGGCTGAAGACGTTCGGGACCGTGAGGAGCGTCTCGAGAATCTTGAGGTTCTCATCCGCGTAGACGATGCGGGGGAGCAGGCTGCCGACGAGCGAGCAATCGCGGTAGCTCATCGTCAGGACCGTCGGCCTCGCGAACTTCAGTCCGTGCGGCTGGAACTTGATCTCGACGACGTTGCCGGCTGGCGCGGTCGCCGTGATGGTCTGCGTGGACGAGAGCGCATTCTCGGGGATGTAGAGCGAATGGGCGCCGACCCGAATCGTTCCGCCGAGGCGGCCGATCTGCTGGGTGGTCGAGCGTGTTTCGGTGACCTTGCACGCCAGCAAGCCTTTCACGGGGGGGAGCAGGCCACTGACGGTGCCTGTCAGGTCACCGATCAGCGGCAGCTCTGACGCCGGTGCCGACGTCGGCGCCCTCTCCGACGAGCAGGCGGCAGCGACGAGGAGAAGCGCCGCGAACAGCGCCCGGAATGAACGCAGTGGCTTCATGAGACCGGTGTCCTGTTTGTTCGAGTTGCGGCGGTTTTCGGCGCCGGCTCACCCCAGTGTGAGCCGCCCTCCACCCGCTCTTGGCCGTGACCCGTCGCAGGATACGAAGGCAACTCGGAGGCCGCTTCCCATGACACCTTGAACTCGTTGCGCCACAGCGTATTGGACGCTTGTGTCGCGAATTGCGCAGCACCTTTCTGGTCCATTTGACCGGACACCAGCGCGCCACATTTACCGAACTCTGCCGTAACACCGTGTCAGGAACCGCGCAGCTGAGATCAGCGTGCGCTACTGTCGCGGAGTGTGTGTGGCCAGTGCGGCTTCTTCGCGTACCGATCGCCGAAGACCGCGCGGAGCGCGTCACGGGGATTGCTCGAGCGAACAACGGCGTTGATGCGTGGACCTACTGGCAGCGGTTCCGTGAAGCTGGCGTACCGCTGGTATCCATGGCAGAAGCACCAGGGACCCGGGCGCTTGATGTTGCCGAGCCAGAAATCGGGGAGGCCGATCCAGGTGAGCACGTAGAACAGGTCGAGCGGTTGCGACCATGGAAGGTCGGTCAGCCGCGTGGACCGTGGGAGCGACCCGTGCTTTCCCCACTGCACATCGATCGCGACCTGACCTTTCTCACGCCAGTCGGTGTGCAGGATGGTCCGGTGCCAGTACGTCCACACTTCGGTAGGCGCGTACGTCGTCGAGTCATACCCGACCCACACGATCTCCTGGTCGGTGGGGGCCTCGAAGAGAACCCACGCGCCGTGTGCGTCGTCACGCCAGAGCAGGTGGTATGCGATGACGCGCTGTGTCGGGTGCACGACGGCGACGACGCGCTCGAGACCGAACGGCTCGTCGCGCTGCAGGTAGAGAATCGGTGCAAGCGCACGCGCCAGCACGCTCGCGGAGTCGGCTGCGGCAATCGCCCCCGGGACATTCGGGAGCACGGGGATGTTTGCGCGTGGCCCGCACGCCGCCAAAACGACGGCTGCAATGGCGCAATCACGCGTTGTTTTCCGCAAGCGACTACTCCACTTGGATTTAGGGTCTGGAACGGTTAGCTTGCTGCACGCGGTCGGGCTGTCGGCCCCCGGCGCGCCGTCGAAACCCCAGGAGGTTCCCATGCGCAAGCCACGTCCGAATACGTACAATCCTGCCCAGGCCCTCAACCTCATCGCGAGCGATCGCACCGGGTCGCCGCTGAGCTGTCCGTCCTGTTCCGGGCCGATTGAGCGCGATCCTGGCGATTCTCCCCCGCCGCCACGGTCGCACGTCACTCTGCGGTGCACCAGTTGCGGTCGGTTCGCGCGGTACATCGCCGGCGCCGCCTGACGAGCGAGATCGGGTAGCGCGGTCCGTCCTGCGGGGCGGCCAGGGCCGCTGGCATCGAGCATTTGCCGAGCGGCCTGTGGCGTGCACAAAACTTGCCAACCGGGTGTTTACGTTCCGGTACATCCGTTTAGCTGGGTGTACGCGAGATCACGGTGGGGTGGGTGCGCCGACGACGGCGGTTGCCTGCCCATACGGGATCGGCTTCACAGTCAGCCCCGGCAGGGGAGAGGAAAGGTTCCATGGCACGTATCACCGGCACCGTGAAGTGGTTCAACGATGCGAAGGGGTTCGGGTTCATTTCCCGCGAGGGAGGCCCTGATGTGTTCGTTCACTTCAGCGCGATTGCGGGCTCAGGCTTCAAGTCGCTCGCCGAAGGCGATCGAGTCGAATTCGAGATCGTTCAGGGCCAGAAAGGTCCTCAGGCCGCGGACGTATCGAAGGCCTGATTCGACCGAAGGCGTACGAGAAGCAGAAGCCCCGGGGATTCCCCGGGGCTTCTGCTTTTTCCACGCCCGGCCCCTCCCGGGGAAGTCGCGCGCGGTCACAAACCTGTCCGTCCACAGGCGGCATCGTCCTTGCTCTCCGACATGCCGTCCCGGTTTCCCGAACGAGCGAACGGAGCAGCGACGATGGCGGCTATCTGGAAAGGGTCGATCACCTTCGGCCTCGTGAGCATTCCCGTCGAGCTACGGAGTGCGGTCCGGACTGACAACATCAGCTTCCGCATGCTCCACGAGGAGGACCTCTCACCCATCAAGTACGAGCGCGTCAGCGCCGCCGATGGAGAGCCAGTCCCCTGGGGCGAGATCGTGAAGGGCTACGAATACACCAAGGGCAAGTTCGTCGTCATGACGGACGAGGACTTCAAGAGCGCCGCCCTCGAGTCGTCGAAGGTCATCGACATCATCGATTTCGTGAAGGAAGACGAAATCGATCCCCGCTTCTTCGAGACCCCGTATTTCCTGCTGCC
>JANOCW010000021.1:0-8383 GCA_031412375.1 Gemmatimonadaceae bacterium | reverse complement strand
ACGACGACCGCGGCGGACTGCGACCGCCCCTTTCGCGCATCACCGCCAGCCGCGTGTCCAGCGGCAATCGCGTCGATCAGGCGGTCGGCGAGATGTCGCGGCGTACCGTCGCTCGACTCGAAGCTCCGCCCGACTGCCTCGAGCACCGCGGGGCCGACGAGCAGGTTTCCCTGGGTGACGTAGTTCTTCCCGGCGCGATGTCCCGCCCACTGCGTGTTCCCGCTGCCGGTGTGCTGCGCGCCCCGACCGTCTATTGCGATGACACCCACCTGCCGTTGCGCCGAGCCACTGTCCGCCGCCAGCTCCGCGCGGAGTGCGTCGGCGGGCGCAGCACCTGCAGCGAGGCGATCGAGCAGCAGCGCGCCGTACTCCGTTCGCGTGGACGCCTGGGTCGCTACCGCCCCCACCCCCGCGCGCACCCACGGAACGCCATTGCCGACGCACGCGACGCGCGTCGTCACCGCCACTCCCGACTCACCGGTGCGCGGATCGATCGCCGCGATCGAGAATGTCGCGAAGTGCAGCGGGTCGCCCCACGAGGTCGGCTCCTGCGCCGACGTGTCGATCGCCGTCACCGCCACCATGGGCAGCACACTCATGATGAATCGCGAGATCGAGATATTGATTTGCATGAGGAGGAATCTGGCAAGCCACCCGGCACATTCCTACCTTCCGTCCGTGACCATGGACTATCGCGGCGATGGTTCCTGACCAGCTCGACCTCCGCGCGCTCAACCGCGCGTTCCTCGATCGCCAGATGCTGCTCGCCCGGTCGCCGGTGTCACCCTACGAGGCGGTGGCGCACCTGCTCGGCCTGCAGGCGCAGGCACCGAACCCGCCCTATGTCGGGCTCTGGACGCGGCTGCAGGGCTTCACGACCGAGGCTCTCTCGCAACTGATCACCGACCGTCGTCTCGTACGCGTCGCCCTGATGCGGTCGACGATCCACCTCGTCACCGACCGCGATTGTCTCACGCTGCGTCCGCTCATGCAACCGGTGCTCGAGCGGGAGCTCAAGGGAAGCGCGCATGGGCGAAACCTGGCGGGACTCGACATCGCCGAAGTCGTTGCCGCGGGACGTGCGCTGGTCGAAGCGCAGCCGCGCACGACGACCGAGCTCGGCGCCTTGCTCCAAGAACGATGGCCCGATCGGGCTCCGCGAAGTCTCGCGTACGCAATCCGGAATCACATTCCCCTCGTCCAGGTCCCGCCGCGCGGCCTCTGGGGAAAGAGTGGCCAGCCAAGCTGCACGTCGGCCGAGCACTGGCTCGGACGGCCGGTCGACATTGCGACATCGCTGGAGTCGATGGTGCTCCGCTACCTCGGAGCGTTCGGACCGGCGACGGTCGCTGACGTCCAGGCATGGTCGGGGCTCACCCGCCATCGCGAGATCGTCGAGCGGCTCGCGTCACGCCTCCGCCGGTTTCGCGATGACCGGGGGAAGGAGCTGTTCGACCTTCCCGATGCACCACGCCCCGACTCGGCCGTGGAAGCGCCAGCACGCTTTCTCCCCGAGTTCGACAACGCGCTGCTGTCACATGCGGACCGGCGGCGCATCGTTACTGAGGAGCATCGGCGAAGACTCGCGACCAGCAACGGCATGGTGCCGGGGGTCGTCCTCGTTGACGGATTCCTCCACGGCACGTGGAAGGTTCAGCGCACCCGCGCCCGCGCAACGCTGATCGTTCAACCGTACGAACGGATCGCGAAGTCGGACCGGACCTCCGTGATTCAGGAAGGATTACGGCTGCTCACCTTCCTCGCGCCGTCGATGGAGCACGACGTCGAGTTCGCGCGTCAGGCGTAAGTACGCTCGGAGAAACCAGACTCCGCGCAATGGCGTAGGGTGACATCCCGACGAGCGCAGCGGCTCCGACGGACCAACCTATTCTTCGCGGTCACATGCTGTCTTTCCTGCTGGCCCTCCAGCTCGCGCTGCCCCAGGCGGATACGACGCGCGACGTTCACCCGAACGGCGTCACGGTCCCCCGGGTCCGCGCGGTGCGTGTGGCGCGGCCACCCGTCATCGATGGGCGTCTGGACGATGATGCCTGGAGCGCAGTCCCTGCCTCCTCGGCGTTCGTGCAGAACACACCGGCCGAGGGAATGCCGGCGACGCAGGGCACCGAAGTGCGAATTGCGTACGACGATGACGCCCTCTATGTCGCCGCACGCATGCTGGAAGAGGACCCGTCGAAGATCAGGCGCGAGCTCGCTCGGCGTGACGATGGCGATGATGGCGACCTCTTCATCATCGGACTCGACACCTACCACGACCACCTCGGCGTCTTCGGCTTCGCGCTGAACCCGTCCGGTGTACGCCTCGATGCGATCGCATCGAAGGACGAGGAGAACTGGGACACCTCCTGGGATCCGGTGTGGCAGGGCGCCGCACGGATTGACGCCACGGGGTGGACCGCGGAGATGCGCATCCCGCTCAGCCAGCTCCGCTTTCCGTCGCGCGCCGAGCAGCTCTGGGGCGTGAACTTCTTCCGCAAGCAGAGCCTGCGAAAGGAGAACGATGCGTTCGTGCTCGTGAAGCAGAGCGAGCGCGGGTTCGCGTCGCGCTT
Organism: Gemmatimonadaceae bacterium; assembly: GCA_031412375.1. Classification (GTDB taxonomy): domain Bacteria; phylum Gemmatimonadota; class Gemmatimonadetes; order Gemmatimonadales; family Gemmatimonadaceae; genus JANPKQ01. Next base: position 5,813 of record JANOCW010000021.1, on the reverse strand, counting down.
CGCGCATCTCGTCGGCATTTCGGGAATCCCGGCGCCCCGGCGGCTCGAGGCGCTGCCCTATGTTCGCGGGCAGGCCGAGACGCGCCGGGCGGTCGAGGGCGACCCGTTCTTCGATGGCAACAGGCTCACGCAGGCAGTCGGGATGGATGTGAAGTACGGCCTGACCTCCAACCTCACGCTCGACGCCACCGTCAACCCGGACTTCGGCCAGGTCGAGGCGGATCCCGCGGAGCTCAACCTCACGGCGTTCGAGACGTTCTTCCAGGAGAAGCGCCCCTTCTTCGTCGAGGGCGCGCAGATCTTCGACTTCGGCGCGGGCTGCAACGACTTCTGCTTCAGCGGCTCACCGCAGCTGTTCTATTCACGGCGCATCGGCCGCCCACCCTCGCTCGATCCGCAGCTGCCATTCATCGGAACCGGAAGCGATCCGCGCGCCGTTGGCGAAGTGGTGAATTCGTTCACCGACGTCCCGACGCAGTCGCGGATCCTTGGCGCAGCCAAGCTGACCGGCCGTCTCTCCGGCGGTACGTCGATCGGTCTGCTGCATGCGGAAACAGGCCGTGTGGATGGACGTGTCGATGCGCTCGTCCGTGAAGAGAGCAGCGCCCCGCTGTCGCGGCTGCGGTACGAGGATCCGATCGAGCCCCGCGCGCGGTACTCGGTGCTGCGGGTGCGACAGGACTTCAACGCCGGCGCGACCACGGTCGGCGTCCTCGGCACGAGCGTCGCCCGCGACCTCGCGACCAGCGCGCTGCAGGACGCCATGAGCCGGAGCGCGATGATCGCCGGCGTCGATGCGCGGCACCGCTGGTCGAGGAATCGGTTCGACGCGGCCGCCTCGATGTCCGTCAGCCGCATCCGCGGCTCGCGAACCGCCATCCTCGGGGAGCAGAACTCGAGCGCGCGCTACTTCGGCCGTCCCGACCAGGGCTACGTGCGCGTGGACTCGGCGCGCGAATCGCTGGCCGGATATCAGGGCGAGGCATCGTTCGCCTACACCGATCCGCGCGGGCCCTTCGGCAGCCTGCGCGGGCAGATCGTCGCGCCTGCGTTCGAGGCGAACGACTTCGGGTTCATGAACCAGGCCGACTATCGAAACACGAGCCTCGTCGCCGGATGGCGCCGGCCGAAGCCCGGGAAGGTCGTGCGACACCAGAGCATCGATGTGTTTGGCCACTACTCCGAGAACTTCGGCGGCGATGTCCTCGAGCGGTTCGCCGGCCTCGGGACGTTCAACGCGTTCACGAACGGATGGGGGTTCGGGACCTTCGCGCTTCGCGGCACCGAGTCCCAGGACGTCTTCGTGTCCGAGGGCGGGCCGAAGATCCGGCGCCCCGCGTTCACGATGGGCAACCTGCGTGTCAATTCCGATGAGAGCAGGCGGATCGTCGCGTATCTGTTCGGCCAGCTCGTGCGCAATGACCTCGGAAAGTGGAGACGAGGGGCAGGCGCCGAATTGAGCCTGCGGCCAGCGACGAACGTGAGCTTTGCCCTCGGCCCCAACTGGAACATGGAGGAGTACAACGCGCTGCTCGTGCGTACCGTCTCCGACCCCCAGGCGCCGACCGCCACCTATGGCAGGCGCTACGTCTTCGGGGAAGCCCGTCGCCGTTCGGTGTCCGTCTCCACGCGGATGGACATCACCTTCACTCCCGACCTTTCCTTCCAGCTCTTCGTGCAGCCGTTCGCGGCCGAGGCCCGCTACGATCCTGCCGCCTTCAAGGAACTCGCACGCCCGGGAAGCCTGGAGTTCACCCGCTACGGCACCGATGCCGGAAGCACGATCGCACGCTATGAGGATGCATCGACATCCCGGTGTCGCGCGCCGTCATTCTGCTACCGTGTCGATCCCGACGGCCCGGGCGCAGCGCCCGGGTTCGACTTCCGGACGCCCGATCGCACGCTGCGGTCGCTGCGGGGAACGTCGGTCCTGCGCTGGGAATACCGGCCCGGCGCGGCGCTGTTCGTCGTGTGGACCCAGGGACGTGAACAGAGCCTCCGCGCCCCGCAGTTCGGCGGGGCGTCGGAGCTCTCCAACGTTTTCTCGCTGGCCCCCGAGAACGTATTCCTCGTGAAGCTCAGCTACTGGCTCAATCGCTGAGGAAGCTCACTGCTCGAACCGCGACCCGCGAAGAGCCACATCCGCGCCCTCCCATGCTCGGCGAAGTCGTGCGTCCACCTCCTTCGCCGCGGTCGTCTTCTTCTGCGCACGGAGACTCGCCGCGAGTCCGTGCAGCGCCCAGCCGTTCTCGGGGAAGCGCGTCAGGTCTTCACGGAATGCCCGCTCTGCATCCGCCGCACGACCCCCCTTGAGCAGTGCGTCACCGAGCGAGCGACGCATCGGGTTGTGCCACTGCGGCGGTTCGACATAGTTGAAGCCGTCCTCGAAGTTCGCTGCCACCCGAAAATGGCCCGCGGCTTCACCGTACCGCCCACGGCGATACGCGAGCTCACCCATGAGGGCGTGCATCGCGATCTCCATGATCGTCTTGTTCTCCCCCGTGCCTGACGACATTGCCGTTCGGTCGGCCGGCGTCGTTCCACGAGCAATCCGGGTCACCGTGTCGAGGGCGAGCTGGGCCGCGCCCCAGTTGCCCTTCCCGGCAAACGCGACCCCGCGCGCGTAATGCACGAGCCCCGACGAGAGTCGGAGATCCGCCGGGGGAAGCGGCTCGGCGAGCACCTCGTCCCAGCGGCCGAAGGTGGCAAGCATGAGGTGGTGATAGGCGACGAGTGGCTCGAGCGGTCCCACCTGCCGTGCAACCTCGACGGGAACCCGGTCGCGAAGATTCCGTGCGGCCTCGATGGCCTCCTTGCTTCTCCCCGCCATCATCGCGGCCATCGAGAGGAAGTGGTAGTTGTGCGGGTAGTAGCCAACGGGATAGAGCCCCGATGGCTTCTCGCCGGCGATGTACGTCTCGTCGGCGTGCACCGCGTGGATGTTGCTCTCGATCGCCTCGTTGTAGCGCCCGACGCGGATGTAGATGTGCGCAGGCATGTGCACGATGTGCCCTGCGCCCGGCATGAGCGACGCCAATCGCTCGGCACAGGCGACCGCCTTTTCAGGCGCGACCGCTTCCACGGCATGGATGTAATAATGGCACGCGCCCGGATGATCCGGCTTCGCCTTCATCACGCGCTCGAGCTGCGCCGTGATGATGTCGGTTCCCGGGTGTGGCTTGCCGTCCTTCGTCCAGTACGCCCACGGCCGCAGGTCCATCAGCGCTTCCGCGTAGAGGGTCGCGGCGTCGAGATCATCCGGATAGCGCGCGACGAGCGACCGCATGGCTGTTGCGTACGCAGAGTCGAGCGTCCCGCGATCGGCGGGTGCAGGAGACGCGTACCGCGACTCGAGCGCGGCAATGTACGCCTGCTCCTGTGGCGATGCCTTGCTGCGCAGAGCGACAGCCTGCTGAAGATGCGCCCAGGCCTGCACGCCCCCAACGGAATCCATCGGCGCATTCACGTGCGGCCCGAGCGCGAGTGCTGCGCCCCAGTGGCAGATTGCACAATCCGGATCGAGACGCGCCGCTTCGTCGAATGCGCGGACGGCCTCGCCGTGGTTGAAGCCGTACACCAGGCGCATCCCCTGATCGAAATACTGCTGCGCAGCCGGGACCCTGGTGCTGGTGGGAATGCCGTGTGTGCCGAGGTCGGTGTAGAGCGGAACGGGGGATGGCTGCGCGGACAGTGAGCCCGCGCCGGCGACGAGCAGGATCAGGAAGCGATGCGGGGTCATGGGACGCGCTCTCGGAGTGGGGGGTGGTTCGCATGCACTGTAGGTCGGGAAAGACGATACGCTTTTTGGCACAAGTGGAAAGGGGCTCCGGAACGAGCGCCCCATCCCGAAACATCTGCTTGCCTGAATCACCGGAGATCCCCATCCTCTGGCGATGCGTCCCTCGCTCGCGATTCGCAGCCGTGTTCTGGCGCCCTCTGTCGTGCTTTCGCTCCTCGTCGCCGCGTGCGGTGGCAGCGACGGCACGGGTCCCGTCCGGGCAGCCTCGGTGGTCATCCAGCCGGATTCCATCTCCCTCGACGTCGGCGTGTCCCACCAGCTCGCGGCATCGGTTCGCGATGGAAAGGGGATCGCGCTCACCGAACGCGCCGTCGTTTGGGCAAGCGCCGATGGCGCCATGGCATCCATCTCATCCACCGGCCTCGTCACCGCGCGGGCCCCTGGGCGAGTGATCGTCTCGGCGACCAGCGATGGCAAGATCGGCCAGGCAGTGATCCGGATCGCCGCGGTGCCGGTGGCGTCCCTCGTCATCCTCCCCGAGTCTGCCTCGACCGCCGTGGGACGAACCCTCGTGCTGAGTGCCACGACGCGTGCGGCGAACGGCAACCTGCTTTTCCAGCGCCAGGTCACCTGGACCTCGAGGGATGTCGCCACGGCGACGGTTTCGAGCGATGGATTAGTCACGGCGATGATGCCTGGCTGGGTCGTCATCACCGCGACGAGCGAAGAACAATCGGACAGCACGGTCGTCGGCATTACCCGCATGCCGGATTTCTCCATCGTCGACGCGCACATCACCCAGGGCGTTCAGTCTGGTGACGGATCGATACCGATCGTCCTCGGCGGCAACCCCGCGGTCGTGAACGTGGTGATGCGCACCAACGTGCAGCATGCGCAGGCGATGCAGGTCGTCTTTCGCCTCTTCGACGCGGGCGGTGCGCTCGTTCGCGCCGACACCGTCACGAAGCAGGGCGGCATCGATCTCGATCCCGGATACGACGCGCCGGACGCGCAGTTCCTCATTCCAGCGTCGGCGTTGGCAGCCGGTCACCGGTGGCAGGTCGCCCGCGATCCGAAGGTCATCTCGGTCGATGACTCGAGCGCGAACGATGTCTTCCCACGCACGGGTACCGCGGCACTGGCCACCGTAACGGTCCCGCCGCTGGAGATTCGCTTCGTTCCGATCGTTCTCTCGGCGCATGCTGGTGAAACGGGCGCCGTCAGCGCTGGCTTGCTCCCGGAGTATGTGCGCGTCGTGAAGAGCGTGCACCCGCTCGGCAGCGTCACGCCGACGATTGGTGAGCCGTTCTCGACCACTGCGTCGTTCGGAACCCCGCCTCGCGGAGGAGAGTCTCCGTTCTGGCTTCAGGTCCTGGGGGAGCTCGACGTGGCGCGCATCGCGAGCGATGCGCCCTCCGCACACTGGTACGGTGTCGTCGTCCCTCCGACGGGATTCAACTACACGACGTTCGGCGGATTCGGCTACGTCCCCGCCCCGGGAACGTACGACAACGGTGCGCGACGTACGGCGCTCGGCGTGCAGATTGGCTGGTTTTCCGACCCGGCACAGGCGCGCGAGCTGGTCGCCCACGAACTCGGACACAATTTCGGCCGGCGTCATGCTCCCTGCGGCAATCCGGCCAATCCCGACCCGAGCTATCCGTATGCCGGGGGATTGAACGGCCGGGTGCAGCACGATGTGTTCTCGTGGGCCACCGGTCGCGCGACATCTGCGGCGGCCGTCAGCGCGCTGATCGGCGACATCATGGGATATTGCGACGTGCCATGGGCGAGCGATTACACGTACCGCGGTGTGCTCGCGTTTCGCGCACCGCAGATTGCGATTGCCGCAGGATCCGCGAAAGCAGAGCGCACCCGAGTGCTCATCGTTCGCGGCACGATCGAGGAGGGCGGGTTGGTGCGCATCGATCCTGTCTTCGCCATCGACGGTCATCCAGAGCGCCCGCGGGGGGCTGGATCCTACCGCCTCGAGGGTCGCGCCGCGGATGCGCGGGTGTTGTTCTCGTACGCCTTCGAGCCCGCGGACGTGGACCATGCGCCGACTGTTCGGCAG
>JANOCW010000020.1:0-5320 GCA_031412375.1 Gemmatimonadaceae bacterium | reverse complement strand
GCGAGGATCTGGCCGGTGAACTCCGTCGTCAGCGCCGTGCCCGTCGCGTCGGACTTCGCGCTCGCGAGGAGGCTGAGGACTTCGGCGAGCACGGCGGCCCGGTCGGCGTATGCAGGGTTGGCGACGTTGGTGATCGGGATCCTCTCGAACATCTCGATCAGCTGGCCGAACACCATCGCCTTGTGAAGCTTCGCAAGCGCGAGAATCCCCGAGCGCGTGCCGGGTGCGAAATCCACGGCGTCGATGTTCGCGATGATGTCGTTCGCCGTCTTCACGACCGCGAAGTTCTTCACGAAGACATCGAGCAGCTCGATGTTGGTGACATCGATCGCGCGATCATCGGTCGCGATCGGGAAGTCCTGGAACTCGCGGGTCGTGGACTGAGTCGCGCTGGTGTTCCCGAGCTCTCCGGAAATGATCCCTGGAATGAAGATGCTCTCCTCGAGCGTGTTCCCGAAGCGGCCCTGCAGCCCGATCGCGAGCGCGCGAATCCCCGCAGGGGTGGTCAGCACGCCCGACTCGGTAGCGGCGTTCGGGTTGGTCGTATCCAGCTCGCAGGCGCCGACGGCTGCGATGAGGAGCGCGGCGGCGAGCGAGCGGCGCATTGCGAGGGTCGAATGGGTGCGGAGTGTCATTGGCGTCGGGCTCCCCGTCAGAAGCTCGTCGTGACGCTGAGCATCACGCTGCGGGGAATCGGAACGGTGGCGAAACTGAAGCCACGAACGAGAGTGCGCTGGGCACCGGCGTTGGTTTCGGGATCCCACCCCGTGTAGTCGGTCCATGTTCTCAGGTTCCGGCCCGAGAGGCTGACCTGGGCAGCCTGAGCGCGGAGCCTGCTGGTGAAGCGCGCCGGAAGGCTGTACGTCACCGACAACTCACGCAACTTCACCCACGAGCCGTCCTCGATGTACTCCTCGAAGATCGTGCGCCGGGCCGCAAAATATCCTCTCGGGAGATTGCCCTCGAGCTCGGCCTGATATGCCTTGCCCGTTCCGAAAGCGGGAGTCTCCAGGAGGCGGCGGTCGAAGTTGAAGATGTCACCGCCGCTGACGCCGTCGAGCTGGACGCGGAATGACAGCGAGCGGCCGAGTCCGAGCTCGTTGATGAACGACCAGTACGCGTCGGGGTTCGGGTTGCCGATGACTTCGCGCGCCGCATTGGCGGCGGGAATGCCGGTGATCCTGCCGGTGGCGGGATCTTCGATCGGCACGCCAGTGGAGGAGAGAATCCTGCCGCTGTCATCGCGCCTGTATGTCGTGCCGAAGAAGTGTCCTGGCGCCTCGCCCTTCGCGACGCGAATGATGCCGAACGTCTCCGGGATCAGGAACGCCCCGCCGGTGCTGACCTTGGTCACCACCGGGTCGTTCGTGGCGAGCGTGACCGTCGAGCTCCAGTTGAGCATTGGGCCCCGGAGATTGAATGTCCGGAGCAGCAGCTCGATGCCCTTGTTCTCCAGCTCTCCAACGTTCGCGAGCTGGTTCGTGAAACCGGATGACGGCGACACCGTTTTCGGAAGGATCAGGTCGGTGATCTCCTTGCGGAAGTACGTCAGTTCGACACCGACGCGTCCACCGATCAGTTCCATGTCCGTTCCGAACTCGAGCTCGCTCGCACGCTCGGGCTTGAGGTCCGGGTTGCCCTGCTGGAGGCTGTTGACGATGCCTGAGCGATCGCCGCTCTGCTCGAAGACGTAGTTCGACAGCCGGTCGAAGCTGCCAGCCGGCTGCCCGCCGGAATACCCGAACCCGGCGCGCAGCCGGAAAGTGTTGGCGAAGCGCGAGAACGGCTCCCAGAAGTCGTAGTCGGACAGGTTGAGCGCGGCCCCGACCTTCGGGAAATACTGCTGGCGCTCGTTCGAGCCAAACGCGGACGATGCATCCGATCGCAGCGACGCGGTGAGGAACAGCTTGTCATCGATGCCGATCTGCTCCTGGCCGTAGTAGCCGAGCGTGCGGCGGTCGTCGATGGTCTCGTTGCTGAACTGGGTGCTTCCCTGCACCGTCTCGGTGAGGAGCGCGAGGTTTTCGGCGCGCGCCGTGACGATGTTGAACTCCTGCTGCTGCCAGTTTATACCGAGACCGTGGGTGAGCTTGATGCGCGAACCGACGGGCGTGATGTAGCTCAGATCGAGATCGGAGTTCAGCAGCTTCGCGCGGTCGGTCGCCGAGATCGCGAGGCCTGTCGCGAGCGAGGGCGCCGACGATCCGCGGGGAACGAACAGTCGCGCGTTCTGGGTGTAGCCGTCGTAGCCGAGACGGTACGACGCCGTCATTCCCTCGATCGGATACGCCGTGATGTTGAGGCCACCGATGAAGCGATCGACCTCCTGGGGTGCCCGCCAGTTGTCGATGATGTCCAGCGCGTTCGCACCGGAGAAACCGGGCGGATACTGGCCGGTGACAGAATCACGATAGAGGCGGTAGCTGTTCGGCTGGAAGAGAAAGCTCGTCAGCACACCAAGGTTGAAGACGAGGCCACCGTTGGGCGTGATGTTCGCCTTGCTCGTGACGTAGCCCGTGCTGACGCCGACCTTGAGCTTGTCGCTGATCGAGCGATCGAGATTGAGTCGGAGGTTGTTGCGCCGATAATCCGTTCCCCGGATCACCCCATCCTGGTTCTCGTACGTGCCGGACAGGAAGAACGTCGTCTTGTCGTCGCCGCCGGAAAGCGAGAGGTTGCTCGAGATCCGGCCGGCCCGGCGGAAGATGTCGTCCTGATAGTCGTATCGCTGCGGGACCGGCGCACCGAGCGCATTCACCGTCGCGCGGTTGACCTCGAGTCGACGTTCGACATCGTCGCTCTGGCCGGAGACCCGGTAGGTCGTGCGCAGGGCCCCCGGCCGCCCACGCTTGGTGAAGATCTGGACGACGCCGTCGTTCGCGCGCGAGCCATAAAGCGCGGCCGCCGCTGCACCCTTTACGATCTCGATGCGCTCGATCTCGTTCGGATCGAGGTCGGCGATGCGATTGGATGAATAGCCGCCGAGATCGACGAGCTGGGTCGAGCTGTTGTCGACGATGACGCCGTCGACGATGTACAGCGGCTCCGCGCTCCGGCTCAGCGTGGACAGCCCTCGAATCCGCACGCTCGTCCCGCCACCCGGCGTCCCCGATGCCTGCTGCACCAGGGCCCCCGGGACCTTCCCGGCGAGGGCGGCGTCGAGCTGCGGCGTGCCGGCGCGCGCGATCTCGTCGCCGTTCACCGTGGCGATCGTCATGCCAAGGGTGGTGCGCTCGGTCTCGCCACGCGATGCCGTGATCACGACTTCGCCGAGGCGGAGCACGTCAGGAGTGAGGCGGAAGTCCTGGGTGATCGTACCCTCGGTTTGCGTGAGAGCCTGCCGCGCCGGCTTGTAGGCGATCGAGCGAACGAGCAGCACCATGCCTGAGCGCGGCGACGGCACGCTGAGTCGATACACACCGTCGTCGTTGGTCGCGGTGCCGACGGTCGTCCCTTCGACGAGCACCTGCGCGGCGGGAAGTCCGTTTCCCGCATCGCCGGTGACGCGGCCCGTGATGATGAGCTGTGCCGACGCGACGAGCGGCGTCAGCGCGATGGCGAAGAGTGCTGGCAGAAAACGACCGGTCGGGTGCATGGGCGGCTCGCTGAAGGGACGGACGGTGGCGAAGCGGGCGGAGCACGAACGTAGCGCGAGAGTTCCGACGCGGAAAGAGCACGGAACAGAGGGCATCGCTGGGCCTGTCGTCAGTCGTCGATGATCCTGCCTGAAACTGACAACTGATCACTGATCACTGATCACTGAAGACCGTACACTCCGTTTCCCGCTACCCCCCCTCGACCGATCACCCGCTTCATCCGCGTGGCGCGCAGTCGATCCTACGCCGGCGGCAGCCGCACGATGACCACCGAGCCCGGTCCTGGCGGGCGTTCGACCCCCGCCGCGCGCGCGGGCATTCGGCCGGGCCGAACTCCCTGAATACGCGTGATGATCCGCTGCCCACCGCGGGGGAAGAGGACCTCGATGTCTACCGGGTTCATCGTCGGGAGCCCGAAATGCACGGCAATTTCGCTCTGCGCGTCGTAGCCGGAGCCAGAGTCCACGAGACGCGTCCCCAGCAGCCTGCGCGTTCCGGCAGCGTACAGCCGCACCTCGGCGCCGGCGCGCGTCGCACGACCGTCGTGATCGAGCACCCGAACCTGAAGTGATCGCCGGGCAGCGGCACCGGGCAGCATGCTGCGAAAGAGCTCATGCCTTCCATCAGGTCGCGAGCCAGTGAGTGCGAGATCGAGATCGCCATCGGTGTCGAAGTCGGCCCACTGCACGCCGTGGTCGGCCGGGACAGCGAGCACGTTGGCGGGCGTGACATCGACGAACGCGCTGCCGGTGTTCCGGAAGAGATGATCGCGATGGCTCATTCCACCGGTGACGGTTCCGTTCACGTACAGGTCGAGCCGCCCGTCATGATCGAAGTCGGCGAACGCGCACGCGTCGTACCGTGAGTCGATCGCGATGGCCCAGGCGCTCGAGACATCCTCGAATCGACCGGCGCCCCGGTTGAGGAAGAGCCCGAGCTTCCCATAGTTCGCCATGAAGAGGTCGAGGCGGCCGTCCCCATTCACGTCGGCCGCGCAGGGACGGACCGTACCATTCGCTGGATCGCCCGGCAGGCGCCCGCCCCACTGAAGCCCGGCCTCTGCGGCGACGTCGACGAATCGGCCGCCATCATTGCGGAACAGACCATTCCCATCGCCGTCCATGTTGCCGACATACAGGTCGAGGTCGCCGTCCTCATCGTAGTCCAACCACACGGCGCCGACGGAGCGGCGCGTGTCTGCCAGGCCCAGCTCCGCCGCTGCGTTCGCAAAGCGTCCGCCCTCGTTTCGGAAGAGCGCATTGGCGCGATCCCGGAACGCGACGAACAGGTCGAGATCTCCGTCGCCATCCACGTCGACCCATGCTGGCTGCCGGACGGCACCGGAATCGACAGCGAGCCCCGCTTCACCGGTGACATCGACAAAACGACTTCCATCGTTCCGGTACAGGCGCAGCACCGGCCCCGCACCGGGAGCGAAGCCGACGAGCAGGTCCGGATCGCGATCGCCATCGAAGTCGCCCCATGCCGCCGCGCGAGTCGGTCGCGCATCCGCGATGCCCACCGCGGAGGCGACATCGACGAAGACGCCAGCGTCGTTGCGATAGAGACGGTTCGCGGTGCCATTGAACGCGACGAACAGGTCGAGATCTCCGTCGCCGTCGTGATCGGCCCACGCGTTCGTGAACGCCCCGCCGGTCGAGAAAAGCTCCGGCTGCACCGACACGAACATCGGGGGCTGCAGCAGCGCGGCGCCGGCAAGCAGT
>JANOCW010000019.1:0-8817 GCA_031412375.1 Gemmatimonadaceae bacterium | reverse complement strand
GCGCGCGACCGGCCAGGCCCACGAGTGCGCGGAAGCGGAACGTGGGCGCGGCGAGCGAGAAGGGAGGAGCGGTGCCGATCACGCGCTGAATCTAGACGTCCACTCGGCATCCGCCACCCGATCCGCGTGTCGCGTTCGATTGCTCGGCCATTTCCCGCGGGCTAGATTCGCTCCATGGCCCTCCCGCCGAAATCAGTGCTCTGGGTCGACGACGAGGCCGAGCTGCTCGAATCGCACCGCATCTTCCTGCGCGACAAGGGCTACGAGGTCGACTGGGCGCAGAACGCAGACGACGCCGTCGCGATGCTGCGGCGCCGGTCCTACGACCTCATGATGCTCGATGAGCAGATGCCGGGGAAACGCGGCCTCGAGGCGTATCGGGAAGTCCAGGAATTCGCACCGAACATGCCCGTCGTCATGGTGACGAAGAGCGAGGACGATGCGCTCCTGAAGGAAGCCCTGGGCGCGAACGTCCGCGATTATCTCGTCAAGCCGATCAATCCGCGGCAGGTCCTGTCGGTCATCACGCGAATTCTCGAGGGCCCGCGGATTCGCCAGCAGGCGATCGCGCGATCGTTCGTCACCCGCTTTCGGGCGATGGAGCTCGAGCGTGACGTGGGCCTCACGTGGCGCGGGTGGATCGATCGATACTCCGAGCTGATGCGATGGGACGTCGATCTCACCGCGGCCGGTGAAACGGGGCTCTACGATTCGCTGCGCGCGCTCTACAGCGACATGCATCGCGAGTTCGCGAAGTACATGCGGACCGCCTATCCGGCCTGGCTGCGTGATCTCGAGGGCGACCGGCCTCCACTGTCGATCGACATCGTCAGCGAGTTCCTCCTCCCGATCCTCGACGGCAATCGCGCCGCCGTGTTCATCGTCGTCGACTGCCTTCGGCTCGACCAATGGCTCGTCCTCGAGCCGCTGCTGGCGCCGTTGTTCGAGGTCGAGACCACGCACTACTACTCGATCCTGCCGACGGCGACACCCTATTCCCGCAACGCCCTCTTCAGCGGGTTGTTTCCCGGCGAGATCGCTGCCCGCTTTCCCGATTGGTGGGGCGAGCGCGAGGACGAATCACTCAACGCGCACGAGCGCGATCTCCTCGAGGCGCACATCACCGAGCAGCGCGGGACGACGCCCGTGCGGTACGACAAGATCTCCTCGGCGCACGACTCCGCTGATCTCGAGCGGCGCATCTCGAGCTCGATCGCGGCAGATGGTATCAGCGCCTTCGTCTTCAACTTCGTGGACCTGCTGACGCACGGTCGCAGCGAGTCCGCGATTCTGTACGAGGTCGCGCGCGACGAGATCGCCCTGCGCCAGATCACGCGGCAATGGTTCCAGCGGTCCGCGCTGCTTCACGTCCTCACCGAGGCGTCCCGCCGGAAGATTCCCGTGCTCCTGACGAGCGATCACGGCTCCATCCACTGCAATACTCCGGCAACGGTCTTCGCCAAGCGCGACGCGACGGCCAATCTCCGGTACAAGTTCGGCGAGGATCTCCGGCCGGAGCGGCCGGAGCACGGTCTCCTCTTCACCAACGAGGACGATCTCCGCCTGCCGCGCCGGGGCCTCGGGGCGAACACCCTGCTCGCGGCGGGGGACACCTTCTTCGTCTACCCGACGAAGTTGCGTGAGTACCAGAGCCGCTACCGCGGGTCCTTCCTTCACGGTGGGGTCACCCCGGAAGAGGTCATCCTCCCGCTGGCGCTGCTGACGCCGCGGCGCTGAGCGATGATGTACGTCCGGCTGCTGCGCTACCTCCGCCCGCATGTCTGGTGGATGGTGGCGACGATCGTCGCGAGCGTCATCGCGGCCGGACTGGACGCGCTGTCGCTCGCGCTCCTCGCGCCCTTTCTCGCGACGCTCTCCGGCACGCCGCTGGGGCGGGACGGTTCGGTCGCCGCGGGGATCCCGCCGGCGCCGCTGCCGTCCGGCCAGGTACCGGGAATGCTGGAGGGAGCCCGGAACGGATTCGGCGACATGATGGCCCGCTTCATCGGCGCCGATTCCCCGCTGGAGTCGCTCAACCGGATCGTGGTGATCATCCTCGCGACCGTGTTCGCCAAGAACCTGTTCGTGTGGATCAGCGGACAGTTCGGTGCCCGTCTCCAGGAGTTCGTCACGCGCGATCTCCGCAACGCGGTGTACGCGCATCTCGAGCGACTGCCAATGGGGTTCTTCATGCGAAACCCCACCGGACAGATGATGGCGCGCGTGCTGACCGACACGCAGATGACGAAGCAGCTCATCACCCAGCTCGTCACGCAGACGCTCCAGAACATCGCCCTCGTCGCCGTCTATCTCACGGCAATGGTGCTGATCTCGACCCGTCTCACGCTGGTTGCGCTGGTCGCGGCGCCGCTCGTCATCGGGCTGCTGCAACCGCTGCTGAAGAAGCTGCGTTCCCGTTATCGTCGCCTGGGAAACCAGTACGGTGACATGACGAGCGTCGTTCAGGAAACGGTGAGCGGGGTCCGGCTGGTGAAATCGGCCGGCGCCGAGGAGTATGAAGAGCGACGTTTTCGCGAGGCGAGTGACCGGTACTCGGGAGGCATGGTTCGGGTGAGCCGGCTTGCGCTGCTCGCGCAGCCGGTCACCGAGGTCGCCGGCACCATCGCGGCGATGCTCGTGCTCTGGTATGGCGGCCGAGCCGTGCTCGTCGACCGCTCGCTCACCGGTGCGGAGCTCGTCACCTTCCTCGTGTTCGTGATGCGGTTGTTGCAGCCGCTCAAGCAGATCTCCCAGATCCCGACCACGGCGCAGAGCTCGCTCGCCGCCGCCGACCGGCTCTTCGAGGTGATCGACCTTCCGACCGAGGCACAGAGCGATCGCGGAACGCGGACCAATCCGCGCCTTCGTGAGGCAATCATCTTCGACGACGTGACGTTCGCGTACGAGGACGAACCCGTCCTCTCCGACATCTCGTTCACGGCGCGCCGCGGCGATGTCATTGCCCTGGTCGGGCCCAGTGGGGCGGGGAAGAGCACGCTCGTCGACCTGATTCCCCGCTTTTACGAGCCGACATCCGGCCGCATCCTCCTCGACGGCGTCGACACACGGGAGTATCGCCTGGACACGTTGCGGTCGCTCACCGGCATCGTCAGCCAGGACACGGTGCTGTTCAACGATACGGTGAAGCGCAACATCGCCTACGGCGCCGGCGACCGGTACAGCCAGGAGCAGATCGAGGCGGCAGCGCGGGCGGCGAATGCGCACGAGTTCATCCGCGAGCTGCCCGAGGGCTATGATACGATCCTCGGTGAGCGCGGGACGCGTCTCTCCGGCGGTCAACGTCAGCGCATTGCGATCGGCCGGGCGCTGCTCACCGATCCGCCGATCCTGATCCTCGATGAAGCCACGTCGGCGCTGGACACGGAGTCGGAGCGCCTCGTCCAGCAGGCAATCGACCGGCTCCTCGAGGGACGAACGGTGTTCGTGATTGCCCATCGGCTCTCGACCGTTGTCAGCGCGTCACAGATTCTCGTGCTCGATCGCGGTCGCATCGTCGAGCGGGGAACCCATGCGTCACTCGTCACGCGAGGCGGAGTGTACTCCCGCCTGCACGCGCTGCAGTTGCACGACCGTCCGGCTCCCGCGGCGGTGTAACCGATGCGCGTGCTTTTCTACTACTCGGACCGGGCGTGGTCCGGGCGTGCGCGCGTGTTTGCGGCCGCCGCCCGTGGGCTCGCCGAGCGTGGCTACCAGGTCACGTATGTCTGTCAACCGGAGAGTGCCGTGGAGCAGCGGCTGTCGTCCGCCGGCTACGATATCGTGCCTGTCGCGGGCCGACCTGGCGCGGGCACCGGGCTTCGCCTTCGCCGCGTCATGCACGAGCGCTTCGTCGAGGTCGTCTTCGTTCACACCGAACGCGAGCATCTCGCCGCCGCGACGGCGCTCCGCCTTGCAGCACGTGGAGCGGTGATTCGCCGAATCGGAGCTGGCGAGGACGGTGTCGCGCGGACGAGTCGCTTCGCCCTGAAGCTGGCGGCCTCCGGAGGGCTGCATACGCTCCTCGCCGACGAACCCCACCCGGTCCGTCCCATCGGCGCCCTGCCCCCGGTGTATGGAGATCTCGGTGTGGACATCCGCCAGCATGATGCGACGCTTCCGGTTGCCCGGGCCTCGCTCAAAGCCGCCGGCAGTACACGCCTGCTCGTGGCCGTGTGCGACGCGCTCACGACTCGCGCCCAGATCGCGACGGTGCTGCGTACGGTTGCACTGCTCGCCCCGCGGCACCCGGAGTTGCGGCTCGCCCTGGTCGGAGCACGCTCTGACGACGAGGACATACGGATCCACGCGGCGGCGCTCGGAATCCCGAAGCTCCTCACCCAGCTCGGGGAGCGCGATGACGAGCTGTCCGTGTTTCGCGCCGCCGATATTGGCTGGGTGGTGGCCACCGGCGATACGGCGGCGTTCGCGTGCCTCGACCTCATGGCCCTGCGCATTCCAGTGCTCGCCGAGCAGGCACCGCTAGCCCACCGGTACATTGCGGACGGAATCACCGGGATGCTGCTTCCGCCCGTGAATCCTCCAGCAACGGCGGCGATGGTCGCCGGTTTTCTCGCGCGGGACGGGCAGCGCGTCGCAATGGGCAATGCCGGGCGGGCACGGGTCACCCGCGAATTCCCCGAATCGGCGATGGTGGATTCGTTCGACCGTGCAGCGACGGCCGCGCGCGATCGCGAGCAGTGGTACACGTGAGCGAAACGCGCGTCCTGGCCCCGCTCGGCGACGTGTCGCTGGCGCATTCCGCGGAGTACGCCGCCCTGCGGGCCACCGTTGCCTCGCTCACCGCTCTCCCCTGGCAGCGCGCCGGGCAGCTGGGCGCGTGGATCGGGAGGCTCGGATATTTCCCACTTCGCATTCGGCGCGAGGTCGTCGAAACCCACGTGGCGATGGCCTTTCCCGACATCGGCCGGGACGAGGTCACGAGGATCGCGAAGGCCGCGTATGCGCACCTTGGGCAGACGGTGATCGAGACCGCTCTGCTCCCGTCCCTGCGCCGCGAACAGATTCTCGATCTCGTCGAGGACGTAGTCGGGTGGGACGTCGTCGAGGGGGCCATGGCTCTCGGCGGCGGCGTCATCCTCGTCACCGGCCACCTTGGCAACTGGGAGCTTGGTGGCGCGTACATCGCGGCGCGAGGAATGCCGGTTGCGGCAATCGTGAGACACATGGCCAATCCCCGCTTCGATCGGTACCTCAACGCCACCCGCGCGTCGCTCGGCGTGCTGGTGCTGTATGACGATGAGGCGGTTCGTGGGACGCCGCGCGTGCTCCGACAGGGATACCTCACGGCGTTCCTTGCCGATCAGGGCGTGCGAGGACTCGCGTCCACCTTCGTCCCGTTCTTCGGGCGACTCGCCAAGACGCCGCGCGGCCCGGCGGTGTTCGCCCTTCGACTGCGAACGCCCATCATCTTCGGGAGCGCCATCCGCCAACCGTCGGGTCGATATCGGCTGACCTTCGAGTCCGTTCCGGTGAGCGAGACGGGAGATCGTGAGCACGACGTCGATACCATCGTCGCTCGGTACACCATGGCGCTGGAGCGAGCCATCCGTATCGCGCCGGAGCAGTACTTCTGGCACCACCGGCGCTGGAAACGCCAACCCCCAGGCGCGCCACCGGAGATCGAAGGCGCCGCGGCGGCTGGAGCGGCGCCGTGAGAGCCGGCGTCTGGCGTCGCCTGCTCGGCGACACGCGCGCGATCATCGGCCTCGTCGTCATCGGCACAATGGTCATCGTTGCGATCGGCGCGCCCATCCTCGCGCGCCATGATCCCCTTGCGATCGATCTTCGCGACCGGCTCACTGCACCCTCGGCCGAGCACTGGATGGGCACCGATATCCAGGGGCGCGACGTCTGGTCGCGTCTCGTCTATGGCGCACGCATTTCCCTCTCCGTCGGGCTCATCTCGCAGAGCGTGGCGCTGGCGATCGGGGTGACGCTCGGCCTCCTCGCGGGCTACTACGGACGGTGGGTCGATGAAGTCGTGATGCGCCTGGCCGACGTGACGCTTGCGTTTCCGACGCTGCTGCTGCTC
Source organism: Gemmatimonadaceae bacterium (assembly GCA_031412375.1). Classification (GTDB taxonomy): domain Bacteria; phylum Gemmatimonadota; class Gemmatimonadetes; order Gemmatimonadales; family Gemmatimonadaceae; genus JANPKQ01. The sequence continues at coordinate 2,765 of JANOCW010000019.1, read as the reverse complement.
ATCGCAATGGTCGCAGCACTCGAACCATCGTTGACCGTTGTCTTCGTCACCGTGGGAGTCGTCGGCTGGGCAGGCATGGCTCGTCTCGTTCGCGGCCAGGTGCTCGTCGTGCGGCAACTCGAATTCGTTCAGGCGATCCGGTCCCTCGGCAGCAGCGACGTGCGCGTCATGTGGCGACACGTGCTTCCCAACGTCGTGGCTCCCGTGGTCATCGCTGCCACGCTCGGCATCGCCGGCGCGATCATGGCCGAGGCCGCGCTGTCGTTCCTCGGCCTCGGCGTTCCCCCGCCGACACCGAGCTGGGGATCGATGATCGCCGACGGGCGCGATCTCAATCAGCTGCGCACCGCACCGTGGACGTCGCTGTTCCCGGGACTCGCCATCGGTGGCGCGGTGCTCGGGTTCAACCTGCTCGGCGATGCGCTTCGCGACATTCTCGATCCGCGCTTTTCGCCGGCGGGAGCGACCGCGCTCCCGGCATCGGTAGCAGGGGGCGAGGTGCCACCCACCGGTGCGAGGCACGTCCCAGCCGCCGCGGGATCGTCCCCACCACCCACTCTCCTGCCAGGCCAGCGATGACAATGCCTCGAGCGAGCGCGCGACCCGCTCCGCCGCCTCACGACATCCGCGCTACTCCCGGATACGACATTGGTGCGCTCCGCCAGCGTGAATTCCCGTGGGCCGCCCGCGGCGACGCGAACTATCTCAACAACGGGTCGACTGGGCCGCTCCCTCGGCGGACCGTCGACGCGCTGTCCGATTTCAACGAGCGCCGCGCGGCTCCCTACCTCATTACCGAAGAAGTCCAGTTCGGGACGCTCCGCCGGTCGAGGGAACTCTGCGCGCGACTGATCAACGCACGCCCCGAAGAAATCGCGCTGATGGTGAACACGAGCTACGGGATCAACCTCGCGGCCCGCGCCCTCCCGCTGGAGCGCGGCGACATCGTGCTGACGAACGATCGCGAATTCCCCGCGAATATCTACCCGTGGATGGCGCTTGCGAACGAAGGCGTCGTGCTCGAGCGCATTCCGTGCATCGATGGCCTCCCGGATGAGGACGCATTGCTCCGCGCGATGGACCGCCCGCGCGTGAAGGTCGTGACGACGTCGTGGGTGTCATTCGCGACGGGGTATCGCGTCGACCTTGCACGGCTCGGCACCGCGTGCCGGGCGCGCGGGATCTATTTCGTCGTTGACGCCATCCAGGGTCTCGGGGCGCTGACGCTCGATGTCTCGCAGGCCCCGATCGACATCCTCGCGTGTGGTGCGCAGAAATGGCTAACGGCGCCGTGGGGAACCGGGTTCGCGTACGTTCGTGGTGGACTGGTGAAGGAGCTCGAGCCGCAGGCCGTCGGGTGGCTGGCGACGAGCGCATCCGAGAATTTCGGAAGTCTCGTCGATTATGACCTCACCTACCTGCCCGACGCGCGCCGGTTCGAGGTCATCACGCTGCCGTTCCAGGAGTTTTCGGGACTGAACGCGAGTCTCGAGCTCCACTTCGAGCTCGGCCCTGCGGCGATCGCGACACATGTTGCGGACCTGACGGCGCGGATCATCGCCTGGGCACAGTCGCGTCCGGACGTGACGCTCGTCACTCCGGCCGATCCGGCGCGGCGTGCGGGAATCGTCACGCTCCGCCCGCGTGATACCGCCGCCGCGGCCGACCGGCTGACCCAGGCAGGCGTCATCTTCGCCGTTCGCGAGGGCGGGATCCGATTGTCACCCCACTACTACAACACTCGCGGTGAGGTCGACGCGGCGCTCGCCGTGCTGGAGTCGATCTAGGGGAGCAACATTCGGCCGACGAGTGCGAGCGCCCGAAAGCCTACCGCCGGACGCGGGCGAGCGCGTAGTCCTTCTTCCCCTTCGCGACGATGATATGATCGCCGGCGAGCAGCGCCCACGCCGCGTCGATGAACCGCTCGCCCGCGCCGAGCTTCCGCCGGTTCACCGAGACGCCACCCTGCTCGAGCAGTCGCCGCGCTGCGCCGTTCGACGCCGCAATGCCGGTGAGCGTCAGTAGCTTGAGGACGTCGTAGCGCGGTTCGCCAACCCGCTGTTCCTCTCCCGCCGGCGCGCCAATGATGTCGCTGTCGTTCACCTCCGTGAACGGCGCCTCCGCTCGCAGGAGCTCGAGCGCGGTCAGTGACAGCCGCGCTGGATCAAGCCCACCGAAGATGAACGCCGAGACGTCCTGCGCGGTGCGGGCTGCATCAGCCCCGTGGACGCGCTCGGTGACATCCATCGCGAGGCGGATCTGTGCCTCACGCCGCTCGGGGTGTTCTGCTGCGACGCGCTCCAGCGATTCGATCTCATCGCGCGACAGCAACGTGAAGAGTCGCAGGAAACGCCCCGCGTCCCGATCATCCGTGTTGATCCAGAATTGATAGAACCTGTACGGCGAGGTAAGCGCCGGATCGAGCCAGACGTTGCCAGCCTCCGACTTCCCGAACTTCGACCCCGATGCATTCATCAGCAAAGGCACCGTGAGCGCGTGTGCGTCGGCGCCGACGGTTCGGCGAATGAGCTCCATGCCCGCGGTGATGTTGCCCCACTGGTCGCTGCCCCCGACCTGCAGTGTCACTCCCTCGCGTCGGTGCAACTCGAGATAGTCGTACGCCTGGAGCAGCATGTACGAAAACTCGGTGTAGGAAATCCCCGCATCGATGCGTGACTTCACCGAGTCCTTTGCGAGCATGTAGTTGATCGTGAAGTGCTTTCCGACGTCCCGCATGAACGTGATGGCGTTCAGCGGAAGCAGCC
>JANOCW010000018.1:0-8746 GCA_031412375.1 Gemmatimonadaceae bacterium | reverse complement strand
CGCGTGGCCGCCTCTTCCAGCACTTCTATCGCGCGCACGATGGCACGGTCACCGACGTGGAAGGCACCGGGCTCGGATTGAGCATCGTTCGCGAGACCGCGGAATCGCTGGGAGGAAGTGCCTGGCCGGAATTCCCCGATGAGGGGGGAGCCATCTTCGCGTTCTCTCTTCCTTCCCGACGCGAGGATGACGCCGCTGCCGCCGGCGTCACCCGGTCCACGAAGGGTGGCCTGCTTCCCGCGCCGCCGCCGGAGTCGACTCCGGACTAGAGACAGCGCACCGACGGAGGCCACCATGCTGCCGATGATCGGACTGGGCCTTCTCGCCCTCATCGTGGTCCTGCTCCTTGCCATCACCACACGCCCCGACACGTTTCGCGTCGAGCGGAGCACGAGTATCAGCGCACCCGCCGAGGTCGTGTTCGCGCAGCTCAATGACCTGCATCGGTGGAGTGGGTGGAATCCCTACGAGAAGATGGATCCCGGGATGACGGTGACGTACGCGGGCGCACCGATGGGGGTGGGCGCGAGCTACCATTATATCAGCGACAAGGTCGGCGAGGGCCGCATGACGGTGACCGAGAGCACCCCGCACGAGCGGGTTTGCGTCGAGGCCCGGTTCATCAAGCCGTTCGCGGCGACCAACGCGATCGCGTTCACCGTGAAGCCATCCGCGGGCGGCGTGACGGTCACCTGGGAAATGCGCGGCGACCAGACACTCGTGGGCAAGGCGATCTCGCTGTTCGTGAAGGTGGACACGATGATCGGCAAGGACTTCGAAAGGGGGCTCGCCGACCTCAAGGCGCTGTCCGAGACCGCCTAAAGCATCAACTTCGCGAGCGCCTTGCCGCGTGATTCGCGAGACACGTTCGATATCGGTTCCAGGGTCAGCGCAGCTCCCATCACGGTGCCACCCTCTTCGGGCATCCCCAACGTGAGGAACGCCGGCCTGCCGCGAGCGCTCGCGACCGTCGCGCCACGCACCATTCCGTCGGAGCAGATGAACCAGAACTGGTATTTCTCCCCTGCGGGCGCGGGAGGCAGCCCGTGAACGACGATGTTCCAGCGATGCGAGACATCGTCAGCGAAAATGAGAAGCCCGCCCTCCGCTCCATCCATCGAGATTCGCGTCTGCAGCACGCGCGCTGCACTGTGCATGACGGAGAGCGAGTCGCGTAAGGCCGACAGCTCGCCGGTTCGCTCGGCGAGCGCACCGGCGAGTCGCGCGGCCTCGCGTCGCTGCGGGACGTAGAGCCCGAGGGAAACGAGGATCGACGCCGCGATCGCGACCGGCACAGCCCAGCGCTGCCATGCCGGCCGTCGTTCGCCGAGCAGTGCATGCGTGATCTGCCGCTGGAACCCGGGTCGAGGCTGCACCGGAGCCGCACCCATCGGAAGCCACGCGATGTCACGCTCGATGACCTGCACCTCGGCCGCGCAGGCTTCGCAGCGACGCAGATGATCAACGAAACTCCGCTCCTCGCCAGGCTCCAGCGTCCGGGCGACGAAATCAATTCGGTGTTCGACGTACCAATCGTGTGGGATCATAAATTCCAACCCTTCACTGTGGCGAGTGACACACGAAGCTTGTTGAACGCGAGACGAAGCCGAGTCTTGATCGTGCCCAGAGGCATGTCGAGCCGCGCAGCAATCTCGGACTGTGAGAGTCCCTGAAAGAAGGCGAGGTGCACCGCGGTACGCTGGTCGTCGGGCAGTGCGTCGACCGCGGCTCGAATCGTCTCATGCACATGCCAACCCGGCTGCGCAGCCTCGTTGGGTTCCTCCGGTCCGACCGAGCGCTCGCCGAGCGCCCCGTAGGTCTCGGCGCGACTCGCCGTGATCCGGTGGCGGCGCCGTGTCCGCAGCCGGTCGATGGCTCGGTTTCGCGTGATCCGCAGGAGCCAGGGAGCGAGGGCATCGCCCCTGTCCTGGACCAGCCCGATCCGATCCCACCCAATCTGGAACGCCTCCATCACGACATCCTCGGCCTCGCCCCCATCCCGGAGAATCGCTTGCGCCACACCAAGAAGCCATGGAGTCATCAGCTCGACGAGCTCGACCAGCGCCTGCTCATCGCGAGCGAGGAGCCGAGCGCGCAACTCGCCCGCACGCTGTAGAACGAGCTGACGTGCTCCACCGCCATGGGCGTCGGACGTACGGGATATCAATCCTGTGAACCGTGGGGCATGGACGGCCGGCATGAGCGGCTCGTCAATGAGACGTTCCGACTGCGGCATTGGATCTCTTCTCGTCATCGGCGACTGTTGAGCGCCCAGTCGTAGTGGGTGTCCACGTACGTGAAGTCGCCAGACAGGAGGAGCGTTTGCACCGCCCCCGGCGGGAAATGGCGCGCCCAGAACGCGCCCACCCCCGCCAGTGTGCCGCCGAAGTCCTCGCGATACCATGTGAAGATCGGAGACCCGTACACGGTGCGGCGCGCGACATCGACGCGGTTCTTCGTCGTGTGCATCAGGAACTGACGCGTCTGATCGTCGAGCTGCTCGTCGAGCCGCGCACCGACGAACGCTTCGGAGCGGAGCAGCGGGCATCCGAGGGCTGCGCACACGAGCGCCGCGTGGATGCGCGGATCCCTGAACTCGGGCCTGATGATCCGGTGTTCCACGTCATCGAGAGTCAGAATCCGCCCTCCGGCCCGCACGATGGATTCGGCCCAGGGGCTCCTCAAGGTGACGCCGAACCGCCTGTTGATATTGCGAATGGACCGCTTCTCGCCGCGCGCATTGATCAGCGCGATCGTGTAGGCGTTGTACACGTTGATCCAGTACGCCAGGCGATGCGGAGTCGCCATGCTGGCCGGGTCGGCCCGGTCGAGAGCCCGAAGGTAGGACGCGAATCCGGAATCACGGGCGAATGCGCGGTAATCGACGAGTCCGTCCGTCACATGAGCGGCGAGGAGCTCGCTGAACGGGGCATGGTCCACTGCCTGCGCTGCCGCCCCGAGGGGCGCCGCGGCCTGGACCAGCAACGCCGCGGCGATCCACGCGATGCGGGATCGAAGGATCGGGAGTGCCAATATCAGATGTGGTCTCATCGCCTCGAGCACAGGCAGTTGCGGGAGGGTGGCTTGATGTTCCGCTGTCGTGAGACACCAATCCGCGACGCCGGGAGTAGTTCCCCCGCACTGTCAGCGTCGCCGCTCGTGCGGTCGCTGGGCGGCTACCGCTGCGTGCGCGATCACACCCTGCGAGCGCTGACGATTATGGGACTGCCTGATCGATCGGGATCACCACCGTCTGACAAGTCGATGCCGCGGCGTGACACACACTCACTCTCAGCGTTCCCGCGACTCGCTTCGGCGTCCCAGGCAGGTCAGCCCGAGGTGGGTCGACAAAGTACGTGCTGTCCGGGGTGAGCCGGCCTGCGTTGAACGCGACGGTTCCCCCACTCGCCAGCTCGAGCGTCGGCTTCAGTCGGGCGTTGATCCTGACGCCCGGTGAGGCATCCAGTTGGAATCCGAATCCGGACGGCGTGGTCACCACCGCAACGGTGACGGGGCGCGGCTCGTCTCGTGAAGCGCCGCATGCGGCGAGGCCTAATGCCCACGCCAGAAGCCGGCCCGCACGTGACAGCCGTCTGAACGACGCTCCCCGATCGGAGGCACGCTTCATGTGAGCCACGCACTCACTCGGCCAGCAGGGTCTCGATGCGCCTGTTCCACTCGCGGTGCGAGCGATCGCCGACGTGGAACTCACCATAGCCCTCGTAGCGGATCCGCCCCTGCTTGTCGATCAGGACGAAGCTCGGCCAGTACCGAATGCCGTACAGGTTCCAGGTCGCGAGGTCGTTGTCCAGCGCATTCGGGTACTCGATGCCCTGCTTGCGCAGTGCGACGGAGACGTTGTTCATATCGTGCTCACCGCCGTACGGGGGAAACTCGGGTGTGTGGATCCCGATCAGGGTCAACCCGCGACTCCGGTATTCCTGGTCGATCACCTTGAGCGCTGGCACGGTGTTGGTGCAGTTGTAGCACGTGAAGACCCAGAAGTTGAGCAGAACGACGCGCCCCTTGAGCGATGCCAGCGGAAGCGGACGATCGGTGTTGAGCCAGCTCGTGTTCTTCCACTCTGGGGCCGGACGAGGCGCGGACAGGATGGCAGGGGAGGAATCCGTGGCAAGAAGCCTGGGCGCCACGGACCAGAATCCGAGCACCGTGAAGAGCAGGGCAGCAGGGACGGCGAATCGCACGGTGATGTCTCCATCGGTGGTGGTGGACGAGGTTCGTGTCGCGGGAGCTCCGAGCCGAGCTCACGCCGGTGGAGCTACCTCAGCTTCGGCGACAGGAACATTGAACGGATCACACCACACGAGCACCCACCGGTAGCTCACTCCAGCCACCAGTTGAAAGGTGTAGGTCTGGGCGCCGCGGTTGGACTTCAGCGCCGCGATGCGAAGGGGCTGTCCGGTATTCGCGTTGTTCATCGTGTTCACGTAGACGAATGGGCCCGGAACACCAGACACCACGAAATCGTCAGAGAACTCGAGCCGGCCCACACCGTTCTCGGTCGTGAAGCGAACGGAGCCGGCGCCGGTGTGCCCCACGCCCCGAAATCGACCCATGACTCCGGGGCCGGCTGGAGGCGGCACCGACGGATCGACTGTCACTGCGTCGGGCGCGGTTGGTGGCGAGGCTCGGTGGCACGCGCCGACCACCAGCAGAGCCGCGATGAGCGCGCACTTGACGAAGGAGCGGATCGATGGGAGCTCGACGAAGCCCCGCAACTCGGCGGCGGATGCGCGTGCCGCCGAGCGGGGTGCACTCCGGATGATCACAGGTCCTTGGCGGCAATTCCGCGGATCGCTGGCCAGTTGCGCACGGCCTTGGAGATGTTCCCCGGAATGTCCTGCTTCCACTCTCGCTGAACGTTCTTGTTCAGGTTGAGATACAGCTTGCCGTCCACGATTCGCCACGCTGCGGGATCGACGTCGAGCTTCTTGTTGAGGGCGACGCCCATCGCACAGTAGCCACCGAACTGAGGAGCGTAGCTGTCCGGATTCGCCGTGAACGCATCGCGGTTGGACGTGCTCGCGAAACGGTACGTGGCGCCTGCATGCGTCGCCGTATACTCCCCTTTTCCTCGCACGGGCTTGCTGACGGTGAAGTACGCCACGGGATCATAGCCGTGAAGCGCGAGGCCGCGTCGATCGAGGTTCAGGGAATGCGGAACCGTCGTCATCATGGCGTCCTTCGCCATGGCATCGCTCCCCATCGCGTCCTTCATCATGCCGTCCTTCGCCGTGGCATCCATCTTCCGCGGGTCTTTCTTCATCGAAGAATCGGACTGTGCCGCAGCGGGAGTGCCGAAGCTCGAGACTGCGCCGAGCGCGAGGGCGATGGTGATGACCCGGCGCAATGACTGCGTGAACGACATGGGACCTCCAAGGTTGTAGACAGGTGACATCGTGATATTCCAGTAACGATGCCAGATCGCGATCGGATCTCCGGCGAGGCTCACGAGTCGCGCGAGGGGCCCGGGCTCAACTCTCCACGAGGAGCGATCCGGCCCCGATCCGTTCCGTCGCAGTATCCGATGAAAGCGTCCGGGTGCCAGCCCGTCGCTATGCGATTCCTGACGCCAGCCCCGCCGCCGGCGACCTTTCCGCGGACTCCATGAGAATGGCGTGGAAAGGGGGGGAGTGAGCCTCGAAACCGAGAAGGCGTGTGGTGGTGATGGGCGGGGTTTCGAAAGCCGGAGACATTGCGGTCATGCCCGGCGAGAGTGCAATGTCTGCCCGGTGACCGCCCACCAAGCCCCGTCCCTCGTTAGCGTCTTTCGCCCGACCCTCTCATGATCCGTCACCAGCGCCATCAGCGCCTTGCGTCGATCCGCACAGTCGTGTCACTCGTTGCGCTCCTCACGGGCGCCGCCGGAGCACAACAGCCCCGGTCCGATTCGATTCCACTACCCGAGCATCCGCGCCCCGACTTTCAAAGGGCGGAATGGAAGAATCTGAATGGTGTCTGGCGCTTTCGGCTCGACCGAGGGGACAGGGGACGAGCAGCCGGATGGCAACGCGCCGCGCTGACATCGCCTCGCCGCATTACCGTTCCCTTCCCGTGGGGGTCACCGCTCTCCGGCGTTCCCGACAGCGCGGATATCGGCTGGTACGAGCGAACGATCGAGATTCCCGCCGCATGGCGCGGCAAGCGTGTCTTCCTCGTCGTCGGCGCTTCCGACTGGCGCACCTCGGCATGGCTCGACGGTGTGAAGCTCGGTGACCATCAGGGCGGCTACACGCCGTTCTCCTTCGAGCTGACACCGCGAGCGACACTCGGCGTCCCGCATCGGCTCACCCTCCGCGTCGATGACACCGACCACCCCTTCAAGCTCGAAGGCAAGCAGGGGTATGGAAAGGCGCGTGGGATCTGGCAGACCGTCTATCTCGAGGCGCGCGGTGCGGCGCCGCTCGAGTACGTCCACTTCACGCCCGATATCGATCAGGGGAAAGTGACCGTCGCGGCGCGGCTTCGAGAGCCCGCCCCGCGCGATCTCACCGTGAAGCTGACGTTCACGAACCGCGACCGACGTCTGGAACCGACCGCACGCATCCCCCGCGGTACCGACAGCGTTCGCTTCGATGTCCCGCTGCCGAATGCCCGGCTCTGGTCGCTCGAGGATCCATTCCTCCATGAAGTCACGGCGACCGTGAGCGGTGCCGGAGTCGCCGAGGATCGCGTCGACACGTACTTCGGCATGCGCAAGATCTCGGTGGTGGATCTCCCCGGCACGACCATCCCGTATGTCGCGCTCAACGGCAAGCCGGTGTACCTGCAGCTCGCCCTCGACCAGGCGTATCACCCGGAAGGCTTCTACACCTTTCCCAGCGACGCCTTCATGCGCGACGAGATCCTGCGCTCGCGACAGATCGGGCTCAATGGCCAGCGCGTGCACATCAAGGTCGAGGTGCCGCGCAAGCTCTACTGGGCCGACCGACTCGGCGTCCTGATCATGGCCGACGTGCCCAATTGGTGGGGTCCGCCGGACTCGGTGTCCTTCCGTGAGCACGAGGCGGCGATGCGCGGAATGATCCAGCGCGACTTCAACCACCCGGCAATCTTCTCGTGGATCCCGTTCAACGAAAGCTGGGGACTTACGACCAAGGTCAGCGGGAAGGAGGAGTACCTGCATGAGACGAAGCGCAAGGTCGCGTCGGTCTACCGCCTTGCGAAGTCGCTCGATCCGACGAGACTCGTCGAGGACAACTCCCCCTGCTGCGGTCGCGGCCACACCGAGACGGATCTCAACTCGTGGCACAACTACCTCGCGGGGTGGCAGTGGGAAGACCACATGCGCACGATCAGCGACAGCACGATGCCCGGGTCAGGGTGGAACTTCGAGGAGGGATGGACGCAGGGGCGGCAGCCGATGATCAACTCGGAGTTCGGCAACGTCTGGGGCTACGAGGGCAGCAGTGGCGACGTGGACTACAGCTGGGACTACCACATGGCGGTGGACGCCTTTCGCCGCTATCCGAAACTCGCAGGCTGGCTGTACACTGAGCACCATGATGTCATCAACGAGTGGAACGGCTACTGGCGCTATGATCGCTCGAACAAGGAGACCGGCCTCGGCGACCTCGTCCAGGGCATGTCGCTGCGCGACCTGCATTCACCGTACTACGTGTCGATGGGGCGTGAGCTGAGCCGCGCCGTGCGTGTCGGGGCGAACGTCGAGGTTCCTCTCTGGGCCTCGTTCCTCGCCGACGCGCGGGGCGTCGGAGATTCGTTGACTGTCCGCACGGCACTCTACGGGTGGAACAGCATCGGTGAGCGCTGGAGCGGGGAGACGAAGACCCGCCGGATCGCAGCGCGCCCGTGGATGTCGGAGGCGCTCACGCCGCTCTCGATACAGATGCCAGCGGAACCGGCGGTCGCGGTCCTCGCGCTCTGGCTGGAGGACGCTGGCGGCAACGTGCTGCACCGCAACTTCACGACGTTCGTCGTCGAGGGGACGGTGCCGAACGATGTGCGGCTCGCCAATGGCCGGCGCGCGCGCGTCGCGCGCGTTGCCGCTGGTGCCTACACCGATGCGCGGTGGTCGCTCAAGAGCTGGTCGGTCCTCGATCGCCTGAAGGTGAACGGTGCCGGATCGGGCCACTTCGAGTATCGCATTCCATGGCCGCGCGACCTCGATCGAAACGTCGTCGAAGGCGCCACGTTCATCGTCGAAGCGTCGGCGAAGCAACTGCTCGGCAAGGATCGCGACAGCACCGCGAAGCAGGAAGGCGACTACATGCGGGGCGGCGGCTTCAACGACCCTGGAAAGAATCCGAACGCCTACCCAATGACCGACGCCACGCCATTTCCGAGCGCGGTGACGGTGTGGGTGAATGGCGAGCGCGCGGGTCACTACGAGCTCGCCGATGATCCCGCCGATCATCGCGGCATCCTGTCATGGCACTCGCAGAAGCGCGATCGGCGGCTGCAGGAGGCGGGATCGTACGGTCAGCTCGTCAGCGTCGCGATTCCGCGTGAAGCGCTGGCCAGAGCTGCGGCGGCGGGCGAAGTCGTCGTGCGCCTCGTGGTGGATGAGGCGCTCCCGGGAGGGCTGGCGATCTACGGTGCGCGGTTCGGCCGGTACCCGGTGGATCCCTCGGTGGTGTTCGTGCTGCGGGACGGCGCGGCGACTCCGCGCTAGTCTCTCCGCCGCCTGGTGGTGATGACGATGACGCCGTTGGCGCCGCGCGAGCCGTAGGCTGCCGCGGCGCCGGCATCCTTGAGCACTTCA
>JANOCW010000017.1:0-6681 GCA_031412375.1 Gemmatimonadaceae bacterium | reverse complement strand
TCGATCACGCTGACCCGCACGTCATCGCCGAGCGCCTCGGCCTTCACGGTGATCGAGCCGCCAGACGGCGTGAACTTGATCGAGTTGCCAACGAGGTTGGACAGCACCTGATGGATCCGCGGTGGGTCGATCAGCGTCTGCGGCAGGTCGTCCCGGACCTCCGTGGTGAGGGCGATTGTTGCGCCCGTCGCGAGTGGCCGCAGCATCTCGACAGCTTCGCTGACGACCGCCGCGATGGATTCCGGGCGCGGCTCGACCGTGAGGCCTCCACCCTCGATCCGTTTTACATCGAGGAGGTCCTGGATGAGCCGGTTCATTCGATCGGCGGCTCGACGGATCATCTCCATCGACTTGCGGCTCCGCGCGACTCCGGCATCCGCCGGAAGCTCCATCACGAGGTCGCTCGCCATCATGATGGTGTTGAGCGGGTTCCTGAGGTCGTGCGCGACGACGCCAAGCATCTCATCGCGCGCGCGGGTGGCCGCCTGGGCTTCCTTGTAGAGTCGCGCATTGTCTACTGCGAGCGCCGCGCGCCGTGCGAGCTCCTCGGCCATCGCCAGGTCATCGGCGTCGTACCGGCGTGCCGACGCTGCCATGACGAAGGTGACCGCGCCGAGAACCCGGCCCGACGACATCAGCGGGACGCAGACGAGCGACTTCGGGCCGAGCCGCTTGATGTTTGCCAGTCGCTCGGGCGACATGCCCAACGTCTCCAGCGCGCCCTCCACGATCTCCGGGACGATCACCGACTTGCCCTGGGTGAGCACCTGGATCAACGGATGGCTCTCCGAGAGGTCGTTCGATGTGAAGTGATCGAGCACGCGCAAGAGCGCTTCCTGCGCAGGATCCGCATGCGCGATCCCGAGCCGGAGGAACATCCCGTCGCCTTCTGCCATGTCCACGGTGCACCAGTCGGCAAGGCGCGGAACGACGAGGTGCGCCAGCATTTCGAGCGTGACCTGGTAATCGAACGACGTGCCGAGCACACGGCTCGCCTCAGCGAGGAATTCGGCGCGCTTGCCCGCTGTCTCTGCCGCGGCTCGGGCCGCCTGCTCCTGCATGAGCTGCATGGTCTGCTGCTCGAGGAGCTTCCGCTCCGTGATGTCCCGGACCGCCGCGACCCGAACCTTGCGGCCATGATAGGTCGTCGCGCGCGCCTGGATCTCCACGGCCATGCGCGTGCCATCCTTGCGCTGGCCCATCATTTCGTACGGTTCCTCCGATCCCGAACGAACACGCTCGAGGATGACGTCGCGCCATCCCGGTGCGGCGATGAAGTCGAGCACATTCTTCCCGATCAGCTCATCGGCGGAGTAGCCAACCATCTCGGCGAAACGCGGGCTGATGTCGAGGACGACCCCGTTCTCGTGCAGGACGATGCCCTCCTTGCTCGCTTCGATCAGACGGCGGAACCGTTCCTCGCTCTCGCGCAGCTCCTGTTCGCCACGTCGCCGCTCCGCCTCCTCGACCCTCGCACGCTCCGCGGCAAGCTGGCGCTCGAGGAACTGGCCGATGGCGCCGCCGATCACCGCGAGGGTGCGTCGCAAATCCTCGTCGTTCGGTGAGGCCGCCGGGTCGGTGAGCTCGACGACACCGAACACCGTCGCTCCTGCCTTGAGCGGGAATGCGGCGACCAGGGGTGCGTGGACTCCCGTGTTGTCGTTGGCATGTGCGAGGACGACGTCGCTGGTCGCGAACGCCTGCTGTACGATGGCCGGAGGAACGTCGTCCGTCGGCGAAACGCCCGGAAACGTAGTGCCCGGCGTCCAGCGCTCCGTGCACTGCAGACATGTCGGCGCCTCGCTATTCAACCAGACGCGAGCGCCGCGACACTCGAGCTGGGCGCAGAGCGTCTCGGTGATGTCCGGCGGCAGGCCTGCGCGCTCGCTGCTCTCGTTGAGAATCCGCGCGACTGCATACTGTGCCGCAGTCCGCCGGTCGGCGCGGCGACGCGTGAGGGCCGCGCCGAGCATTCCTGCTGCGGCACGGAGCGCATCGAGTTCGGTGCCCCATTCGCGCGGGGTGAGGCAGTCATCGAAGCCGAGGAATCCCCAGCACTCATTGCCGGCGATGACGGGCACGACCGCGATGGAGACGATCGCCTGCGACTCGAGCAGCGCCCGCTCGCCGGCGGGAAACGTATCGACGATGCCATGAATCGCTTCGCCTTTGGGAAGCAATTGGCCCCACCGGTCGAGGCCCATCGCCGTGACGTCCATGTCCTGGAGATCGGGATTGCCAATCTCGGCCGTGACTCCCTCGGCGACCCACTCGTGACGCTGGCTGGTGCGCAGGACGCCAGACGCGTCGGAGAACAGCTCGAACAGGTAGACGCGGCTCACGTCAGCGGCAGTTCCGAGCCGCTCGAGCACGTCGCGTACGCTCCGCTCCCAATCCGGCTCGTCGAGGAATCGGGTCGCCGCGAAGGCGACGGCGCTGAGGATTTCCTCGCGGCTGGTGATCGCCGCTTCCAGCCGCTGCACGCGTCGAAACACTCCTGTCGTCGTCATGACAGGAGGGGCTTCCGACGCCCCGGTGGTCAGGGGAGGATGCTTCACCAGGGCCCGAGGTCAGTGTCGGCGGTTCGACATCCAGCGGGAGGTCGACGGTCCCCGCACCGAAACGCCGGGTTCCGGACGACGCCTACTTGAATGGCCACTTGAACCACGCCAACTGCTCCTGCCGGCGGGCTGTGTGTTTGGCGAGATCGGGCGAGGTCTCGCCTTCCGCGGCCGCGCCCGTGACGGCGGCGATGAATTCGCCCGCGGTCGCGAAGCGATCTTCGGGAGCTTTCGCGAGGGCCCGGTGGACGGCCGTGTCCAGTGACGCGGGGAGCGAGGGCCGGATGGTGCGCAGCAGTGGGGGCGGCGACTTCGCGTGGCGCGCCATCACCACCTGCACGGTCGCGCCCATGAAGGGAGGCTCGCCGGCGAGCATCTCGTAGAAGACGCAGCCAAGCGAGTAGATGTCGGTGCGGCGGTCGACGGTGCTTGCTGCGCTGCTCTGCTCGGGACTCATGTATTCCGGTGTACCGAGCCCGACACCGGAGCCGGTGAGCTGTTCTCCACCCGCGGCGGTGACGGCACGCGCGATCCCGAAGTCGGCAACCATCGCCGGGCCGGTGCACATCAGGATGTTGGCGGGCTTCACGTCGCGGTGGATGACGCCCTCCGCGTGGGCGTAGTCGAGCGCTGCCGCGACATCCGCCGCAATCGCCACCGCGGCCTCGAGTGTGAGCTGCTGCTCGCGGTGAATCCGGTCGCGAAGCGTCTCGCCGTCGACGCATGGCATCGCGTAATACAGCGAGCCCGAGACCCAGCCCCAGTCGAGCAGTGGCAGGATGTTCGGGTGATCGAGCCGGCGCTCGATCTCGATCTCGCGAAGGAATCGCGCGGCGCCGACGGCGGCGGTCATCTCGGGACGAAGCACCTTCAGAGCGACGACCCGATCCTGCACGAGATCCCGCGCCCGATACACCACAGCCATGCCGCCCTGACCGAGCTGGTGCTCGATGGAGTACCGACTTGCGAGGGCTCGCTTCAATTCCTCGAGCTGTGCAGTCTCGGCCTTCCGGGCGGAGGACGGCGTTCGCTCCGTCATGGCTGCCGCCTCCTTCCGTGATGCGATCATCCGATCCCTTTCGCGACGGAGCACTCGTTCTGGGACATGGCACCTCTGCTCGTCCGCCACGTGGCCTGTGGCACCGGTATGGAGATGACCGGGCGGCGGGGGCCACGGACAGCCTCGCAACTATATGGCTGATACGTACGTGGGGAAAGACCTGTTTCCAGCACTGGGCCGCCCCGCCCCTTGACCGGAGGCCGAGGTTCGGCGGCTCGCTCGCGCCCTGAGCCGGTCTTGCCGCGCTGAAAGGGCAGCCGTACACTGTCGCACCCGCCGTCCCGAGGGCACCCTCACCTTCGAGCCATCCCCATGGATCTCACGTCCGGGAACCGCCGCCAGTTCCTCGAGTCGTCCGCCGCCCTGCTCGGCAGTGGCTGGGCGACGATGAACCTGCCGGTACTCGCCGCCCTCGCCGCGTGGGCGCGCACCGCGGCAGCGGAACAGGCGCCGTTCACGACGCTGACGCCGTCGCAGGCGCGGGCGCTGGAAGCCTTCGCCGCCCAGATCGTTCCTTCGGATGCGTCGGGGCCCGGCGCCCGGGAGGCCGGGGCAATCTGGTTCATCGACCGCGCCCTGGGCAGCTACTTCCCGGAAATGAAGGAGCAGGTGGTTTCCGGCATTGGCGATCTCGATACCCGGGCACGTCGCCGGGTCCGCGGCGTAGCCGGTTTCGCCGATCTGGCATCGAGTGACCAAGTCAGGGTCATGCGCCAGATCGAGGACACGCCCTTCTTCTTCACGGCCCGGATGCTGACCGTCATGGGGGTGTTCTCGGACCCCCGGCATGGCGGCAATCGCGAGCACACGGGGGAGCAGATTCTCGGGATCGAGCACAAGCCATCGTATCAGCCGCCCTTCGGGTGGTACGATGCGGAAGCGGCGCGAGGGCGGTCGTGACGGCCCCGGCGACGCAGCAGACTTTCCAGCCGAGCCAGCTGGTGGACTTCGTCATCGTCGGCGCCGGCGCCGCGGGCGGGGTGCTGGCGAAGGAGCTCGCGACCGCGGGGCACAGCGTCGTCGTGCTCGAGCAGGGGCCGTGGCGCAAGTCGGCGGATTTCCGCCACGATGAGCTCGGGAACTGGTTCCTGCTCGACATGATCGGCTCGCTGAAGGACTTCCCGCAGACCTTTCGTGCGTCGGACAAGGACACCGCGCAGCCCGCGAACGGCGTGCCTCCGCTGTTCTACGCGCGCGGCGTCGGTGGAAGCAGCGTTCACTTCACCGCGAACTTCTGGCGCTTTCACGACGTGGACTTTCGCGAGCGTTCGCTCCTCGGGCCGATCGCGGGAACCAGCTTCGCGGACTGGCCGATTTCGTACGCCGAGCTCGAGCCGTACTACACGAAGGTAGACTGGGAGATTGGCGTCTCGGGAACGCCTGGCCCCTTCGATCCACCACGGTCCCGCGGATATCCGACGCCGCCGCTGCCGGTGAAGTCGTCAGGCGTCCTCCTGGAGCGTGCGGCACGAAAGCTCGGGCTGCACGCGCAGCCGGCCCCGATGGCAATCCTGTCGAAGCCGCACGAGGGGCGCCCGCCGTGCATGCATTGCGGTTACTGCATGATGTACGGCTGCGAGTTCGGCGCGAAATCATCGACGCTCGTCACGATGATCCCGAAGGCGGTCGCGACCGGCCTGTGCGAAGTGCGCCCCGCGTCGACGGTGTTTCGCGTGGAGACCGACGCGCAAGGTCGCGCAACGGGTGTGCTGTACTGGGATGCCGCGGGAGTCGAACAGCGCCAGCGCGCCCGCGCGGTCGTGCTCGCGGCCAACGGGGGCGAGACGACACGCCTACTGCTGATGTCGGAGTCGCCCCGCTTCCCGCAGGGTCTCGCGAACTCGAGCGGCAAGGTCGGCAAGAACCTGATGTTCAATGGCCAGACGTCGGTGTTCGGCGTATTCGAGCACCCGCTGAACGAGTACAAGAGCGTCCAGGTCACCCGGATCATCCACGACTACTACGACTCTGATCCGAAGCGTGGCTTCTACGGCGGAGGCGGCATGGATGCCCGCATGGTCCCGGGTCCGATGCTCTTCTCGCTGTTCGGCTTGCCGCCGGGCGTGCCGACGTGGGGCGCCGAGTACAAGCGGCAGATCGCTCACTACTTCACTCACAGCATGGAGATCGATGGACACACGACGTCGCTCCCCATGGAGCGGAATAGCGTCACGCTCGATCCGACGCACAAGGACAAGTGGGGTCGGCCGGCCCTTCGCACCACGTATGCGGATCACCCGGACGACATCCGGACGATGAAGTTCTTCCGCGAACGATCGAAGGAGCTGATGCGAGCGGCTGGAGCGAAGAAGACCTGGGGCCCCGAGGTGGTCTCCTCGACCGTCGGCGCCCACCTCCTGGGCACGGCGCGCATGGGCAACGACCCGCGCGACTCCGTGGTGGATCGCTATCATCGCGCGCACGATGTTCGGAACCTGTTCATCTGCGACGGGAGCAGCTTCGTCACGTCGGGCCGAGGACAGCCGACGATGACGATCCAGGCGCTGGCATTCAGGGCGGGAGAGCACATCGCGGCTGCGGCGAGGCGCGGGGAGATCTAGGGGGAAGGGAGAAAACGGCGAGGTGCCAGCTAGGGGGAAGGGCGAAAACGGCGAGGTGCCAGCTACAAGCTGAAGAGCTGGGAGCGTTCGGCCAGCGGCGAGCCCGGAGTGCTCGCTGCTCGCTCGCACCAGGCAGCTCTTCAGCTTGTCACTGCCGTCTCGTTTTTCTGGTGGTTACTACAACCGACTGCGCAGCATCTCCGGCGTGAATCGCTGCAGCCACGCTGACAGCACGGTCATGCTCCCCGTGATCATGAGCAGCCCGACGATGACCAGCAGGACACCGGATGCCCGCGACATCCAGACGAGCGCGCCGCGGTAGCGCTGAAAGAGCTCCATGAAGCGATCGATCATCAGCGCCGCGAGCAGGAAGGGCACCGCCAGCCCGAGGGAATACGCGAACAGCAGCACCAGGCCTCGATTGAGGTCCGCCGAGCTCGCGGTATAGGTGAGCACTCCCCCGAGGATCGGCCCGATGCACGGCGTCCACCCCGCGGCG
>JANOCW010000016.1:0-6408 GCA_031412375.1 Gemmatimonadaceae bacterium | reverse complement strand
TTGCAACGCGCCCGTACGTCTCGAACCAGTGCGACTCCAGATCGGGGACGAGGTCGCGCGCGGTGCGGCCTTTCGAATCGCGGAGGCCCGTCTGGATCACGAAGGCTTCATTGGTCTCCACGAAGCGATAGTCGACTGGTGCGTCGTGGTCATCGAATAACACCTGGATGACGCAGAAACCCTCGTCGAGCGATTGGAACAGGGCGCGGTAGCGCGCCTCACTTTCGCGCAGCGAGGCCTCCGCGGTTTTCCGGGCCGTGACGTCGCGCCAGAACAGCGCGAGTCCGCTCTCTTCAGTGGGATACGCGTCGATCTCCAGATGACGGTCGTAGCCCTCGCCGACGTAATGATGCGTGAAATGAGCTTCGACCCCCTCCGCAACCACGCGCCGGTATTCGCGCTCCGCCCCCGAACCGAGCGAGGCGGGAAACACGTCCCAATGGGTGCGACCCATGACGTCGCTGCGCGTCATTTCCAGGGCACGCTCAGCAGCGGCGTTCATGGCGATGAACCGGAACCCGCTGTCCATGGTGACGTGGGCATCGCTCATCTGCTCCAGGATGCGGGCAGTCCGCCGCGCCGCGTCGACGCTCTCCGCGCGCAGGCGTTCGCGCTCGAGATCGCCGAGAACCCGCCGCGTCGTCTCCTGGCAGACGACGAGCGTCCCGGCGATATGTCCGTCGTCGTCGCGCACGGGGATGTAGCTGTACGTCCACCACACGTCCTCGATCCGCCCGTTCCGCTCAATCGGGAGATACTGATCCTCGTGCCAGGGCGACTCCCCCGTCGTCATCACCTGCTCGATCTGCGGTCCGATCGCCTCCCAGATGTCCGTCCAGAAATCCCGCCCGAGTGCACCCAGCGCCTGCGGGTGGCGCGCGCCCTGACCGAGGCTCGGGCGGTAGGCATCGTTGTAGATCTGGACGAGCTTTGGCCCCCACCAGAGGAACATCGGATTGCTCGAGCTGAGCACGATGCCGACGGTCGTGCGCAGGCTTTGCGACCAGGTGGTGACCGGACCGAGCGGCGACCCCGACCAGTCGAAGGCGCCGCACAACGCCCGCATTTCGCCCGGGCCGGCGAAGAGGCCCAGGTCCGCCGCGTCCTGCCCGTGACTGGTGTCCCGTCCTGCCGTCGGGGCCGGCGTGGTCGTCCGGTCGATCACTCGCCAAGCCTCCTCGCAGCGGGGCGAGCGCCGGGTGCTGTCATGGTCGGCGCTCCGGCCATAACGTACTCCTCCGGGGCGCCGGAGGGGAGGGAGGTTCCGGGCTCGAAAAAACGTTCCTCGCGCTGTCGATCCCTTGGGAGCTCGTTCGACGTAACAGGCAGAGCCCGGGTCGATCGAGGAGCTCGTGACACACAGCGCACGGGCACGGCGGTGGCCACGCACCACCGCCGTCGACAGGAATGGCCTACTCGCTGCGTAGCGCGGAAGCAGGCTCGACTCGGGCGATGCGCCGCGCGGGACCGTAGCACGCGAGCAGGCTGACCCCCGTCAGGAGCGACGCAGCCCAGAACAGGCTCACGGGATCCAGAGGCGAGACGCCGAAAAACATTCCAGCAACAGCCCGCGCCATCAGCGCTGCCGCTCCAAGGCCGACGACGAGTCCGATGATCACCGGGCGCATTCCCTGGCGGACGATCAGGCCGATGGCTTGGCTGGCGGTCGCGCCGAGCGCGAGCCGAACGCCGATCTCGCGAGTCCGCTGCGTCGCCGAGTAGGCGACGACTCCATTGATCCCGAGCGCGGCGAGCCCGAGCCCTAACGCCCCTAACAACGCCAGCAGATAGGTCGTGAAGCGCTCGACGGCAAGCGAGCGGCTGAGCCGCTCACCGGTCGTGCGCACATCGTAGAGCGGGACGCGTGGATCAACTGAGGCCACCGCGCGGCGCAGCGCCGCCGCCAGTTGCGCCTGATCTCCGCCGGCACGCGCGACGAGCAGCATCTCGCGGCCAATCCAGTAGTTCCACGGCTCCTCGTCCACCTGCCCCAGCGGCGCATAGAACTCCGGCTGGGCCGCCACTCGCAGTCCGCCGTCGAGCACATCGCCCACCACTCCGACGATCTCCATCTCACGCGGGACGCCATTCACCGCGAATGCGGAGTTGTCACTGCGAATCCGCCGACCAATGACCGCCGTTTCGCCCCCGAGGTGGCGGGCCAGCGACGCATTGACCACAACCACCGACGCCGCGCCCGCATCGTCCGTCTGGCGAAGGTCGCGTCCGGCGAGAAGGGGAACGCCGATGCTGCGAAAGTAATCCGGGCTCGTGATGCGAAGCGCCGCGTTCACCGCCGAAAGGCGAGAGAAGGGCACATCGGCGAGGGCGACATCGATGCTGGTCGCACTACCGCCGAGGGGGACGCGAGAGACGAGCGCCGCGCTGGTGATGCCGGGTTGACTCCGCACCGCCGCGAGCATTGCGTCGTAGGCAAGAACCGTTCGATTCAGCTCCGGATAGTCACGCTGCGGGAGTGCGAGTCGAGCCGTCAGCACGCCGCCGACGTCGAAGCCGGGATCGACGCGTCCAAGCGCGGTCGCGGTGCGGATCAGCAGGCCGGCGCCAGTGAGCAGGACGACGACCAGGGCAACCTCCGCGCCCACCAGCATGCGTCTCCACTGATCGCCGCGGTGATCGGTGCTCCCGCGCGTCCCACCCTGCAGCAGCGCCCGAATGGGAAGCCGACGCTGATGCAGCAGCGGGGCGACTCCGCAGAGCAGACTCGTGACAACGCCGAGGGTGGCTGCAACCACGAGCGCCCGAAGATCGAGCTGCGCATCCGCAAGGCGTGGAATCTCCATTGGAATCGTACTGATGAGCGCGCGGGTGCACAGTGCCGCGACAAGGATACCGCAGCCCGCCGCAAGCGCTCCGATGACGAGGTGTTCGACGGCGAGCTGTCGCACGAGTCGCCCCTGCCCGGCGCCAAGCGACGCGCGCACAGCGAGCTCGCGTGCGCGCCCAACACTCCGCGCCAGGACGAGGATCGCCACGTTCGCACAGCCAATGAGCAGCACGACGCCGACGGCCGTCAACATCAATCGCAGCGGACGCGAATAGTCGTCCGCCAGCTGCTGGTGCAGCCGCGGCGCGCTGATGGTCGGAAACACACCATCCTTCGCGGCGCGCGCGCCGAGCCGAACCGTGAGATCCTCGAGCTCTCGCGCTGCGACGGTGGCCTCGATTCCCGGGACGAGCCGGCCGACGAGAGTGAGATACGGCGTGAAGTTCTCGCGCTGCGAGATCGGAAGCGCCAGCGGCACCCAGAAGTCCATCGCTCCGATCGCGCCATCCAGTCGCGCCGGCATGACGCCGATCACGGTGTGCCCTGCCCCGTCGAACCGCACCGTTCGGCCGACGATTCCCGGGTCGGCCCCGTAGGTCCGCGTCCAGAGCGCGTGACTCAGCACGACCACCGCTGGACGACCGGGCTGGTCATCCGCCGGTCCGAGTGGGCGCCCGAGGGCAGGCCGCAACGCCAGCACATCGAAGAACCGGCCGCTGACCGCGGCTCCGCCGATTCGTTCGGCGCCACCGCCGTCGAGGATCGTGGCGAACCGCTCGGTCATCGCGGCGATCAACTCGAGACTGCGACTTTGCTCGCCCCACGCCGCCAGGAGTGCCGGTGATCCACGCTGTTCAACACCGGCGCTGTACGGAACCAGCGCGACGACGCGCTCCGACCCGGGAAAAGGCAATGGGCGCAGGAGCACTGCGTCGACCACGCTGAACATCGCCGTGGTCGCGCCAATGCCCAGCCCGAGCGTGAGTACGGCGGCAATGGTGAAGCCCGGTGCGCGGCGGAGCGTCCGCAACGCATACCCGATGTCCTGACGGACTCCCTGGAGCCATTCGCGACGACGAACGTGCTCCTGCCGCTCACCCTCGATCGTCCGACACTCCGCGGCCGTCCCCTCGGGGTCACCGAAGCGCCGCCGTGACTCGGCTCGCGCCGCGTCCGGCGAAAGGCCCGCCGTGATCAAGTCATTCGTGCAGAGGTCGAGGTGGTGCTGGATTTCGCGCGCGACATCGACAGCCGCCTGTCGGCGGCCCTCGGGCAGACGAAACAGCTTCCGCCAGCGCCGATCACCCCCGGCACCACGCGCGCTCATCGCGTCGCCTCGACTGGTACGGCGCCCAGCACTCGACTGAGGAGCTCCGTGTACTCACGCCACGCCGATACGTCCTCCCGGAGTTGCTGCCTCCCCACGGGAGTGATGCGGTAGAAGCGCGCCTGGCGATTGTTCTCGGATACGCCCCACTCGCTCTTTACCAGCCCCCGCTTCTCGAGCCGGTGAAGTGCGGGATAGAGCGCGCCCTCGACGATGTCGAGGCGGCCGTCGGTCGCATCCGACACCCAGCGAGTCACCGCGTAGCCGTGCATTGGCGCCAGAGTGAGCGCCTTGAGGATCATCACATCCAGCGTGCCGCGCACCAGTTCCACCCGATTCATGGCGACTCCCATAAGATTGCTTGGGGAGAGGATCGCCGGTCTTCCCTAAGAATGCAAGGGGTCGGGTGGTTCGTTCCCGGCATTGCCCGCACGACGACCGAGCGCGGTGGCGAGACCCGGCCCGTTTCCGGGCATCCCAGCGAGGACCTCCGCACCGTGACGAGTGAAGAGCGCCATTAGAGAGCGGTGATGTCCCGGGTCTCGAGGATGGGTTTCACGTATCCGCGCCGAGCGACCGTCAGCATCGCGCGCCCGAGCCGCTCGGTCGTCGTCACGCTGCCCGGAAACAGGGCGAGGAACGCGGGCTGCAGCGGCCGCATCACCGCATAGAAGAATCGGTACAACCGCGTCCGCGACCGAATTCCGTGCATCGGCAGGATCACCCCAGGCCGGAACATGAAGGCCGCCTTGAACGGCAGTCGCAGCAGGGCATTTTCGGTGCGTCCCTTCACGCGCGCCCACATCGCGCGGCCTCGCTCGGTCGAGTCGGTTCCTGCTCCCGAGACGAAGATGAACGTCGATCGCGGGCTCACGCGCACGAGCGTGGTCGCAACCGCGAGCGGACGCCGTCATCGAGAAGGCATTCGCGCAATGCCCCCTGCCCAACCATTCCGGTCGCGCCAAGAATGAGGACGTTCATTTCAAATCGGTTCCCCCTGTGCTGGAAGTTGGCCGGGGCTAGCAAGATGCGGGTCCATCTGCCACGATAACTCAGGGAAAAAAAACCTCCCATTTCCGGCCCACGTCACACTGCGAGCAGATGTCAGACCCGACCAACCCACCTTCCGCGCCCTGGACCGCTTCCCCGACTGCAAAGGAGAAGCACGCGGTCCAGCGTTCCGTCACCGCGCTCCTCGACTCGCTGGCTCCGGAACGTGTCGTGAAACGCGTCGAGCGACTCGCTGTTCCTGTCGAACAGCACCGAACGCCGAGTGGCTGCGTCCTCCAGGCGGCAACCGCGGCGGTGAGTGTGTCGTGGTTTCCCGACCCCGCGAGTGACGCCATCCTGGGAGAGTTGCACATCGTGGTCTGGCGCGGCATCGTCTCGCGACGCGGCTCACCGAAGCGTCCGGAAGGCGCCGCGGTGACGAAAGAGCTCGTCTTGCGACCGGTCGAGCGTCCGTCGGACGAGTGCGTCTGGCGCGCCGAGGATGGTTCGGTCTACGACACGAACGCCGTCGCTGCGCGGTGTCTCGCGCTTCTCGAGGAGCAGATCGCGGCCGACGCCCCGCGATAGTCCGGGTCCGCGCGGCCGGTCACGCCGCGCATGACCGCTACGAGCGCCTCGCCCGCCCCGCGACGATCGTGATGTTGTCCGAGCCCCCGCGATCGAGCGCGAGCTGCAACAATGACTGACAGAGCTGCTCGGCGGAGTCCATCCTTCCGATGTGACTGGCGATCTCGGCATCCGACACGTGCTTGGTCAGGCCATCGGTGCACACCATGATGACGCATCCCCGCTTTCGCACATCGACGCGTGAGAGTTCGGGGAGCGCTTCCGACGCGCCAATGGCACTGGACAGGACGTGACTCAGCGGCGACGCATGCGCACGATCGCGCGACATGACTCCCTGATCGACGAGCTCCTGCGCGACCGTCTGGTCACGGGTCACCTGCTCGAGCTTCCCGTCCTCGTAGAAGTAGCAGCGGCTATCGCCCACCTGGACGACATAGAGCCACGGCCAGATGACGATCGCAAGCGACAGCGTCGTCGCCATGTTCCGGCCGTCGCCACGCGCGCGTGACTCGTCGCGCACCGCGGCGTGCGCCTCGATGGCGGCACCGCGCAGCGCGTCGATCAGCTCTCCTTCGGTCGATGACCCCGCGGCGTGGTAGGAGCGCAGCGTGGACGTCACGTACCGGGTCACGGCCTCCGTCGCGAGACGGCTCGCTTTTCCCCCCGCAGCGCTGCCCCCGACACCGTCGGCAACGAGAAGAATGGTTGCCAGTCG
>JANOCW010000015.1:0-4490 GCA_031412375.1 Gemmatimonadaceae bacterium | reverse complement strand
AGATCACGCAGTTCTTGTTCTCGCCCGGAATTCGTGGTCCGTGGCGCACGTAGCGCGATGGATCGAGCAGGTCATCCGTCGTGATCAGGCAGACGCGCGGTCCGGCGGGCGAGTACCCCGTATAGGTGATGGCGTATCGCTGCTCGTCCTCGAGGTACGTCACGCGCGCGTCCTCGACTCCCCATTCCTCGTACGGCGCCTCGCGCGCGACGGCCGGCTCGTCGCGAATCTCGTCGAAGTGGCGCCCGTCGGACGAGAGCGCCATCGCGAGGCAGGAGCGTCGCGTCGCTTCCTCGAACACCCGCACGAGCAACACGACACGTCCGCTTGCACGATCGACGCAGACGCCCGGGTTGAATGTCCCGCTCGCCCGCGTGAATCCGATCTGCGACGGGCGAACGAGCGGATTGCCGGCAAAACGTTCGAGCGGCTCGATCATGGGCGCGTCGCCGTCCAGCTCGCGTACAGGCGATTGAAATGCGCGGTCGGCGATCGATAGTACTCGTCGGCGCTCACATCCAGCACGTGAGGGATCGTCCCTCGCACGAGCGCGCCGGCGTCGCGACGCCGCCTGAGTTCCCGGAAGACGGCGGCGGCCGGCTTCTCCGTTCCGTCGGCGCGCACGATCCCGAAGGTGCGCTCGCGCACGACCTTCGCCAGGGGCGGCCGGTCGAAGAGGCGCGCGTCGTAATCCGGATAGCACCATGCATACGCACCCGCGGCACCGGTCGCGACCAATCGGTTCATCACCGATTCGTAGTACGCCGCTCCGTCTTCCTCCGACGCCAGATACTGCATCTTCGGCTCACCGAGGAAATCGTCAGGGAACGAGTGACCCGCTGCTCCCTGCGGTGCCGTGCACAACCCGAACTCCTGCATCAGGGTGGGGCGCCCGCGGTCCGCGAGGCCGGCAGTCAGGGCGCAGGAAAACGGCACCAGCTCCGGGTCGAGAAAGGATCGCGCGGCGCTGCTGTAGAGCGGATAGGCGTGCATCATGTCTTCATCGGCGATCGCGGCGAGGTCATCGATGCGCTGGTGGTTCTCCCTGTCGAGCGAGGCGAGGTGAGCGCCGATCTGCACGGGCGTGCCGGGGGCGCCACGGCGGATCGCGCCGGCCAGCACCGCCGCCCACAACCACCCGGCATCCCGCGACGCTGGCCGCTGCGCCTCATCGATCTCGTTGGAAACATCGAATGCGCGGATGGATGCATCTCCGGCGAGGGCATGCGCGCAGGTCTCTACGAGCAGCGCCTGCGACCGCAGGATGGCCGGGTCGGAGAACAGGTTGGCGTGACGACCGCTGGAGTCGATCATCCACTCCGGCCACCAGATCCGGCCGCTCATGTTGATCACGATGAGCGTCGGCACGCTTCGCAGCCCGGCCTCGGCGACGACCCGTGCCACCTCCACCATGCGCGCAATCATGACGGGATCGACGAACCCGGGACGCGGAAGAAAATCCTGGGTCAGCGCGAACCATCGCACCGTGTCGAATCCCATGTCGGCGATCTGCGCCATCTCGTCACGGATCTCCGCTAGGTCGAAGTCGCTCCACATCCACATCGCCCGCCGCCGGGGCCAGTAGTTGATGCCCAGCTCGAACGGTGCGACCGCATTCGTGCCGGCTGCGTGCGGTGCGATGGGAGACACAGCTACGCCAGGCCGCCGAGGATCTCGGCCAGCGAGAGATCGGCGACAGCGGTGACGCCATCGGCCGCGCCGTAATAGACGCGAACCGTGTCGCCCTCAGCCAGCACGCCGCAGGTAAACACCACTCCGCTGAAGAAACCCTCGCGCTCGTACGGCGCTTCGGGCTTGAGGATCGGATCGCGCGAGCGGCCAAGCACGCGGGCCGGATTGCGCGCGTCGAGCAGCAGTGCGCCGAGGGAGTATTCGAGCGGCGAGCGGCTAACGCCGTGATAGATCGCCAGCCATGCATCCTGCGCGCCGACCTTCACGCGAAAGGGGACTGCACCGCCTCCCACTTTCAGGTCGTCCCACTTGCTGTCCCGACGCGCGCCCGCGACCGGGCGATGCCCGCCCCAGTCCATGAGATTCGATGACCAGGCGATCCAGATCTCGGGTTCGCCTGGCCCCTCGGGCATCGGGCGATGCAGTGCTGCGTAGCGCCCACCGATCCGCTCGGGAAAGATCGTGACGTCGCGGTTCGGTGGCGGAAAGATGATTCCGTGCCGCTCGTACGTTCGGAAGTCACCGGTCGAGGCGAGGCCGGTCGAGATGCCGTGCGGCGACACGGCCGTGTAGTTGATCCAGTACGTGCCGTCGAGGAGCGTGATGCGCGGGTCCTCGAGGCCGAACGACTCGAGGTCGGTGGCGGCCGAGAGCGCGGGCGCTGGCTCGATGTCGAAGTGGATGCCGTCGGCCGATCGCGCAACCCGCAAGTGGGAGATCGACGTCAGGTACGTCCTGCCGTGCAGCACGATGACGCGCGGGTCGCTGACGTCAAGCCCGGCGGTATCGGCGGGCCAGCGGAGGATCTCGAGGCGGCCCGAGCTCGCGTCGAAGACGGGCGACGCGACCTCGCCCGCCGTGCGCCGCGGAGGAGCCTCGGCCACGCGCAGGAGCAGCACCACATCCTTCCCGTGGCGAATGACCGCCGCATTGAACACGCCTACCACTTCAAGGTCGGGCCGCGAGGGCGGGACCATGGCGGGAGTGAGGATCGGGTTTTCTGCCGCGCGTCGAGGCGCCATGTCAGCGCAGACGCCTGTCTCGACCTACGGTCGCTGCGGTCATGCGTCCCGGTGTCAGAGTTGATTTCAGCCGCTGACGTATGGGCGCTGCGATCAGGTACGTCAAGGCTCGTGCGCCGCGCTGAGGCCAGCGGTGATGAGCCGCCCATGTCCCATAACTGTGGTGTCAGGTGGGAGTCGATCCCGGTGTTCGAACCATTGACCAACGGGGCCAACCGTCCCACACTTGTATGAACACATATTCATACGTTCAGGAGAATGGCATGGCTCCGACGAAATCGGTGCACGGACAGCGGAAGCGCGCGCGATACCAGAGCACGGATGCGAACGACCTCTGCGAGGTGCGATGTGTCGACGAACCGAAGGTTCGTCGAACGCGGGCGGCGATGAGGTCCCCGGCGGACGTGACGACCCTCGCGGAGACGTTCAAGGCGCTCGGGGACCCGACGAGACTCCGCATCGCCTACGCGCTCTCGCGGGAGGAGCTGTGCGTATGCGATCTCGCCACGGTGCTCGGTGTCTCGCAATCCGTGGTGTCGCATTCGTTGCGAGCACTCCGACAGATGCGCCTCGTGCGCTACAGAAAGGCGGGCAAGATTGCCTACTATGCGCTCGACGATGATCACATCGCATCCCTTCTCCAGCAGGGCTTCCGTCACGTCGAAGAGGAATTGCCGCGAGGGCGGTGATGGCCACGGTGACGAGACCTCCCGAGCCGAGGGACGACGAGGCTGGTGCGACCACGACCGAAACGTGTGATCTGCGCGTGAGCGGGATGACCTGTGCAGGCTGCGCGGCCACCATCGAGACCGCGGTCAGGAAGCTCGACGGCGTTCGTGATGTTCGGATCGACGTCGTCGGCGGACGGGTTCGCGTCGGCTACGTCGAGGGTTCGATGAGTCGCGGCCACCTCACCGGCGCGATTCGGCGTGTTGGGTTTCGGGTCGAGGACCGTGAGGCGACTGTCGCGCCGGAAGGACAGGCGGCGCAGGCAGCTTCGCACTGGTCTCGGCGTGGGCGCGCGATCATGACGCTCGTGTCGGGAGTCGCCCTGGGGCTCGCCCTGATGCTTGGCGAGCTCGACTCGCCGCGAGCGGTCGTCATCGCGCTCCTCGCACTCTCGTCGATCGCCGGTGGATGGTTCGTCGTGCCGCAGGGAATCAGGGCCGCGAGAAACCGCGCCCTCGACATGAACTTCCTCATGTCGGTCGCCGCCACCGGTGCGTGGATCATCGGCGAGCAGACCGAAGCCGCGGCGACGCTCTTCCTGTTCGCGGTTGCGGAGCTGCTCGAGGCCTACTCGATGGATCGCGCCCGCAACGCGATCAGGGCGCTGATGAACCTGTCTCCGGTCGAGGCGACCGTGCTGCGGGGCGCACAGGAGCTCCGGGTGCCGGCGACGGAGATCGCCGTCGGCGAAACGGTCATCGTGCGCCCCGGAGAGAAAATCGCGGTCGATGGTGACGTCACGAGCGGCCGGTCGAGCGTGAACCAGGCGCCGATCACCGGCGAGTCGATGCCGGTGGACAAGGAGCCGGGCGCCAGCGTGTTCGCCGGGTCACTGAACGGCCAGGGCTCGCTGCAGGTTCGGTCGACACGACCGGCGAGCGACACGACGCTGGCGCGCATCATCCACGCCGTTGAGGAAGCGCAGGCCTCGCGCGCGCCGAGCCAGACGTTCGTCGACCGTTTCGCCCGCATCCATACGCCCGCGGTCGTGGTGATCGCGATACTCATTGCCATCCTCCCGCCGCTGCTTGGATGGGGCGACTGGGG
>JANOCW010000014.1:0-12435 GCA_031412375.1 Gemmatimonadaceae bacterium | reverse complement strand
CGGCATCTCCGCGGGCGACAGTCACTGGCTGGTCACCTCCTCGCCACGCAGCAGCATGAAGCCGTCGTGATCGACCGTCATCGGGAGCAGCACACCGAGCTCGCTCAGTGTATGGCGAACGGCCGGCGTTCGATCGCGCGGGGCGATGATGAGCACGCAGCCGCCCCCCGATGCACCGAGCGCCTTCGCGCCGAACGCGCCCCCCGCGATCGCCGTTTCGATGATCGCATCGATGCGCGGCGTCGTGATCGCCGGATGGAGCGTACGCTGGTGCGCCCAATGCTCCCCGACCAGCGCCCCGAGCTCGTCGACGGCCCCGCGCACGAGAGCATCGATCATCGCCTGCGCGAGCTCTCGCATGCGGGCCAGTGCGCCAGTCACCACCGGCTCGCGCGCGCGGTAGGCGTCGAGCACGGCAGTGATGTTCGCGCCGGATATGCGCGACTGCCCCGTGTAGATGATGGTGCACTCTGCTTCCAGCACAGCGACGGTGGCCGCCGTGAGGGGGATGCGCACCGTCGTCGTGGCCTCTCCGAAGGTGAGCCCGAGCGCGCCGCCGAACGCCGCGGCGTAGTGGTCCTGCCTCCCTCCGGCGATCCCGAGGTCTTCCACCTCGATTGCCCGGCTTCGCTCGGCCAGGTCCGCGCGATCGAGCGACTGGCCGCTCCACGCCGCGAGCGCGCCCACGGCCGCCACTCCCGACGCCGAGGATCCGCCGAGTCCGGCGCCCACCGGAAAGTCGTTGTGTACGGAGAGTGCGACTCGGGAGGCTGGCGACCTCGCGAGGGCGGCAGCGGCGATACGCGAGTCGGCGCTGTCACGCAGGCCTTCCGCCGGGAGTGTGTCCGAGAGCTCCACTGTCGCATAGCGTCCGATCGCCAGCGCGCACACACACCCGCCCTGTTCCGTCGAATACGGTGGGACATCGGTCCATCCGCCCCCGAAGTCGATCCGTGTGGGCGCACGTGCGGCCAGCGTGCGCACGTCAGCGCGGGCGGCCGGATACAACGATGGATTTCAGCCAGCGTGGCGGACGAAGAAGCGGCATGCGGGTGACTCGGAGTGGTCGAGCGCGTAAGCTACCGTGCAGCCCCGCGACCGCCAATGCGGGTACATGTGTTGCCAGACTCTTCGTTCATCAATCACTGATCCTGCACGGCATCACGACCTGACATCATGACGCTGCCGCTGATTCCGCTCCTCCCGGAGCTCGGTAACCGGCTCGCGGGCTCCCCGTTGATCATCATGCTCGACATCGACGGAACGCTCGCGCCGATCGCCCCGCGACCGCAGGACACCGTGATGCCGCAGGGGACGCGACGCGCGGTCGCGACGCTCGCGTCCCGTCCAGGGGTCCACGTAGCGCTCGTCTCCGGGCGCGGCGCCGCCGATGCCCGGCGGCTGGTGTCGGTCGGCAACAGTTGGGTCATTGGCAACCACGGGCTCGAGGTGTCTGATCCGCAGGGAGAGACCGAGATCGCCCCCGAGGCGGAGCCGTACCGCGGTGCGATCGCACAGGCCTCGCTGAAGATCGCCAGCGCCGTCACGCATGTGGCCGGAGTGACGCTCGAGGACAAGACGTGGACGCTGAGCGTACACTACCGGCTCGCCGATGACGCGGTCGTTCCCCGGCTCAAGGCTGCGATCGATGCCATTGCCCATCAGCACGGGTTGCGAGTCACGCCGGGAAAGAAGCTCTTCGAGTTGCGACCCCCCGTCGATGTCCACAAGGGCACGGCGGTGCTGGCCCTGGCGCGGCGATTGGGAGGGCTCGTCCCCGGGACGAGTGTGGTGTTCGCCGGCGACGACCAGACCGATGAGGACGCGTTCCGCATCCTTCGCGAGCACGGTCCCGAGCCGGTGACGGTTCGGGTGGGCGAAGCGGACATCCCGACCGCGGCCGAGTTTCGGCTGCCCGATCCGGAGGCGGTGCGGCGGTTCCTGGAATGGCTGGTTGGAGAGACGCGCTGAGCAGCGCGTCCGCGGTCAGCGCTTCTTGCCGCTCTTGGCCGGTGGTGCCTTCTTCGCCGACTTGGGAGCTGGCTTGGCGGGAGCTTTCTTCGCCGGGAGCGCCTTTTTCGCCGCCGCCTTGGGTGGAGCTGGCTTGGGCGCGGGCTTGACCGGAGCGGCAGCCTTTTTCGCGACAGATGCCGAGTGGGGCGCCGATTTCGCCGCGGTTGGTGCCGGGCGGGTCGGTGCGGGCGCTGCCGGTCGAGCTGGCATCGGGGGGGGTGCCGCCGGAGGGGCGACCGGTCGCGGCGGCATCGGCGGGGTGAACGTCACGCGCGCCGGTTCGGACTCCGCGGTCGCAGCGGGCGCCTTCGGGGGTGCCGGTCGCGGTGCGACCGGCGGCCGCCCGACCTGCGCGGCCTCGGCCTCCCGGATC
Source organism: Gemmatimonadaceae bacterium (assembly GCA_031412375.1). Taxonomy (GTDB): domain Bacteria; phylum Gemmatimonadota; class Gemmatimonadetes; order Gemmatimonadales; family Gemmatimonadaceae; genus JANPKQ01. The sequence continues at coordinate 10,049 of JANOCW010000014.1, read as the reverse complement.
AGCTTGTCGGCCTCTTCCTGGGTCATCTGGCCGCGGCGGACCATGTATTGGGCAAGGTCGCGCGCGCTCTCCACGGCGAAGCCCGCGATGCCGGCGGCGGCGTTGATGACGTCTTTCATCGCTGCCGCCATCTTGCTCCCGGCCTCCTGACTGATCTCCTGCGCCTTTGCCGCCATTTCCGCGACAGTGTCACGGACGTCCGCCCCGCGGTGGCCAGGGCTGCGCCGGGGCGGAGTCGGTGGGGCGGCCGGCGTCGCGGTGGCGTCGTCGGCGGGCTTCATTTCAGGAGGTTTGGCTTGGTCCGGCATCGGCCACCTGCTCCGTGTGTTTGAGTACGGAGCGTCCGCGAGTTGATTGATGCACGAGCCGGCGCGGGCTATTATCCGGCCGGCATCGCGTCAGTAGGGTTTTCGACGGCGGTAAGTATATGCCTCTCCGTGATCTACGCAAGCCGGGATTACGTTTCTCATCGGACTGTCGCTGGGCTGAGCTATGATGCACCAAGATAGCTCACTATCGCGCCACTAGAGAATATGCATACGAGCAGTAAGTGCTGAGCGGGGTGCGGGTCCTCGATTTCACACGCGTTCTTGCCGGGCCGCTGTGCACGATGATGCTCGGCGACCTTGGGGCGGATGTCCTCAAGGTCGAACGACCGGACGGCGGCGACGAGACCCGAGGCTGGGGCCCACCGTTCGACGATCGGGGCGAGAGCGGCTACTTCCTCAGCGTAAACCGGAACAAGCGAAGTCTGATCGCCGATCTCAACAGCGCTGCGGACTTGGAGCTGCTCAGGCGGCTGGCAACGGAGTCCCGGGTCGTCGTGGACAACTTCCGCCCAGGGACCCTCGAGCGCCGCGGGCTCGACCCTGCGCGCGCCCTCGAAGCGAACCCGCGCCTCATCTGGTGCACCATCACGGGCTTCGGTCCCACCAGCTCACGGCCGGGCTACGATTTCGTCGTCCAGGCGGAACGTGGCTGGATGGCCATCACGGGCGAGCCCGACGGGCCGGCAATGAAGGTCGGGGTGGCGCTCGCCGACGTCATCGCCGGCAAGGATGCCGCGATCGCGATCCTCGCCGCCCTCGCCGCCGACTCCCTGCCGGCCGCCCGTCGGCGAATCCACCTGTCTCTCGCCGACAGCGCCACCGCGGCTCTCATCAATGTCGCCCAGAACGTCCTGCTGACCGGGACCGAGGCACGCCGGTACGGAAACGCACACCCCAACCTCGTACCCTATCAGCTCCTGAGGACCGGCGACCGCCCAATGGTGGTTGCCGTGGGGAGCGACTCCCAGTGGCGAGCCTGTGCTGGAGCACTCGAGCTCACTGACCTCGCGGCCGACCCAGCCCTCGCAACGAACGCCGGCCGCCTCGCCCGGCGGGATGCACTCGTGGCCCGGCTCGAAGCCAGGCTGATGGAGCGACCGGCTAACCATTGGATGGAGCGGCTCGCCGCGGCGGGCGTGCCGTGCGGATTGGTGCATACAGTAAAGGAAGCGCTGGAGCAGACCGATGCGTCGCCGCTTCACGGGATTGCGCCCAGCGTCCCGGGCACCATCCGGCTGCCTCCGCCCACGCTCGGCGAACACGATGCGGAGGTCCGCGCACTCGGGTGGGGAGCATTCGGTCGATGAGGCGCCCGGGCAGCGGAGCGCCGTCCATCGCTCCTCGCTGACCGGCTCCGATGCGCTACATCGGCAACAAGACGCGGCTCCTGCCGTTCATCCTTCGCACGATCCGCCGCCTCAAAATCCAGCCGGGCACGGCGCACGATGCCTTCGCAGGGACGGCCGCCGTGGGTCGCGCGCTCAAGGCCGCGGGATGGAGGGTCGCATCGAGCGACTTGATGTCGTATTCGCACGTGCTCCAGCAGGCGTATGTCGTCGCGCAGAACGTCCCATCGTTTCGCGAACTCGCGAAGCACGAGCCCGCGGTGCGGCGCGCGATCCGCGAGGCAGTGCGGGATCCATTGCTTTCGCCGCGCGCGAACGCGCTTCGAGCCGTCGGCGACTATCTCGCCGCCGAACGCCCTTCGGAGATCGGGTTCGTCACTCGGCATTTTTCGCCGATGGGCGGCAGGATGTACTTCACCGAGGCCAATGCAGTGCGCATCGACGCTGCCCGCCGTGCGCTGCACGAGTGGCGCGCCTGCGAGTGGATCGACGACAGCAGCTATTACGTGCTGCTGGCCGCATTGATAGAAGGGGCTGATCGAGTCGCGAATACGGCCGGCGTGTACGCCGCCTTCATCAAGACCTGGCAACCGAACGCCCGGCGCCCACTCACCATCGTGCCCGAGCTGCCGGAAACAGGAGCGCGCGGAGCCACCGCGCATCGCGCCGACGCTACAGCACTGGCCGCCGAGCTGGGCCCGATCGACCTGCTCTACATCGATCCTCCCTACAACGCGCGGCAGTACGCCGGCTACTACCACGTGCCGGAGGTGATTGCCCGCGGGTGGTTCGATGACGACCTCGTCCTGCGGGGAAAGACGGGATTGCTGGCGTCCGACGGTCAGCGCAGTGCGTGGTGTTCACCGCGTCAGGTGCGCCACGCCCTGCGCGACCTGCTTGCCGCGACCGGGGCGCGGGACGTCCTCGTTTCCTACAACAGCGAAGGCCTGCTCCCGGATGCGGAGCTCCGCGCGACGCTCGCCGCGGCATCGGTGGATGGAGCGGTTCGCCGATTTTCAAAGGGGTATCGACGCTACCGTGCCGACAGCGACAGCGCGACGCGGCGGTACAAGGCCGGGGTCGTGCGGGAGCTGCTGTACCACGTTCGGCTGCGGTGAGTGCCGCGGTTCTACTTGGAAACGGCATCCTGCCGTTCCGCCTCCATTCCCGGCGTTGCCGAACGACAGTTGCGCCATTCGTGTTACGCCTTTGTCGGTCGATCGTCATGCGAACATATGGCCAGCGGACGTATGTCACAGACGGGGCCATCGGGTCTATCCACAGCGCGGCGAACGCATTACACTGAGACCGTGAAGACGACGGTTCCCGCCTCGCAGGTCGACCAGATGGAAGCCGACCAGCAGACTATCCAGCGCGTTCTTGCGGGCGACCGCGAGGCGTTCTCTGGGCTGATCGGCAGGTACAGTGATCCCCTGTACCGGCACGCGCTCGGCATGACCGGCAGCCCGGATGTTGCCGAAGACATCCTTCAGCTGTCCTTTATCAAAGCCTATCACCATCTCGCGGAAGTTCGCGGGCGTTTCGATGCATGGGTGTTTCGCATCGTGGCGAACGGGTGCAAGGATTGGCTCAAGAACATCCGACGGACTCACCTCAGTTACGATGAGGATGATCAACCGTCAGGATACGCCAATCCGGACGAGGAGCTGGATCGGAGTGAGCTGCGGACGGATCTCGACCGCGCACTCGCCACCCTCCAGCCTTCGTTGCGAGAGGCGTTCGTGATGAAGCATGTCGAAGGTCGATCGTACGAGGAGATGGCCGACTTTTTGGGTACTACCGTCGGGGCCCTGAAGATGCGCGTTCACCGCGCACGAGAAGCGCTCCAGGTTCTTCTAGAGGAGAAATACGCCTGATGCTTGACAACCTTCATTCCTCAGACGGCCGTTCCGAGAACGGACGCGAGCAGAACGGACGCGACCAGCAGGCCGCCCCGCTCAGCGATCGCGAAGTCCCCCTCGGCCGCCGCCGCACCCCTGCGGCAGTTCACGCGTGGCTTGATGGCGAGTTGCCCGAGACCGAAGTGCGTCTCGGCGACACGAAGCGCGATGTCGAATTCTGGAGCCGCATCGCCGAGCAGTCGGAGACGCGCCGCCAGATGCGGACCCCTGCGCACCTCCAGGCCCAGATCATGGCCGCGCTGCCCCAGGCAGCACCGGCCGCCGATGTGACGCCCTGGTACAGCCGCTCGATCGAGCTCGCCCCGATGGTCGCGATCCTCGGTGGTGCTGCGCTCGTCGCAGCCGGCGCCGCGATCGGAGCTGCAGTCGCGCGCTAGGTAACGCTCCGGCCGTTCCCTGACGAGACCGATCCACGCGACCGCTCTCGGGCGATCGACTGATGTGACGACACGCCGGCCCATACGGGCCGGCGTGTTGCATCGTGGGTGTCGAATGGTCGGCGATCAGCGCGCGCTGCGGTCGGATCGGTACTGCACGCTATCGCGCCGCGTACTCCGCGCGTGCATCTTGGATCGATGACGCAGTCCCTCCCTCCCGGCATTCTCGAGACGATGCGAGCCGCGCTCGGCTCACAGTACGAGATCGAGCGCGTCATTGGCTCCGGCGCAATGGGGAGCGTGCTGCTCGCCCACGATCGCACGCTCGACCGGCCGGTCGCGATCAAGGTCATCAATCCCGATCTCGCTGCAACGTCGAGCTTTCGCGAGCGCTTCCTCCAGGAGGCGCGAACGATCGCCCGGCTTCGTCACGGAAGCATTGTCGGCGTGCATGCCGCGGGCGAAGCGAGCGGCGTGCTGTACTTCGTCATGGAATTCGTCGCCGGCGAGAGCCTGCGCGAGACCCTCGACCGCGAAGGGCGCATGCCCGCGGCGCGGGCCGGAGCCATCCTTCGCGATCTCGCGGAGGCGCTCGGCTACGCACACCGAAACGGCGTCATCCACCGCGACATCAAGCCGGAGAACATCCTGATCGAACGCGAGACCGGTCGGGCGAGGCTGACCGACTTCGGCATCTCGCGCTCGCTGGCTGCCGCGGGTGAGCGCATGACCGGCACTGGCATGTCGGTTGGGACACCGGCCTACATGAGTCCAGAGCAGGCCGCCGGTGAGCGCGAGGTGGATGGTCGCAGTGACCTCTACTGCCTCGGTCTCGTGGGCTACGAGATGCTCGCCGGCGCGCCCGCATTCACCGGCAAGACGTTGGCATCGGTCGTCATGAAACAGCTCACCGAGCAACCGGCCCCACTGCTCGAGCACGGGGGCGACGCTTCTCCGTCGCTTGCCGCCGTGATTCACCGGTCGCTCGCGAAAGATCCGGACGAGCGATGGCCGGACGGCGACGCGTTGGCGGGGGCAATCGACTCGGCCGTCGCCGGCAAGGAGGTGGTGGGCCTCGTCGGTCACTCATCCCGATCGAGCACGCGGCGGCGCCCGTTGCTCGTCGCACTGGCACTCGTCGCGCTCCTCGTCCTCGGCCCAACCGTGTGGTACTTCGCGTTTGGGCGCTCCGGGATTCCCAACGGCGTCGACCCACGCAAGTCGTTCATCGTCGTTCCGTTCACGGTGCGCGGTGATCCGTCGCTCGCCTGGCTGCGCGACGGCAGTGTCAGCATGCTCGCGCTCAATCTCGCGCAGTGGCGTGACATCACCGTCGTCGAATACGAGCGCAGCCTCGATCTCCTTCGTGATGCTGAGCTCGATGGTGCGCAGACCATCAGCCTCGACGACGCGCAGGGACTGGCAAGGCGCGCGGGAGTCTGGACCATCATCACCGGCGAGATCACCAGGGCCGGCGATTCGCTCACGATCGGTGCGCGGATGCTGGACGTCGCGTCCGGGAAACGGGTCGACGGTTCGGAGTGGGAAGTGACTGCCGGTGCATCGGCCGATCCGCGGCGCGTCTTCGACCAGTTGGCCTTGAAGCTCCTCGGCCTCGTCGGGGCGCCGCCGGTGGAGCTTGCCCTTGCCCGGACGACGACGGGCTCGCTCGAAGCATATCGCCACTATCTCTCCGGCGTCCGCGCCCTGAACGAGTGGAGGCTCGACGCGGCCGACTCCGCGCTCGGCCGCGCGGTCGCCGCAGATCCGACGTTCGCCCTCGCCTGGTACAAGCGCTCGCTCGCGAGCGGTTGGCGGCGTGTGAGCGACACGAGCACGGCAACGTACGCCCGGATGGCGATGAGCCACGGCGCTCGCCTTCCCGATCGGGAGCGCAATCTCGTCGAGGGAAACTTCGAGCAGCAACAGCAGAACTGGCAGGCCGCGCAGCAGCGCTACGTCCGGCTTCTCGCGCGTGACTCGACCGATGCGGAAGCATGGTACGCACTCGGCGACGCCTACTTCCACGACCAGGACCCGGCGAGGCGCGCCGAGACGCGGACGCGCTCCCTCGCAGCGTTCCATCGCACGCTCGCGCTCGACTCGACCTTTCACCTCGCCTACTCGCACAAGGTCGACATCTATGCGGAAGGGGCCCGGGCTGGCTCCGGTGTGATCATCGAGAACGACACGATCCGCATCCTGTCGAGCGACACGGCGCAGCAGTTCGCACGGCCGCGCATCGATGCGGCGCGGCGGCGAGCGCGGGAGCTCGTCGTTCGCAACGCCGAGCAGTGGGTCTACACAGATGCGGACGCGGCGATCGCCTACCTGGCGCTTTCCGAGGCGTATGTGGCGAACGGGGACTACGCTCGCGCGGTCGAGACGCTGCAGCGGGCGATGGCGCGGCCGAGCACACGGCAACCGGAACTGGCGTACCGCATTGCCTCGTACCAGCTCGGCGCACGTTCGCCGGAGGCGCTGGAATCGCTGCGCCGGGCACTGCGCGAGCAGACAGCGGACTCGCTTCGTACGCGCGCTGGCGCGCGCCGGTTCCAGATCGTGCTCGCATCGGCGAATGTCGCGCTGGCGAGCGGCGCGCTGAACGACGTGGATCAGGTGCTACAGCGCGTGCAGGATGTGGATCCGAACCTCCCAGGGACCGACCGATCTCCGCGCCCGTTCCCCACGTCACGGATGCTGGGCCCATATCGCGCCCTTCTCACCGCCGGACTCGAGGTGAATGAGCAGCAGGTTCGGCGGGAGATCGCTGCGGCGACGAAGGAGCTCGATGCGATCCCGGGGAAACAGGGTGAGCAGACGCGCAAACAGGCGATCGGGATCGCGTATGGGGGCTACATGACCACGCGCGACACATCATACCTGAGCATCGTCCATCGGTGGACCGGCCGCGAGTCGGCGCGGGGTTTCGTCGCGCTCGCCGCCATCGAGGCTGGGGATACGGCGCGCGCGGTGTCGCTGGCATCGCGATTCCCTCGCGGCGACACGACGCGACTCGTCCTGTCGGACGAAGAGGAGTTATCCAGGCAGGCCGAGGCCGAAGTGCTCACCCGGATCGGTGATTTTCGCGGGGCGCTGGCGACGCTGGAGCGGATGGACCCGAAGACGTTCTCGGTGATCAACCTCGACCCGAGGTGGTCGCTGTATCCACGCACCCTGCTCGACCGCGGCGAGCTGCACGAACGGCTCGGTGAGCGGGAGCAGGCCGACAGCATGTACAGCCGGGTCATCGCGCTGTGGAAGGATGCGGATGCGAAGGGTCGGCCGCTGCTGGAACTCGCGCGAGGGAAGTTGGCGGCGTTGCGGGATGCGCCGGCAACGGTGCCGATCCGGCGCTAGCGCGGTGACGCTGTCGCGTTCCGACTCATACCGTGCTGGCGCGCCGGGATCCCCCTCGCCTCGCTGCTGTGCGCTCGGGTTGCTGGCACTCGCACTGTCAGCGTGCGGCGGCGGAACGAAGACGACGACCGCGCCCCCGTTCGTGCCCCCGCCCGTGCCGTCGGCGACGGAGTACCTGAATCCGGTGTACGACGCCGACTTCCCCGATCCGGCGGTCGTGCGTGCGAGCGACGGGAGCTACTACGCGTATGCGACCCAGACGGGGACGATGCGCATCCAGGTCGCCTCATCCCGGGATCTCATCACCTGGGTGCTCCGCGGTGAAGCGCTGCGACCCAAGCCTGCGTGGGCCAGCCAGTCGCAGAATTTCTGGGCGCCGGACGTCAACGAGCGTGAAGGTCGGTTCGTCATGTACTACTCGGCGCAGGTCGACGTCGCGCAGCGGAGTGCACCCAACGATGACTTCTGCATTGGCATGGCGACCGCCTTCACAGGCGGGGGGCCGTTCGTCGACATTGGCCGCCCGGTTCTTTGCGGACCGGGCGGCTTCACCATCGATCCCATGGGGTTCGACGATCCGGCAACGGGGAAGCGCTGGCTCTTCTGGGGCTCGGGTGGCTCGCTCGTCGTGCAGGAGCTCGCGGCGGATCGAGAGTCGTTCGTCGCGGGGAGCAGCCCCGAGACCATCCTCTTCGCACGCGGTGGAACCGATCCCGGTGCGTACGACACCGGGCTGATCGAAGGATCGTGGGTAACCTTCGCGGCTCCCTACTACTACCTGTTTTTCTCCGGGAACAACTGCTGTGGGAGCGGTGCGCACTACGCGGTGATGGTCGCACGCTCGCTCGCCGTGACGGGCCCCTTCGAGGTGTTGCGCTCGAACGCTGGGGCGGCAGTCCCGATCCTCCAGGCGAGCGACACGTGGCTCGCGCCCGGGCACAACGCCGTCGTTCGAGATGCGGCGGGGGCCGATTGGATGCTCTACCACGCGATCAACGTGCGACAGCCGTATCTCAACCCCGGAAACACTGCCATCTCGCGCCGGGTGCTCATGCTCGACCGCATCACATACTCGAACGGATGGCCCATTGTCGGCGGCACGGGGATGCCGACATACACGCCGCAGCCGCGGCCGAGCGTGCCATGACGTGGTGAGATCGCGGCGCGGGAGAGGCGGAGCGCGTTGGGTCCCGTGCGGGAGGTCGCGTACTCCCGACAGTCACATCTTGACAATCAAGATGTAGAGCCGTAACGTCAGTCTCCATCTCCTCCGGAGCCTCCGTGGACGAGCCGACGACCGACGTCATTCAGGGCACGCTCGACATGCTGATCCTCAAGACGCTCAGTCTCGAGCCGATGCACGGCTTCGGGATCGCGCGGCGGATCGAGCAGATCTCGCGGAATGTCTTCAAGGTCAATCCCGGATCGCTGCTCACCGCGTTCCAGCGGCTCGAGCGCGCGGGGCTGCTCGATGCGGAGTGGCGGCAGACCGAGAACTCGCGTCGCGCCAAGTTCTACTCGCTGACGCGCAGCGGTCGCAAGCAGCTCGAGGTCGAGACAGCGGATTGGGCCCGACGTGCATCCGCGGTCGCTCGGCTGCTGAACGCCGAGGCATAGCAGGATGTCGCTCTGGCGTCAGCTGACCCACGGGCTGCGGGTGCTGACCAGAAGAGCGGCGGCCGATGGGGACGTTGGTGACGAAGTGCAGGACTACCTCGATCGTGCGACTGCGGACCACATCGCACGCGGGCTCGCTCCTGACGATGCGTTGCGTGCCGCGCGCATCGATATCGGCAACGTGACGACGGTGCGGGAAGAGATCCGCTCGCATGGATGGGAGAGCGCGGTCGGGTCCCTCGCCACCGATCTTCGCTACGCGGGACGGATGCTCCGAAAGAGCCCGGTGTTCACCATGGTCGTGGTGACGGTCATCTCGCTCGGCGCGGGTGCAGTGACGACGGTGTTCAGCGCGATGAACGCGCTCGTCCTCCGGCCGCTGCCCGGTGTGACTGGCGGGGCGCGCCTCGTGACGCTGCAGCGGAGAACGGCCGATGGCCAGAGCAGCATCGCGGCATCGCATCCGTATTTCGAGCACCTCCGCGAGCGCTCCCGCACGCTTGCCGGCGTGGGCGCATGGAGCAAGGTCTCGCTCACGATACAGGCCGGCGCTGAAGGCGCGCCTGCCCAGGGATACTTCGTGAGCGGGAACTACTTCTCCCTGCTCGGAGTCCGTCCCACCTTGGGACGGTTCTTCGCGCCCGAGGAGGACAGGACGCCGCTGACGCATCCAGTGATCGTGCTCTCCCATGCGTTCTGGCGGTCGTGGTTCAGCGCCGACAGTGGCGTGATCGGCCGGCGCGTCGCGGTGAACGGGCACCCCTTCACCGTCATCGGCGTTGCGCCGGCGGATTTTCGGGGAATCGTCGGTCCCATCGTGACGGATGCATGGGTCCCGCTCATGATGCGGAGACAGCTTCGTCCGGACATCGCTCGTGACATCGGCGACCCATCCCATGCGTGGCTCCAGCTGTTCGGGCGGCTGAAGGACAGCGTCGGGAGCGCGATGGCAGAGCGCGAGCTGACAGCGCTCACCGCCGCGCGCGTGTCCGATGCCGCCGAGCCGGCGGGATTCACGAGGTTCGGCGCCGTCAGGCTCTGGCCGTTGACCGGGCTTCCGGAGGATGCGAGCACCGCCGCCCTCGGCTTCATGAGCCT
>JANOCW010000013.1:0-5524 GCA_031412375.1 Gemmatimonadaceae bacterium | reverse complement strand
CGGGGCGGCGCGACGCGTTCCGCCGCGCCGGCCGGGGGCGCACCAACCCCTTTTTAATATTTGGCCCCCCCGGGGGGGGGGGGCGGTATTGTCCCGCCCCCCCCCCGCTGGTCGCAATGCCCCGCGTTGCCCATCTCGCATCGTTCCCTGGGAGAAAACGCTCACCATGATGTCCTTCAAGCCGCTGGGCTTCGTCTCGCTCGGCGCCGGGCTGGTGCTCTGCGTGCTCGGCTTCACTCACAACGCTCCTACCGCCGTGCAGACTCGCAGTCCGGTCGCGCTCACCGGCGTCGACTGGGATGGCATGTCGCCCGACGAGCGCCAGGGCTACATCGCGGGGTTCATTGCGGGAGCGGCCGCGCACCAGGCGAGCGGCGGAAAGGCCACGGTGCCCGGAACACGCGTCGCGAAGGAGGCGGCTCGCCTCAAGAAAGACGGCGCGCTGCACTTCAAGTTCGGGGAGAATGTCTACCGCAGCCACATCGACGACTACTTTTTCTACCGCAACCGCCGAGTCCAGACGCTCATTCAGGTGATCGTCGGAGTGAACAGCCAGATGGGCCCAGGGATCGAGGACATTCCCTAGACACGTGTCTGTCCTGAGACTCGAAGCTGCGTTGGTGGGGCGTGCCGTCCGCTCCGATCAGCTCGTGGTTCTGACCGATGGCGCCTTGGCCGACTTGGACACAACGAACACCACCCACATCCCGCTCGCCGCGTGCCCTGGCACCCCGCACGGGATGAGGTAGGTGCCAGCCTTGCTCGCGGTGAACCGCACGAGATCCTTCTGGTTGGTGTTCAGCCCCTGTTCGAACCTGATGGTGATCGCATTCGGGAATGCGGGGGCACCCGGCGCTGACGGAACGTTCGTCGGCGTGCCGGCGACGACACCGAGGCTGTGCGGGACGATGTCGTCATTGTAGTACGGCATCTCCACCGTCGACCCAACGGGCACGGTGATGATCAGCGATCCGTTGGCGTGACCATTGAAGTTCCAGCCGCCGGCATTGCTACCGACGCCAGACACCATCGGCAGCTTCACCGTCTTCGACGCGGCATCCCACTCCAGCGACGCGGCGACGTTCGCCGGGTCGATCTTCGGGGCACCCGCCACGACGGGCGCCGATGCCGGCGCCCCGGCGGGCGTGGTCGCAGGGGACGCTGTGTCCTGTGCCGCGCCGCCGGGAGCAGCCGCAGGGACGGAGTCCGTGCCAGGCGTGCCGTCGCCCGTGCTGCAGCCGACCAACGTCACGATCGCCGGAATGGCCAGCCACAGGCCGGACCGGATCAGGAACGCGGTGCTCATCGATAGCTCCTTGAGTGGTGTTCCGATTCTTGTCCGCATCCGTCCGCGACGGAGTTGCAGAAATCCACTGCGGCGGCGGTCATTTATTCGCCGCTCGTTCCCACCGGAACTTGCCATACTCCTCCGTGACGCCCTCGCCGTGACTGCCGGAGAGCGACGCACGCCCATCGGGCTGCACGACGAGCGATGCGTCGCGCACCGCGGGGATCGGAGCGGAGGGATGGCACACGAGCGACGGGGGCGTGGACGGACTGTTCGCGCAGGTGAAGGTGCTTCGCACGGAATCGCCCGCAGCGAGCATGAGTTCCCCGCGATACAGCGGTCCGTCGTACGAGGGATACGTGCGACGGACCCGGTCCCGCGTCGAATCGTGGGCGGCCGAGCCGGGCTCGAGCAACACCACGACGAGCGCACCTGCCGCCTGTCGATTGCCTTCGATCGTCCCGCGCAGGGCGTAACGCCCTGTCCACGCGCTCGAGGCTGTGTCGGTCGCGCCCGCGCCAGGCGAGTCAGCGGGAACGGCGGTAGTGTCGGCTGCGCGCTCGCCGCTGCTGCAGGCGGACATGATGACGATCAGGGCGAGCGCAGCGCGCCCGCAGGTGATGGGGCGAACGAAGCGTCTCGTGCGATGACGGAGCATGAGTGCAATAAAATCGAAATGCATGAAGGGTGCAAAGCCCGGGCGCGGACTTGGGTGCGCATCGTGGTTGCGGCCGCGCCTGCTCACCAGTCTTTCGTGGATATGCCATCCCCGGATCCAATGCCGCGCCCACGTACGACCTCACCTGCCGTCCCCTCGCTGATCAGCGTCCTCGTCATCGACCAGGACGCTGCGCAGCATTCCATGATCGAGCGAGCGCTCGCCACGGCGGGCGGGCATGTCGGGGAGCACCTCCGGTTCGACGTCAGCTATGCGGGAAGTCTTGCCGAGGGTCTGGATCGCCTGGCGATCGGCGGGATCGATGCCGTGCTGCTCGATCTCGCGTTGCCTGACAGCCAGGGCATCGAGACCCTGGTCCGGGTTCGTGATGATCACCCTGGAGTACCGATCGTCGTCCTCACCGGCCTCGATGATGAGGAGCTGGCCTTGCGTGCCGTCGCCAGCGGTGCGCAGGACTATCTGCTCAAGTCGCGGATCCATGCACACGTCATCCTCCGCGTCCTGCTCTTCGCGCGCGAACGGCAGCGGGTGCAGACGGAGCTGCGCGAGCTCGCGCTCATCGATGCGCTCACCGGCCTGCACAATCGCCGCGGGTTCCTGGCGAGCGCCGAGCAGATGCTCCGGCTTGCGCGACGGTCGGGTCGCGGCCTCGTGCTGATCTATCTCGATCTCGACCGGCTCAAGTCGCTGAACGACACACGCGGCCACGATGAGGGTGATCGTGCGCTGGTGGATCTCGCCGCCGTGTTGCGGGGAACATTCCGGACGTCCGACATGGTCGCGCGGATCGGTGGGGACGAATTCGCGGTGCTCGCGATCGACGCCCCGCCGGGCGCCGTGTCACAGTTGCAGGATCGTCTCCTCGAGAAGATCGAGACCCACAACGCGAACGCCAGTCAGGCGTTGTCCATCAGCCTTGGCACGGCGATACTCGATCTGGAGGATCCAGGCGGCATCGAAGACCTGCTCGCGCGGGCCGATCGAGCGATGTACGTGCACAAGAAGCTGAGGCAGGCGGGCACCGTCGGGAGCTAGGACCGTCGGGGCGCCGCTGGCAAAGCATCGGCGCGCTTTCCCCTCCACCCGGTTCCCACCTAGTCGTCTGCCGGCATCAGCGCGGTGACGAGCTCCTCATCCGTGAGCGAATCCAGCGTCGCGCGAACCGCCCGCGCCTCGGCGCGGATGCCAGGCACCGCGCACTGGAACAGCACGCCGTAGCACGCCGCCGACCAGAGCTGCCGGACGCGCCACTCGCGCCCCCGATCGTCGGTGATGCGGCGGACGACGACGCAGCCGTGACGCATCGCCCGTGGTTGACTGACGGCGCGCCCCGATCCTTCCCACGCCCCCCAGCGTTGCCCAATGCGGGCGCCCCGATCGGAGAGCGGGTTGGAGCCAACGCGGCGGGCAACAGCAGGGGGCCTGCCGAACAAACTCGATTGTTCCGACATGTCGGTCCTCGCGGTGGGAGAAGCGTCGCTCGTGCTTGCTGTTTGACGATCGAATCTCCGCCGGGGGTGTGACGCATTTGCGATGGGATGGTACCGTGTCGGTAACGCGGAACGAGACCTGTGCCAGCGCAGCGGGGTGGGGCCCGGCGAGTGTTCGGGCCGTCTCGTTTGTTGAATCCCGATTGACTTCCTCGGGATTTGCTTTAGTGTCCCCTTCTCGTATTTGAGAATGATTCTCAACAAATTCTGCACTCCCTCGCATGCGATTTCACCCACCCTTCCTGCTCTGGCTCGGGGTCATCCTCCTCGCCATTCCTGCAACGGCCCCTGGAACCCAGGAGCCGGGCTGGCGCATGGCGCCGCCGAGCGTGGATACGACGAGTCGCCGGCAGTTCGACATCCCGACGCAGCGGCTCGTGGACGCACTCGGCGCATTCCGGGAGCAATCCTCCCTCTCCGTCGAGCTCGACACCACCCTCGCGTCGGGGGTCCAGTCGTACCCGGTCAGCGGCCCACACACCGTCGGGGAAGCCCTGCGGGTCCTGCTCACCGGAACGGGGTTCGTGGCGTCCTTCCGCGATGAGCGAACGATCGTCGTGCGCAGGAATGCAGTTTCCACCCCACAGACCCTGCGCGCGGTCGAGGTGGTCGCCACGCGTCCGGCCGAATACGCGCTCTCGCAGACGGCCACGGCAACGAAGACTCCCACCCCCCTTCGCGACGTGCCGCAATCGGTCTCGGTCATCACGCGGGATCTCATCGACGATCTCTCCATGCAGAGCATCGCCGACGTCGTGCGCTTCGTGCCGGGGGTGACGATGGGCCAGGGCGAGGGGAACCGCGATCAGCCGACGATCCGGGGCAACAACACCACCGCCGACTTTTTCGTCGATGGCGTGCGCGATGATGCCCAGTACTTTCGCGACCTCTACAACGTCGAGCGAGTCGAAGCCCTCAAGGGATCGAACGCGATGATCTTCGGGCGCGGCGGCGGCGGCGGTGTGCTCAACCGCGTCACGAAGGAAGCGACCGGGTCCCGAGTGCGCGCGCTGTCCCTGCAGGGCGGCTCGTTCGACAACAAGCGTGCATCGATCGACCTCGGTGATCGCCTGTCATCTGCGATGACCGCGCGGTTCAACGGAGTGTTCGAGCGTTCGGGCCACTTTCGCAACGGCGTCACGCTCCAGCGATACGGAATCAACCCGACCGTCGCCATCGCACCCGCGGCGCTGGGGACGCGCATCATGCTCGGCTACGAGCACTTCGCCGAGCGTCGCACGGCCGACCGCGGCATTCCGTCATTCGGGGGGCGTCCGGTCGCCACCGATGTGGCCACGTTCTTCGGCGACCCAGGCGCGAGCCCGGCGGACGTGCGGGCACACGTGGGGACGGTGACACTAACCCACCGGACGGCGTCGGGCCTGAACATCCGCAACCACTCCCAGGTCGGGCTCTACGACAAGTTCTACCAGAACGTCTTCCCCGGCGCTGTCAACGCCGCCGGAGACCAGGTGACCATCACCGCGTACAACAACGACACGCAGCGACAGAACCTGTTCAACCAGACGGACCTCACCGTCGATGTGCGAACGGGTCCGGTACGCCACACGCTTCTCCTCGGCGCGGAAATCGGGCGCCAGGCAACGGACAACCTGCGACGCACGGGCTACTTCAACGATGTGTCAACGTCGGTGACCGCACCGGTCGCCGACCCGACCATCTCCGTGCCGCTGACATTTCGTCCCGGCGCCAACGACGCGGACAATCGCGTCGTGAACACCGTCGGCTCCGTCTACGTGCAGGACCAGCTCGCGCTTTCCGCGCACTGGCAGCTCATCGCTGGCGCGCGTTACGAACGCTTCGACCTCCGCTACCGCAACAACCGCACGTCGACGGCGCTGCGCCGGACCGATGGGATGATCTCGCCGCGCGTCGGGCTGGTCTTCAAGCCGATGCCGACGCTGTCGCTCTACACGAGCCATGGCGTGTCGTACCTGCCCAGCGCGGGCGACCAGTTCTCGAGCCTCACTGATGTGACGAAGGCGCTCGAGCCCGAGCGCTTCACCAACTACGAAGCGGGAGCGAAGTGGGACGTCGCCGATCGCC
>JANOCW010000012.1:0-1601 GCA_031412375.1 Gemmatimonadaceae bacterium | reverse complement strand
CTCGCCGGACCCGTGTGGGGTCTCGGCGCGGGCATCGCCGCGTACGGCGTCTTCCGGATTACCGGCGCCCCGATCTGGGCCGCGATCGCGCAGCTCACGGGATTCCTCAACCTCTTCAATCTCATCCCGGTCTGGCAGCTCGACGGATCCCGTGGATTTCACGCACTGACGACGCTTCAGCGGTGGGCAGCCGTCGCGGCCATCGCCGTGATCTTCCTCCTCACCGGGCAAAAGCTTCTGGTGATCGTAGGGGCGGTCGCCGCCTTTCGCGCCTTCCAGCGGAACGAAGGAGAGTCGCACCCACGCGTGCTCGGGGCGTTCGTCGGGCTCACACTCACTCACGCCCTGCTTTCCGCAATCCCGATGATCCCGTGATGCGGGATCAGGCGCTGGCGGGCACCGTGCGCTTCAGCGTTATCACCGTCACCTCGGGCCACGCTCCGATCCGGAACGGCACGCCCCAGTAGTTCGTGCCCGGATTGATGTAGAGCACCGACGTCCCGCGACGGTGCACGCCCATGGCGAGCTCGAGAAAGGGTGAGGCGAGACTCCAGCCGATGTGCGGGATGGAGAACTGGCCGTGATGCGTGTGCCCACTCAACGTCAGGTCCACGTCGCGCGCGGCGAGGGCAGGCCAGAGCGCCGGGTTGTGGGCGAGCACGAGGGTGAATTCATCCGGTCGCGTGAGCGCGAGCGTGCGTGTGATGTCCGGCCCGCTGTTCACCGCATTGCCCCGGCGCCACGTACGACCTGCCGGATCACCCGTGCCTGCGACGCGCAGTCGGGCGCCCTGATGCTCGCGATCGACCGACTCGTTGACGAGGACGGTCATGCCCGCCAACTCCAGACCAGTGCGGACGCCGTCCCATCCCGCATAGACATCGTGATTGCCTGGGACGGCAAACACGCCCAGCGGCGCGGAGAGGCTCCCGAACGCCGCCACGAAATGCGAAACGTCGGCGGCGTAGTCGTCCACCTGATCGCCAGTGATGGCAATGAGGTCCGGGCGCGCCTCACGAATGGCGCGATGGATTCGTTCGAGGTGTCGGCGCGACGTATGCGGGCCGACGTGCAGGTCGGAGACCTGCGCGATGCGCAGGCCATCGAGACCCTTCGGCAGGCGATCGAACGCGAGATCGAGCGGCCGGATCACGAGCCGGTGAGCGCCGACGAATCCCCAGATGCCGAGCGCGACGAGCAGCACGGCGGCAATCGCCATCGCCATACGCCCGATGACGCCGGCCATCCCGAAGGGCGCGCCGCCCATGGCGCCAAGCAGTCCGGCGATGGCCAGCAACGGCAGGAGGAGCTGGGCATACCAGAATGGACGCAGCACCCAGAGGCGGGTGAACGCCGAGCGATAGCGTTGTTGGGTGATGCCACGGACGAACACCGCGAGCGGCGCGGTGACGAGCAGCGCCACACCGATCACGGAGATCCACCCGCCTGGAACGACGGGATGCACGAGCGCGCCGACGATCGCCCAGCATCCGACGAGCCAGGCGGTGAGCCCGACGATGAAGCGCCTCAGCGGCCCACCGTCGGGGTCATCGACCTCGAATCATTCAATTCCACGCGCACGAGCGGCACGCGTTCGCTTG
>JANOCW010000011.1:0-1807 GCA_031412375.1 Gemmatimonadaceae bacterium | reverse complement strand
AGGAGAATGGGTTCTCCGTCGACGCGACCGAAGACGCTGGCGCGTTCACGTCGAAGAACCTCGCGCGATACCGCGCAGTCGTCTTCCTCAACACGACCGGCGACGTACTCGACGCCGCACAGCAGGACGATTTCGAGCGCTACATCCAGGCCGGCGGCGGGTACGTGGGAATTCATTCCGCCACGGACACCGAGTACGACTGGCCGTGGTACGGCAGGCTCGCCGGCGCCTGGTTCAATGGCCATCCGAACAATCCCAACGTCCGGAAGGGCACGTTCCGCGTGCTCGACAAGAGCCACCCGTCCACCCAGGGACTGCCCGACCGCTGGGAGCGCGAGGACGAGTTCTACAACTTCAAGTCGATCGACCCGAGCATTCGCGTACTCGTGGACATCGACGAAACGAGCTACGACGGCGGGACGAACGGCGACCGCCATCCAATGAGCTGGTATCACGACTTCGATGGCGGACGGGCCTTCCAGACGAACATGGGCCACACCGAGGCGACCTTCTCCGAGCCGCTCTTCCTGCGGCACCTCCTCGGAGGATTGCGATACGCGATTGGAACGGGGACGATCGACTTCAGCCGCGCGCGGCCAGAGGAAAACCGGTTTACGAAAGTCGTTCTCGGCGAGAAGTTCGAGGAGCCGGTAGAGCTTGCCGTCCTGCCGGACGAGCGCGTGCTGTTCATCGAACGACGCGGGTACGTCAACCTCTATACCCCAGCGACCGGGCGAGTGAGGCGGATCGCGACGATCCCGGTCAGCAACAAATACACGGACAGCAGTCAGGCGGAGGACGGACTTCTCGGGCTCGCCGCTGACCCGGGCTTCGCGACGAACGGCTGGGTCTACATGTACTACTCACCTGCCGGAGCCGAGCCGAAGAACGTGCTCGCTCGTTACCAGATGAAGGGAGACTTGCTCGACCTCGCGTCGCGGAAGGTTGTCCTCGAGGTCGGAGTTCAACGCGACAAATGCTGCCACACCGGAGGGTCCATCGCCTTCGATGGCAAGGGCAACCTCCATCTCTCCACCGGCGACAACACCAACCCCTTCGCCATCGGTTACGCCCCCATTGACGAACGGCCCGGGCGTTCGCCATGGGACGCGCAAAAATCGGCTGCGAACACCAACGACCTCCGCGGCAAGATCATCCGCATTCACCCGGAGCCCGACGGGACCTACACCATCCCCGAGGGAAACCTCTTCCCACCGGGAACGGCGAAGACGCGGCCCGAGATCTTCACGATGGGCCACCGAAACCCGTACCGCCTCTCGGTGGACCCGCGGACCGGTTTCGTCTACTGGGGCGACGTCGGTCCCGACGCAAACGTCGACTCGGCCGGGCGCGGCCCGCGGGGGTACGACGAAATCGGCCAGGCCCGCCAGCCTGGCAACTTCGGCTGGCCCCACTTCGTCGGCGACAACAAGGCGTACCATAAAACTACGTTCTTGGATTCGGTGAGGGTGGTGGCAGGAGCGCAGTTCGACCCGGCGCGCCCGATCAACGGCTCTCCCAACAACACCGGACTCACCGAGCTGCCGCCGGCGCGGAGCGCCTTCATCTGGTACCCGTACGCGCCGTCGCCCGAGTTCCCCATCCTCGGCAGCGGAGGACGAACGGCGATGGCGGGTCCGGTCTTTCACCGCGACGACTTTCGCGGCGCGGTCAGGCCCTTCCCGCAGTGGTACGACAAGAAGCTTTTCATCTACGAATGGATGCGCGGCTGGATCATGGCTGTCAGCATGGACGCGAAGGGCGACCTCGTCTCCATCGAGCGCTTCATGCCAAGCCAGAAATTCAG
>JANOCW010000010.1:0-5965 GCA_031412375.1 Gemmatimonadaceae bacterium | reverse complement strand
GAGCTGGCCGTGGCTGTCGTGCTCGGGGACCGGATCCGCGCCACGGTGATCGACGCAGCAGGGGACCTTGCCGTTCGCGAACTGGTACGGCGCGTACCACTCGATGAACTCGCGCACCTCCTTCGCGTGACCGAGGCGAAGCAATGCGGCGGAGGTCAGTGAGCCATCGCG
The DNA here is from genome assembly GCA_031412375.1 of Gemmatimonadaceae bacterium. Lineage (GTDB taxonomy): Bacteria > Gemmatimonadota > Gemmatimonadetes > Gemmatimonadales > Gemmatimonadaceae > JANPKQ01. The sequence continues at coordinate 5,794 of JANOCW010000010.1, read as the reverse complement.
GATCCAGGAGCGCTCGTAGGAGCGCGAGCCGGGCTGGATCGAGGGCCCGTCGCGATTGATCAGGATCCATGCGAGGTTGCTGCGGATCGTCATGGTGACGCGCCCGGCGTCCGGCGGGAGATCGATCCCGACCTGGTCCAGCTCGGCAGACCATTCGCGCACGGCGTCGGCGAGCAGTCGCTGCCCGTGCGCGGCCGCGGCAGTCGCCGATCGCGGCGGCGCCGACCTGGTCGTGCGATAGAGGGGAACATCGACCCACACATCGCGGGTCTCGCCCGGCGCGAGGGCAAGCACCCAGGACAATGCACCGGACGCCGACGCAACTGGGTCTGAGACCGACGACTGCGCGGGCAGCGTTCCGCGACGCAGGAAGTCGACAATGTTGCCCTGGTCGAACGTCGCGCCGCCGAAGCGGCCTTGCGGCGTGAGCGGAACGACCCGGCGATCGCCGTTCACGACCACGGCTCGTCCGTCGAAGCGCAGTGAGTCGATGCGCGCGGCGCCCCCTGACGTGTTCAGGAACTGCCACGACGGATTTACCTGGAAGGGCCGGATCGCCACGTACAGCGTCACTGGCTGGCGCGTCGACGCGCGATTCTCGAGTCGATAACGCGCGTGCAGGACCGATGCCCCGGGTGCGCCGCTCGCGAAGCCCGTGATGGTCAGCGCAACCGGCTGCGTAGCCCACTGCACCGAGGGGATGGGCAGGGCGCCCCGCTCGAGCGACTGCGTGGGGGAGGCATCCGCCCAGGTGACGAGCTTCCCGCCCGTGTACAGGAAGGGCTCGATCGAGAATCCGCCCTTTCCGGTCTCGATCATTCCTTCCTCGTTGATCATCGCTTCGCGCGCGTCGCCACTCACGCCGATGACGGTCCAGTAGGACTGAGTGCCGGAGAGGTACTTCGGGTAGCCGCCGCGCGGCGCATCCCCTGCCACCGTCGCGAAAAAATCATTTGGCGATGCTGCCCAAGACAGCGGCTGCACGTCGATCTCGGCGACCTCATAGCCACGTCCGCGACTGGCCCGCTGAAGGCGCAGGCGAATGTGCCGCGTTTCCGTCTCCGGGAGGGCGATGAAGTCGCGGCCTCCATTGCCGCCACGGACCTCGTACGCGGTCGTCCACGTGACGCCGTTCGCCGATGTCTCCACCCGGTAGTCGGTCGCGAAGTCCTCCGGGCCCCAGTGGATCGTCAAGCCGCCGAGCTCGCGCGTCTGGAGAAAGTCTACCGAGAGTATCGCGGGATCCGCTCCCGCTCGGACGGGGGAAGCGGCCGGGCGCGATCGCCACGATGTCTCGCGCATGCCATCCAGCGCACGAGTGGCAGGGGACGCTTCGCCGTCCGGCGTCGCACGCACTACCGGCGTGTTCGCATAGGCTGTCACCGGTTCGAGCGGCGTGAGCATCAGGTCGTCGATCCAGACGGAGCCCTTGCCGCCCGTGCCCGCGGTGATGGCGATCTCGATCGCCGCCGATTCCCTGAGCTCACCGCCGCCGAGCGGACCCCAGGCGAAGGAGATGTGCCGCTTCTTCAGGGTGACGGTGATCCAGCGTCGTGGGAAGGCGAAATCGCGCTTGTTCACCCACCAGACGTTGTCGCCCGACCGGTCGACGAGCTTGATCTCGAGATTGTTGTTCGGGGCTTCGGCACGAACGCGGAAGGTGATCTCATAGTTCGACGGATAGCTGATCGGAATCTCCTTCCGCGCGATCACGTACCCGCCGCCCCCGCGGAAATCGAAGTCCAGCCGCATCGACCTGCCGTCCGCCCCGTCCCCGCTGTCGGATACGATCGTCAGTCGCGTGCCGTCGGAGGGATGCGCCGTCCAGCCCACGACTGTCGAGAAGTCGTCGAGAACTCGCCCGGGCTCGACCTGTGCCGTCCCGGTCGCCGGCATGATGGCGGCCAGCGTGGTCCACAGTGCGTGCGTGAACAGGGCTCGAAATCGCCGGTTCATGATCGACACCTTCTGTGCGCGCGTGACACATGATCCTCGCGCAGGTCCAAAAGCGAACGCAGAGGACGCATAAGACGCAGAAACGTCAACGGCAACCGAGGGACTGCGTGCTTGTCCCTCTCCCTTCCCTGATGGGTCACGAGTTCTTCGACTCGCAACTGAGAGCTTGAGCCGCTGGCGTCTGGTCCACATGCTCTTCTCCGTTGACCTTGCGCAAAGCCCTCGACACCGCCCCTCACCCCTTCACCGCCCCACCCGTAATCCCCGCGATGTAGTACCGCTGCAGCGCCAGGAACACGAGCAGCACCGGCACGACCGTCATGACGGAGCCTGCCATCATCAGCTCGGTATCCTGGACGTGCTCCCCCGACAGGTTCGCGAGCGCCACCGGCAGCGTGTACTTCGAATCGTCGCTGAGCACGATCAGCGGCCACATGAAGTCGTTCCACGTGGTGAGGAACGTCCAGATTGCCATCGTGGCGAGAATCGGCGTGATCACGGGCAGCACCACCGACCGGTAGATCCGGAACTCGCTGGCCCCATCCACCCGGGCTGCGTCGAGCAGGTCGTCCGGAATCGCCAGGGCGTACTGCCGAATGAGGAAGATGCCGAAGATGCTCGCCAGCGTCGGGATGATCACGCCCCAGTAGGTGTTGATCAGCCCCAGCTGCTTCATGAGGAGAAAGAGCGGCAGCATCGCGACCTGCACCGGGATCACCAGGCCTGCGCCGAGAAAGCGGAAGAGCCGGTCGCGTCCCCGGAAACGGAGCTTGGCGAATGCGTACCCGGCCATCGAGTTGATGAACAACGACACCGCGGTCACCGTGATCGCGATGACCGTGCTGTTCACGAGATACCGACGCATGTTCAGCCCCGTGAACACCGCCCGGTAGTGGTCGAAGGTGATCGTGCTGGGCACGAGCCGGGGGGGATAGCTCGTCGCCTCGCCCGTCGGCATCAGCGAGGCGGAGATCATCCAGATCATTGGCAGGAGCGCGAGGAAGGCGCCGATGAGCAGTGCGGCATAGAGCAGGACCTTCCCGATCAGCGTCCGCATCAGGCCGTCTTCCCCGTGCGTCGCTCGACCCAGAGCTGAAGCAGCGTCCACGCGAGGATCAGCACGAACAGGATGAACGCGATGGCGGCCGCGGTTCCCATCCGCCACCAGCGAAAGCCTTCCTCGTACATCATGAGCACGAGGCTCGTCGTGGCCCGCAGCGGCCCGCCCTGCGTCATGACGTAGGGTTCGGCGAAGAGCTGGAAGTAGCCGATCATGGTAACGACGCCCACGAAGAAGAAGGTCGGGGCGAGCATGGGCAGCGAGACATGCCAGAACTTCCGCACGGGGCCAGCACCGTCAATGCTCGCGGCCTCGTACAGCTCCTCGGGGATCGACTGCAGGCCGGCGATGAAGATCAGCATGTTGTAGCCGAAGTTCTTCCAGACGGCGAGCAGGATGATCGAGGGCATCGCCCAGTTCGGGTCGCCAAGCCAGTTGATCGGCCCCACGCCGAACGCGCCGAGCGCGTAGTTGAGCAGGCCGTACTGCGGATGGTAGAGGTACCGCCACACGATCGCGACCGCGACGAGCGTCGTCACGAACGGCACGAAGTAGAGCGTGCGGAAGACGCTCTTGTAGCGGACGATCTTCGCGTTGACGAGCAGCGCCGCGCCGAGCGAGACAGCGACCGTGAGCGGACCGCCGACGAGCGCGAAGTAGAAGGTGTTCTGGAGTGCGGTCCAGAACAGCGGATTGCTCATCAGCGCCGTGTAGTTGCGCGCGCCGACGAAGCGCGCGTTGGCGAGGTCGCCGACGGCGTAGATGTCGAAGTCCGTGATGCTGAGCAGGAACGACGCCGCGACGGGAACGAAGAAGAACACGCCGATGAGCACGAGCGCCGGGGCGAGGAACCACCACGCTGCCCGCGCGACGGTGCCTTCGGTCGTCCGCCTGGTTGCGACCATTTCGCTTACCGCCGGCTGTCGTGTCAGCCGCGCATCGATCTCGCTTTGGATCCCCACCGTCAGCTCCCGCCAGGAGTGCGCGCGCCGCCAGCTTCGGCGCGCACGGCGGCGCGGTCCAGCATCCACCGGCGCTTCTCGAGGATGCGGTCCACCTCGCGGTCGAGATCTTCGAGTGCGCGGGGCACTGGCGTTCCACCCTGCACCACCTTCTCTCCCGTCTCGAACACCTTGGTGACGATCAACTCAATTTCAGGAACGGCGGGCAGCGGCTCCACACGCTGCAGCTGTTCCCAGAATGCGGCCGTATGCCGGTCGCCGACGAGCGCGGGATCCTTCCACGACTCCATCCGTGCTGGCAGGTCACCAGTGAGCCGCCAGAATGCGAGCTGCTGCTCCGGACGCGACAGGAACTCGAGCAGCTTCCACGCTTCCTCCTGGTGCTTCGAGCCCCGGAAGATCACGAGGCTCGCACCCCCGGCAGTCGATACGCCGGACGCCGCACCGGATGGCCCGGGCATGGCAGCCGTCGCCCACTTGTCCTGCAGGTTCGCGGGCAGCCGCCGTCGGAACTCGCCGATGTTCCAGGGCCCGGTGATGACCATGGCGTACGTGCCGTTCGCGAATTCCTGGTAGATGTTCGAGATCTGGTTGCTACTCACCGCGGGTGCGAGGCTGTCGCGAAACAGGCCCGTGTAGAACTCGAACCCAGCGCGAAATGCGGAGTCGGAGAACGCCCCTTCGCGGCCACCGTTGGCCAGCAGGGGCGAGCCCGCCTGCTGCCCGAAGATCACGGGCTGCGGCCACTCGTTGGTCGGAAGCAGGATTCCGTACTTTCCGACGCCTCCCTGCTCACGAATTTTCGTCAGCGCCGCGCGCCAGTCGGCCCATGTCGTCGGCATCGCGGCATAGCCGGCAGCGGCGAGAATGTCGGTGCGGTAGAAGAGCAGCCGCGTATCGACGTACCATGGCACGCCGTACAGTGCGCTGTCGACGACGTTGGTCCGCCAGATACCGGGGAAGTAGCCGGCGGAATTGATGACCGGCGACTGCGCGACGAGACTGTCGAGGCGAACGAGCGCGTCGAGTGCCTCGAACTCCGCCACCCAGGTATTACCGAGCTGCGCGATATCGGGAGTCGCGTCGCCGACGTGTGCCGTGAGCAGCTTCTCGTGTGCGGCGGTCCAGGGAATCTGCTGGACGCGGACGCGAACGCCGGGGTTGTCGCGCTCGAACTCGCGCGCGAGCTCCTGGACGACTTCACCTTCGCGTCCCATCGCCCAGAAGCGGAGTGTGACGACCCCGCCATCATTAGTGCTGCACGCGACAGCGACGCCGAGCAGGGCCGCGCACCCGAGTGTCCGCAGTCGCGCCGTTCATCTCACCGCGATCACGGCGTCGCCGGCGCCCGATCCAGCCAGCCGCCGGTGAATCCGGCGCGGCGCAGGCCTCGAATGATCGCAGGATGTTGCCGCATCGTTCGCCAGACGAGCTCCGTGCGGTGGTTCTCGATCATCGCGATAATCGGCCCCTGGTCGATGCCGAGGTAGTCGGTGTCGAACCAGCCGACGCCGGGGACGACCTTGCCATGCTGTACGGGGACGTTGAAGTCGAACGTCGGATTGAAGGCATCGAGAAATCCATACGTCGAGTACAGGTTCTCACCATACCGGTCGCGCATCGCCTGCAGTGCGGGAATCGCGATCTCCGGCGCGAAGGGGATCGATCCCCCCGCTGCCGTTGGCCCGATCGTGCCGTCGTCACGGATCTCCCCGTCAGCCGCACCGCGTGCCGCGTAGGTGAAGAAGCGGCGCTCGCGCCCCGCGATCACGAACGTCGTATCCTTGGGCCCGTCGACGGCAGTGAGCCCCCAGAT
>JANOCW010000009.1:0-20863 GCA_031412375.1 Gemmatimonadaceae bacterium | reverse complement strand
CGTCCATGTCCGCAAATTCGACATCGACCGGCGCTGCTTCGGGCGGGGCGGCCGCGGCAGCAGCGGCGGCCGCTGCGGCGACGTCGGCCGCAGGGCGCCGGCGGCGGCGAATGTCGCCGGGGCCCGCGGAGGCGGGCGCGGTTCCTGTCGCCGCTGCGGCAGCAACCGGCGCGGCGCGCTCCTCGGGTGCCGCTACCCCTCCTCGCGCGGCCTTCGCAGACGTGGCCACTGCCGGCTCCGGCGCCCCGGCACCGCGACGGCGCCGCGTCGCCGGAGCGGGCTTCTCCGCCCGAGCGCGCTTCTCACGCTCCCACCGTGCACGGACACGGGAGACCTGGTCGTCGGTGAGCTGACTGAGATGACTGCGCACTGGAACGTCCATCTGCCGCAGAAGCGTGAGCACTTCGTCGTTGGAGATCCCGAATTCGCCAGCCATGTCGTGCACTCGAAGCTTGCTCAAGCCATACCTCCTATCGAGCTCCGCTGAAGCCCGGTTCCACAATCTTCCGCACGCCGTTCGCCAGCTGCGGATCGACGATCCCGACGACTGCCGCCGAGTCCTTCCCTACTGCGCGCCCCAGCGCCGTGGCGCTCGGTCCCTCGGCATACCCGATGTGCTTCGCGCTCAGCATCGGCACGATCTTCTTCAAGCTGTGGCGCGAGGCGTCAAGTGCGACCACGGCATACTCCAACTTGCCATGGATCGCGGCGCTTCGCACCTGCTCCACCCCGACCACCGTCAGCCGGCCCCGCGCGCCGAGGCCCAGGAGCGCGAGCACTCGACGCCATTCGGCGCCGTCGATCTTCACGCGGCGCCGGAATCTCCGGCGGTCGCCTGCGGACGGACGGCATCCTCGTTGCCGTCTTCCGTCAGCTCATCGATGATCGCCATGACGCGGTCGGCTTCAGCCGGCGCAATCCCCGGCAGGCGAAGAAAGTCCTCACGCTCGAGGTCGATGATGTCGTTCAATGTCCGGTATCCACCTTCCTCGAGCACGGCCACGGTCGCCGCCGGGAGGCCCTCGATCTCGGAGAGCTTGACGTCGGCCGCCGCATCAGGCTCCTGCGGCAGTGGCGCGAAGATCGGCGTGTCGCCGGCCCGCTCCATCCACTCGCGGCTCGAGTACAGGTCGATCTTCCATGCCGTGAGCTCGGACGCGAGACGCACGTTCTGCCCGTTGCGACCGATCGCAAGCGAAAGTTGATCTTCATCGACGACCGCCTGAATGGTCTTCGAGATCGGATCGCTGAACACACGAGCGACGCGGGCCGGCGCGAGCGCGAGCTTCGCAAAGCGCTCGGGATCGGACGACCAGGGCACGATGTCGATGCGCTCACCACCGAGCTCGTTAACGACCGCCTGAACGCGCGACCCCTTGAGGCCGACGCATGCGCCTACCGGGTCGATCGAGTCATCACGGGAGAACACCGCAATCTTCGTACGGCTGCCGACTTCGCGCGCGCTCGCGCGGATCTCGACGATGTTCTGCTGGATCTCCGGAACCTCGAGCTTGAAGAGCGCCTTCACGAACAACGCGTCGGCGCGGCTCAGAATGAGCCTCGGCCCCTTCGGCGTCTCCTCGACGCGCTTGAGCACGGCACGAATCGGCTCGCCCTGATGGAAGTGCTCGCGATGGTTCTGCTCGCGGTACGGTATGATCGCCTCCGCCTCGCGGAACTTGTTCAGCATCACGACGAGCTTCCCGCGCTCGATCTGCTGAATCTCACCCGACAGCAGCTCGCCGACGCGCGTGGCGAATTCGTCGCGGATCCGGGTCCGCTCTCCTTCGCGAACGCGCTGGATGATGCGCTGCTTCGCCGCCTGCACGGCGGTCCGCCCGAACTCCGCGAAGTCCACCTCGATCTCCTGCACATCGCCGATCTCGAAGCTGTCGTCGTAGAACTTCGCCTCTTCGAGCCCGATCTCGCGCGTGGCGTCCGTGACGGTCTCGACGACGGTCTTGAGCAGGACGATGCGAATCGTCCCGCGAGCCTCATCGATCTCGACTTCGGCCTGCACGGTCGGGCCGTGCTTCTTGCCGAGGGCGGCGAAGATGCCGTCCTGGAGAAGCGCGTGAAGCTCGGTGCGGTCGAGCTGTTTCGTGCTCGTCAGCTCCCGGATCGCTGTCAGAATTTCGGCTGAACCAACCATGGACGACTCCTACTGTTTCCAGTGAAACACCAGCCGAGCCTCCCGGACATCGGCGAGAGAGATGCGAAGGTCGGTTCCGCGCGCATCGCGCACGATCACCGTCTCGCTCCCTGGCTCCCCTTCCACGCCGACAATTTCCACGTCGGCGCGTCCACCGACCGCCTCGCTCAGGACGTTGACATCCTTGCCTGCGAACCGGCGCCAGTCTGCCGCGTTTCGCAGCGGCCGCTCGACGCCGGGTGACGAAACCTCCAGCACATACCGGTCGCCGGCGATCGCGGGCTCGGCGTCGAGCCGAGCCTCGATCGCGCGGGACACGCGAGCACAGTCGTCCACGGTCACCGCCAACCCATCCTGGCGATCGACCCGCACATCGAGAACCGGAGTTCTCTTCGAACCCGCCCGCCGAAGCTCGACGAGCTCGTAGCCGAGTGGTTCAACCTCAGCTGCGATAACGTCTTCCAGCGCTTGGCTCACGTGACATCGAGGTCAGGTACAAGAACAAAAAAATGTGGGGAACCTCCCCCACATTCGGCGTGCGCCCAGCGTGGCTCGCAGCAAGAATCAATGTAGAGGGGGGAGTGGACGGAGTCAACCCAACCGCGCGGGGTGGAGTGCCGCGCACCATCCGAAGTGGGACGACCTTGTCGTGGCCGGCCCGACTCAGCTCGGGGAGATCAACACTCCGAGCTGGCGGCCAGCATCGCCGCCGCGGTGCGAGAAGAAGCGCCCCTGATGACAGAGCGTGCAGAACGGACTCACGGCAATCGAGCGGACACCCCCCGAGTGTGCCTGATCGGAAAGGAGACCGCGAAGGTCGAGCGTCGTGGGGCGTTCGACGCTGCGCCCGGTCAGTGTCGCGTAGACGTCCGGGCTGACCTCGTAGCAGTCCCCGCAGATTGCCGGGCCCAGGTGCACCTTGAGCTCCTCCGAGGGGAAACCGGCCGTGCGAAGGTCGCGAAGCGCGACGCCCAGGATGCCACCGGCGATCCCGCGCCACCCTGCGTGGAGCAGTGCCGCCGCTCCCGACGCGTGGGCGATGAACACGGGCACGCAATCCGCGATGGTGACGGCGAGGCCGAGCCCGCGGGCCGGGGCGATGTGGCCATCGGCCGCGTCGGCGCGCAGCCAGCCGGTCCAGCTCGACGAGTGAGTCAGGACGCGCTTCCCGTGCACCTGGCGCGCGGTTGCCATGCGCGGCGCCGAGAGCGCAACGAACCGCTGGAGCCCTTCCCACCGACCCATGACCTGAGCGACCGGATCATCGTTCGCGGTCCCGAAGCTGCCCGTCTCGCGCGTCGTCGTGAACGCCTCGATGCCGTAGGGGCGGAAGTCGTCGATGGACTCGACGGTAGCACGGTCCATCATGACCGAGGTTCACCGATGCGCGTAATCCTGGCCCCGAGCGCATTCAGCCGCTCGTCGATGCGTTCGTACCCGCGCTCGATCTGCCCGACGTTGTTGATGGTGCTCGTGCCCTTGGCGCACAGCGCGGCGAGCAACATCGCCATGCCGGCACGAATGTCGGGCGACTCCACGGTCGCGCCACGGAGCTGCGATGGCCCCGACACCAGGGCCCGGTGCGGGTCGCAGAGGACAATGCGCGCCCCCATCGACACGAGCTTGTCGACGAAGAACATCCGGGACTCGAACATCTTCTCGTGCATGAGAATCAGTCCCTTGCACTGTGTCGCGGTGACGATGGCGATCGACATGACGTCGGCGGGGAACGCCGGCCACGGCTGGTCCTCGAGTTTCGGGACGTGACCGCCGAGGTCGTCGGCGATCTCGCGGGTCTGGTCCGCCGGAATCACGAGGTCGTCGCCTTCGGCGCGGCACACGATGCCCAGCCGTGCGAATCCCAGGAGCGTGGAACGCAGGTGTTCGACCCCGGCCCGCTCGATCCGAAGCTCCGACCCAGTGACGGCGGCGAGCCCGATGAACGACCCGACCTCGATATGGTCCGGCCCGATCTCGTGCGTGGCGCCGTGCAACGGGCGGCCGCCGTGGATGGTAACCGTGTTGGTGCCGACGCCCTCGAGTTTCGCCCCGAGCGCGGTGAGGAACGCCGCGAGGTCCTGGACATGAGGCTCGCTCGCGCAGTTGCGAAGGATGGTCGTCCCTTCTGCGGCGACCGCCGCCATCATCGCATTCTCGGTGGCGGTGACGCTGGGCTCGTCCAGGAACACGTCGGCGCCGCGAAGCTTCTTCGCCCGGAGCTGGAAGCCCTTGTCGAACTTGAACGTCGCCCCGAGCTGCTCGAGCGCCAGAAAGTGCGTGTCGACGCGCCGGCGGCCAATGACGTCGCCGCCAGGGGGCGGGAGCGTCACGGCCCCACAGCGGGCGAGCAGGGGCCCGGCGAGGAGAATCGAGGCGCGAATCTTCTCACACAGCGCGGGGTCGAGCGCCGTCCCATTCACCGTTCGCGCATGGATGGCCAGCGTGTTCCGGGCGGTCCACTGCGCCTCCGCTCCGATCGACCGGATCAGGTCGACGAGCGTCTCGACGTCGCGGATTCGCGGGACGTTGGTGAGCGTGACTGGCTGGTCCGTGAGCAGCGCCGCCGCGACGATGGGAAGGGCGGCGTTCTTGTTGCCGGACGGGCGAATGGTTCCGGAGAGGCGGTGCCCTCCTTCGACGACGTATTGCAGCGCGGCCATTGCGGGGTGAGGCAGGTGAGTCGGCCGGTCGCGCGGAGGGCGCGCACCGGTGCACGGCGACCGGCGTCCGGCGGTGTCGGGAACGACACGCCGTGCGAACCGGTTCCCCGACGAGACGAGGCATCGCGTGCGCGCGTCACGTCCGGCGGAATCGGGTTACGTTGCGACCGACGGCGCGACTTCGACGACGGTTGCTTGACAAGCCGACTCCGCGCCGGATACGATACGCCCCGAACTCCGACCCGCGCACATGCAGCTTCTCTTCGCCGTGATCAACCATGAAGAGCTCGTCGATGACATTCTGGCGGGATTCATCGAACTCGGGATCACGGGGGCGACCATTGTCGAGAGCAAAGGCATGGGGCGGGTGCTGAGTCGCGAGGTCCCGATTTTCGCGGGGCTGCGCACGCTCGCTGCGGCGTCGCGCCCGGCGAATCGGACGATCTTCTGCCTTGCCGATGACGACAAGATCGATTCTGCAATCGCGCTCATTCAGGAGGTGTGCGGAAGCCTCGACGTCCCCGGTGCCGGGATCGTGTTCACGGTGCCGGTGGGGCGGATCGTCGGCCTGGCGCCCGAACTCAATGATTAGCGGGGGTCCAATGGCCCTCGCCTTGCACTTCTCGCCACCGAACCGGGTAGTCCCGGCGCCCAATTTGGCGCATGGGCGACCCATCTGCATGGTGCCCCACACCCGATGAGCGTGTCGATCGCGGAGTTCTCGGCGTGGCTCATGCTGCAAGGGCCCGCGGTGCAGGATACCATTCTGATGCGCCAGGTGGGCACCGAGCCATCGCTCCTCGATCAGGTCACGAGCGTGGCGAGCACGGTGTTGACCATCAGCTTCCTGGTGCTCACGGTCGCCCTCGTGCCGGCCGCATGGAATTTTCGGAAGAGCTACGCCCGGATCAACGAATTGCTCGAGCGCGTCTACGGCGACATCAATCCGCTGATGCGTCACGCGAGCTCGATCGCCGACAACGTGAACTACGTGACGACGTCCATTCGCGTGGATGTCCAGCAGATCAACCAGACGATTGCCTCGGCGAATGCCCGCCTCACGCAGGCGATCGCGATGACGGAAGATCGCCTGCGCGAGGTGAATGCGCTGCTGGCGGTGGTGCAGGAAGAGGCGGAAGACATGTTCGTCGCCACGGCGAGCACGATGCGCGGTGTGCGCGCCGGGGCGGCAGCCCTGCGGGACGGAGCGCTGCCCCGCCCCGCCGATGTGGAGGTCCGAGCGGAATCGCTCGACGAGGAGTACGATGCGTACGATGACCTGCAGGACGACGAGGTGACAGATGGGAACGACCGCACGAACGAGCTCGAGGCCGACGACGACTCGCAGAGGCCGAGAATCCGGCGAAGGCCCCGAAGCACCCGCGACTTCACGTGAAGAGCAGTACGACCTGCTGACGGCGGCCCTCATCGGGCTGTTCCTCGGGGTCGGAGCGACGGCGTTGCTCCGACGGGGGCCGCGAGGACACCGCCCGATCGGTCCGATCGTCCGGGGTGCCGGACGGGGGGCAGCATGGGCCGGGAAGCAGGGCGTTCGCGGCGCGAGATGGGCCGCCGAGCGCGGCGAGGAGATGTGGGATAAGGTGCCGGCGGAAGAGATTCAGGAGCGGATGCAGGAGTACATGGAATCCGCCCGCGAGTCGATTGGTGAGGTCGTCGAACAAGAGCTTCGCGATCTTCGCAAGGCGATCCGGCGTCGCCGGAAGCAGTTGGGCGTCTGAGGCGGCGGCTGGCACGACCCGGGTGCATGCGCGGCCCGGGACCGCATTCCGCGATCACGCTGCACGCCGCCTGACCTTGCAGCTGTCGCCCTTCCGGGTGCTCGCCATCCTCGCGGTCGCCGTCGTTGCGACTGCGTTGCTTCCGTCGGCGGCACATGCGTGGACGCCGGGGACGCACATATTTCTCGGGGAAGCAGTGATGCGGTCGCTCGCCGCGCTCCCGCCGCTGACCGCGGAGCTGCTGCACGCCTTCCCGTATGACTTCCTCTACGGGTCGATCGCCGCCGACACGAGCGTCGCGAAGAAGTACGCGCCGGCCGGCCGTCATTGCCACTCGTGGAATGTCGGACTGGAGATCTACGACCGTGCGCGCGACGAACCGCTGCGTGCGTTCGCACTCGGCTACCTGGCCCATCTCGCCGCGGATGCGGTGGCACACAACTACTTCGTGCCGCGCCAGCTCGCCATCACGTCATCAACCGCAGCCCTCGGCCACAGCTACTGGGAAAGCCGATTCGAGACGCACCTCGGAGAGCGGCACGCGCGACGGGCGCGCGAGGTCATCCTCCTCGACCACGGGCGATCCGATGAGCTGCTGGACCGCGTGCTCAGCCCGACGATTTTCAGTACGCACACCAACCGGCGAATCTTTCGCGGCATGGTGTACGTCACGGACACCGAATCCTGGCAGCGCATCTTTCACGTGATGAAGGAGAAGAGCCGCTGGGATCTCGCCGAAGATGAAGTGAGTGGCTACATGGGACGCGCCTACGATTTCGTCATGGACTTTCTCGTCCGGATCGACGCCTCGGAGCCATACACCCTGGACCCCTCGGGCGAACGGGCCCTCCAGCTGGCGAAGCGCGTTCGTCGCTCCGCCCTGCGGAAGGGCGGCGAGGCGCGCGTCCTCGAAGAGGCCGCCGAGTATTTCGGGATGCCGACGACGTCGCTGGGTTATGCCGGAGCGCTCGACACGCCCCTTTACCCCGCCAGTCGCTCCGCCAACAGCTGATTGACGCGCTTGGGATCGGCGCGCCCGCCGCTCTTCTTCATCACCATCCCGACGAGCACGCCCTGCAGCTTGCGCTCTCCGCCCGCGAAGCGCGCAGCCTCGGCCGGACTCGCGGCGAAGACCTCGTCGATCCACGCGCGCAGCGCGGCATCATCGCCGATCTGCGTCAGCCCCTCGCGCTCGGCGATCTGCTCCGGACGGTCGCCGGTCTCCACCATCCGCGCAAAGATGCGCTTTCCCGCCGAGTGGCTGACGATGCCGTCGCGCACGAGATCGAGCAGCCGGGCAAGGTCGGCTGGGCGCACGCGAAAGGTCGCGAGCGTCGCGCCGGTCGCGTTGATCGTCGCCGTCACTTCGCCCATCACCCAGTTCGCGGCCGCCTTCGCATCGCCGTGGGGACGCGCCACGCTCTCGAAGTAATCGCCAAGCCGCGGATTGCTCGTCAGCACCTCGATGTCGCCGGCCGGCAGCCCGTAGTCCCTCAGAAAGCGCGCGCGCCGCTGGGCCGGAAGCTCGGGCAGCGACGCCCCGATCTTCGCGATCCAGTCCTTTGGCAGTACCAGCGGCGGGAGATCGGGCTCGGGAAAATACCGGTAGTCGTTGCTCCCCTCTTTCGTGCGACTCGGACGCACTTCTCCGCGCGCGCCATCCCACAGCATCGTCTGCTGCTGCACCTTCTCCCCGCGATCGAGCGTGGCGCACTGCCGCGCGAACTCCGCCTCGAGGGCACGCTCGACGCCGGAGAAGGAATTCATGTTCTTCACTTCGGTCTTCGTCCCGAGCGTCGTCTCCCCGGCGAGTCGTGCGCTGACGTTGGCGTCCACGCGCAGGCTGCCCTCCTCCATGTTCACGTCGCTGACGTCGAGATACTCGAGGATCTGCTTCAGCGTGCGCAGGTAGGCGCCCGCCTCGAGCGATGAGCGCATGTCGGGTTCACTGACGATCTCGATGAGCGGCACCCCGGCTCGATTGAGGTCGATGGCCGTGGCGTTGGGGAAGCGGTCATGCACGGACTTCCCGGCATCCTCCTCGATGTGCACGCGGGTGACGCCGATCTGGATCGGCGTCGCGTCGGCGTTCTCCCCGATGGCCAGGTGACCGCCCGTCGCGAGCGGGCGATCGTACTGCGAGATCTGATAGCCCTTCGGCAGGTCCGGATAAAAATAGTTCTTGCGCGCGAACACCGAACGCTCGTGGACCTCACAGCGCAGCGCGAGCGCGGCGCGCGTCGCCAGCTCCACTGCATGGAGATTCAGCACGGGCAGCGCACCGGGAAGCGCGAGGCACACGGGACAGGTGTTGGAGTTCGGCGGCGCGCCGTAGGCCGCCGAGCAATTGCAGAATGCCTTCGTCTTCGTGCGCAGCTGCACGTGCACTTCGAGCCCGACCACCATCTCGTAGCGTGATGTCATCGATGTGCCTCCGCGCCGAGTGCGCGTTCGAGGGCATATGCCGCCGAGAACATCCGATGCTCGTCGAAGTGCGACGCGAGGAGCTGGCCGCCGACCGGCAGCCCATCGATGCGTCCGATCGGCAGCGACATCGCCGGGATCCCCGCCAGGTTCGCCGTCGCCGTGAAGATGTCGCTGAGATACATCTCGTACGGATCGGCCTTGGCCCCAAGCCGGAAGGCCGTCGTCGGCGTGGTCGGCGTGAAGAGCAGGTCCACACCGCTCGCGAACACCGCGCGGAAGTCCTCGGCAATCTGGCCCCGAACTTCCTGCGCCTTGGTGTAGTAGGCGTCGTAGTAGCCGGCCGAAAGCACGTACGTGCCCAGCAGGATTCTCCGCGTCACCTCCGGCCCGAAGCCCTGCGACCGCGTCGCCTCGTACATGCCCTTCAGTCCGTCTCCGGCGATGCGAAGCCCGTAGCGCACCCCGTCGAAGCGCGCGAGGTTCGATGACGCCTCCGCCGGGGCAATGATGTAGTAGACCGGAATCGCGAGGTCCGTATGCGGGAGCGAGACATCGCGTACGGTCGCTCCGCGCTCACGCAGGGCGTCAAGCGCGCGATCACACCGATCGCGGATGCGCGCGTCGAGGTGCTCCGGGAAGTACTCCTTCGGACGACCAATGACGACGCCCTTGAGCGGCGAGTTCATGGCGCCCCGGTACGCCGCGGTCGGAAGGTCCGAGCTGGTCGAGTCGAGCGTGTCGCGACCGGCGATGACCTCGAGGCCCAGGGCCGCATCGTCTACGGTCCGACCGAAGACGCCGATCTGGTCGAGCGACGAGGCGAACGCGACCAGGCCATGGCGACTGACCCGGCCGTAGGTCGGCTTCACGCCGACGATGCCGCAGAAGGCGGCGGGCTGGCGAACGGACCCTCCGGTCTCGGAGCCCAATGCAATGGGAACGACACCGGCTGCGACGGCGGCGGCAGACCCGCCCGAGGACCCGCCGGGCACGCGCGATCGATCGACTGGATTGCGCGCCGGCCCGAAGGCGCTGTTCTCCGTGGAAGAACCCATCGCGAACTCATCGCAGTTCGTCTTGCCGACGACGATCGCACCCGCCCGGCGGAGTCGTGTGACGGCAGTGGCCTCGTACGGACTGACATAACCCTCGAGGATGCGCGAGCCGCACGAAGTGGGCAGCGTCAGGGTCGCAATGTTGTCCTTCACCGCGATCGGAACACCGGCGAGCGCGAGCGGGATGCCGCCCTCCACGATCGAGCGGCCGACGGCGCGTGCTTCATCCATCGCGCCGTCGCGATCGGACCACAAAATGGCGTTCAGCCCCGCCGGCCCGGCCGCGACCTCATCGGCCCGCGCGAACGATGCGCCGACAATGCGACGTGCCGTCATCTTTCCGGAGCAGGCTGCTCCCGCGCACTCCGCGGCCGAGGCCGGGATCTCGTGCTCGCTCACGGTGCGGGATCCGGTGCCGCCTCGTGCGTCGCAAGCCGCGGAACGATGAAGAAGCCATCCCGCATCGCGGGCGCGAATTCATCGCGCGTGCCAGCGAGCGGGATCGGTGGACCGGCATCCTCACGCAGCGGCATGCCGCCGGCGCTCACGCCGGTGACGCGCTGTTCGGGTCGCGACGGGACGGCGCGGAGGGCATCCATGTGTTCGAGGATGCGATTGAGCTCCGCGACGAGCGACGGGATGCGCTCCGGGGTCAGGCCCAGCCGCGCAAGGCTCGCGATGTGGCGTACATCGTCGACCGTGACACTCACTCGTCCCACCCCCGCTGAAGTCCTGCATACGCAACGACGAGTCGCTTGCGCCCGATGCTCTCGTCATCGAAATCGATCGTGACCTTCACATCCTTGCCCACGCCGCCGATCTCCGTGATCGTGCCGCTTCCAAATCGCGGGTGCCGTACGCGCTCGCCCTTGATGAACTGCGGCGCGTCCTGGGAGACCTCGACGTCGCGGTCCGCCCACGCCGGGGCCCGGCTGACGGGGGCGCCGGGACGGCGCATCGACGCCGGTTGCGGCATGACCGAACGACCCGATGCCCGCAGCTTGAAGGTCGAGCGTTCCTCGAGCATGCCCGTTGGAATCGCGCGCAGGAAGCTCGACGGAATCGAGGGCATCAGGTCGCCGTTGCGCCGACGCGAGCGCGCATGCGTCAGGTAGAGTTTTCGCTCCGCGCGCGTGATGCCGACGTAGAGCAGGCGACGCTCCTCCTCGAGCATCGCCGGCTCGTCGAACGCGCGGCTCAGCGGAAAGAGCCCGTCCTCGAGTCCGGTGATGAACACGAGCGGGAACTCGAGTCCTTTCGCGTTGTGCAGGGTCATCAGCGTGATGGCGTCCGCATCGGCGTCGAGCGCATCGAGGTCCGCGACCAGCATGGCCCGCTGGAGGAAGTGATCGAGGGGGGTCAGACCGACTTCCCCACCATCTTCGACCACCGTCTCAGCGACGCCCGTCACGAGCTCGCGAACGTTCTCGATGCGCTCCGCACCCTCCGGTCCTTCTGCGCGGAGATACTCGACGTACCCGATGGCGTCGATCAGCTCCGCGAGGACCTCGTTCACGGCCGCATCGGCAGCGCGTTCGCGCAGCCGGCCGATGACCCCTGCGAAATCGCGGAGCGCAGTGCGGGCGGTGGCGCGCAACCCCTCCTGGAGATCCGGCCGCAGCGCGGCGACGAGTAGTGGCACGCCGGCGGCGCGCGCCATCTCCGCCAGGGTATCGATCGTCGTCTCCCCAAGCCCGCGGCGCGGAACCGCGATCGCGCGCC
This sequence comes from Gemmatimonadaceae bacterium, assembly GCA_031412375.1. Lineage (GTDB taxonomy): Bacteria > Gemmatimonadota > Gemmatimonadetes > Gemmatimonadales > Gemmatimonadaceae > JANPKQ01. Next base: position 9,108 of record JANOCW010000009.1, on the reverse strand, counting down.
GGAACGCCTCATCGTCAGCGGGATTCGCGATCAGCTTGAGGTAGCCCATCATGTCGCGGATCTCGCGACGATCGTAGAAGCGAACGGCGCCGACGAGCCGGTACGGGATCGCACGCTTGCGCATCGCCTCCTCCATCGTCCGGCTCTGGGCATTCGTGCGATACAGGATCGCAATGTCGCGAAGCGCGAGTCCGCGCTCAGTCGCTCGTCGCGCCTCAAGTTCCTCGGCGACCCAGTCGGCCTCGTCGCGCTCGTCGAGGGAACCGACGATCGTCACCCGTTCACCGTCGGGCCGCGTCGGACGAAGTGTCTTCCCGCGACGCGCGCTGTTTTCGCTAATGACCACGTTCGCCAGCGCGAGGATCGCCGGCGTCGACCGATAATTCTCCTCCAGGCGGACGACCGTCGCGCTGGGAAAATCCTTCTCGAAATCGAGGATGTTCCGGATATCCGCTCCGCGCCACCCGTAGATCGACTGATCGTCGTCACCGACGACGACCACGTTGCCGCGCTCCCCGCCGAGTAGCGTGATGAGCCGGTACTGCGCCCGGTTGGTGTCCTGATATTCATCGACGAGGATGAACTGAAATCGCTCCCGGAGCGCTGCGAGCCGGTTCGCGTCCGTCTCGAGCATCCGGACGGGCAGCACGAGCAGGTCGTCGAACGAGACGGCATTTGCGGACCGCAGCGCGGGCTCGAGCTCGCCGTACACCAGAGCCGTCGCCCGGCTCAAGGGGTCCATCGCGAGCCTGGCGTATTCCGCAGGGCTCACGAGCGCGTTCTTCGCGTCCGAGATCGCGCCGGAGATGGCCTTCGGCGTCCAGGTCTTTCGCGAGATGGAATGCCGGTCCATCGCGCGCTTCACGACCGACAGCGTGTCGTCTTCATCATAGATCGTGAAGCTCGGCGTGCGACCGACGGCGCTGGCACCCTGCCGGAGCAGCCGCGCACCGACGGCGTGGAAGGTACCGCACCACATTCCGGCTGGCGCTTCGCCGAGCTGTGCGGCGATCCGATCCCGCATCTCCCCGGCTGCCTTGTTCGTGAACGTCACGGCAAGGATGTGCGCGGGATCGACGCCATGATGTTCGATCAGGCGCGCGATCCGTGTCGTGAGCACACGCGTCTTGCCCGACCCCGCACCAGCGAGCACGAGCAGCGGCCCTTCGAAATGCTCCACCGCTTCGCGCTGCGCCGGATTGAGGCCCAGTCGCGCCGAGGCGTCCGTCAGTGTCGGCATCAGCGAAGTATAATCTCGAACGTTGCGCCGGCGTCCGCGGAGGCCACGAGGTTGAGCTCACCGCCGTGCGTCTGTTCGACGATGCGCCGCGCGAGGGACAGCCCGATTCCCCATCCCCCATCCTTGGTCGAGAAGCCCGGACTGAAGATGCGGCGCTGGAGCTCGCGGGGAATCCCGGGGCCGTTGTCCGAAACCCGTATGCAGACCCCGCTTTCCGGTGCCGGCTCAGCGACCACGCGGATGACCCCGCCTCGACCCGCGAGGGCATCGACGGCATTCTTGATGAGCGATTCGAGCGCCCACTCCATCAGGACGCCGTCGCCCTGCACGATGAGCGGATCACCGTGGCGCTCGAACTGAATGGTCACCGTGTGGGCGAGCGTCGGGACTCGCGCACGGAAGTAGCTCGCAACCCGCTCGGCCAGCGCGCCGATCTCGACGGGCTCCTTTCGCGGCGGGCGACCGATCCGCTCAAAGCGATGAGCAACGCGCTCCAGCCGCTCGAGATCGGCGCGCATGTGGGGCAGCGCCATGGCAGCGGGACCACCACCCGCCTCTTCAGACAGCAGCTCGATCCAGCCGTTCAGGCTCGAGAGTGGAGTTCCGAGCTGGTGTGCCGACTCGCGTGCCATTCCTGCCCACATGCGTTCCCGGTCGGCGCGTCCCCGCGCGCGGAGCATCGCGACGCCGGCGATGACGGCGATCCCGAGCACCAGCGCCTGGAGCATCGGAATGATGCGAAGCGACCGCACGACGGGCGTATGCCCGAAGTGCACGGTACCGACGCCCTCGGCAACCACTGGAGGATTCTGGCGGTCAAGTTCCGCGACGTACTTCGCCACCCGGTCGCTTTCGAGTGGCGCGTCGAAGGGGAGATTCTGCGCCGCTGTCGGCCGGCCGCTGGCGTCGGTCACGATCGCAGGAACACCCATCTCCCTGATGAGGCGCGAGAGGTCGAGCATCGCGCTCGCCTGTTCCGTCGTGTCGCCCAGGGCGCCGTAGATCCGCGCGAACATTCGCGCGCTCCGGGTCGTATCACGACGGAGCTCGCGAACGACTCGCTGGGTGTAGGCGACGTAGGAGATCAGCAGCGCGACAATGCCGAGCGCGATGAGGACCGGCGCGGCGCGGCGCATCGGTCAGCGCAGCGTGTCGGTACCGAGATAGCTGCGCAGCGCTTCCGGGACAACGACCGTCCCATCGGCCTGCTGATGGGTCTCGAGCAGGCAGGCAATCGTGCGAGCGAAGGCCAGCGCCGACCCATTCAACGTGTGCACCAGCCGCGGCTTCCCACCCGCCGCGGGTCGGTAGCGAATGTTGCCGCGCCGGGACTGGAAATCGACGAAGCTGCTGCACGACGAGATTTCGAGCCACTGCCCGACACCCGGCGCCCACGCTTCGATATCGTACGTCTTCGCGCTGGCGAACCCCGTGTCGCCACTGGCAAGCAGCTTCACGCGGTAGGTCAACCCGAGCGCCTGGACAATGGCCTCGGCGTGACCGAGCAGCCGCTCGAGCTCGGACGGCGACTCCTCGGGCGTCGTGTAGCGCACGAGCTCGACCTTGTCGAACTCGTGGAGCCGAAGCAGTCCGCGGGTGTCCTTGCCGGCCGATCCCGCCTCACGGCGAAAGCACGGTGTGTAGGCGACGAACGCCTTCGGCAGGTCGGACTCGAGCAGGACCTCATCGCGATACAGATTCGTCACCGGAACCTCCGCGGTGGGCACGAGGAAGAGCGCCTCGTCGCGAAGGCAGTACATGTCCTCCTCGAACTTCGGAAGCTGTGTGGTCGCCGTCATGCTCGCGCGATTGGCGACGAAGGGAACCCACACCTCTTCATAGCCATGCCGCGTCGTGTGCACGTCGAGCATGAAGTTCATGAGCGAGCGGACGAGCCGGGCGCCCCCGTTGCGGAAGACGACGAACCCGGAGCCGGCGATCTTCGCGCCGCGTGGCAGGTCGAGAATGCCGAGCGCTTCACCAATCTCCCAGTGGGGACGCACGCCATCGGCGGCGCGCGGCTCCCCCCATTGTCGCAGCACGACATTCTCGTCCTCACCACCGGCGGGCACGTCCGCCAGCGTGATGTTCGGGATCTCGAGCACCATCGCGTTCAGTGCGCCCTCCGTCTGCGCGAGGTCGGTCTCGAGGCGCGCGATCTCTTCGCCGAGCGTGCGTGAGCGGGCAACGGTTTCGGCGGCGTCGGTGCCCGCGCGGCGAAGGCGCGCCACTTCCTGGCTCGCCTCGTTCCTCGCCGCCTTTCGCTCCTCGACCGCCTGGATCAGCGCACGGCGCTCGACATCGAGCGTGACCGCGCGATCGAGCACCGGCGAGATCTGGCCGAGCGCGCCGCGACGGTCCATCCCGGTTCGAAGCTGATCGACGCCCTCACGGAGCAGCCGAAGGTCGTGCATCTAGCTCTTCGGGATGCCGGGCAGGAAGGAGCGAAAGCCGCAACTCGGGTCAGTCACGGCATGAAACACGATCGCCCGCTGGGCCAGATTCACCGTGTCCACGACGAGCTTGGCGAAGATCACCTGTGGATACGGGTAGGGGCACGACACCCCCGCCTCGATCGCGATGACTTCGCCTGGTGCCGCCACGATCGCCTGATCGTAGACGTACCCGTCGCGTGGGGCGCTGGTCAGGGCGTCGAACGTCCCCGGAACCTTTTTCAGGCCCACGCGCCGCACCCCTGCCTCCTGCGCCGCGAGGAGCGCGACCGGGTAGAGAACGGCATCGCCGGCGGCATTGATATCGAAGGCGATCTCGTAGTCGAAAACCCCCGTCGCTCGCACGAGGGCCAGGGAGCCGACGTTGAGCGCAGTCGGAAAGCTGATGTCCGTTCCCGTCAGCGCGTAGACCGTCAGGGTGTCGCCGAAGACCGCGCCCTGCGCGGGAAGCCGTCGCGGCTCTCCACACGCGATGGTGATCGACGTGAGGGCGGCCGTGGCGAGCAGGAGTCGAACGAAGGAACGCATGCGGGACGGGGAGGCGAGGAGTAGTACGAGGGCGAACAATACCGATGCGCGCAAAGCTGTGCAAGCGATTCTCCTGCCTTGACTTCGCTCATTGCCGCCGGTAGCTTCGCCTCCACTTCACACGGAGCGCCGGTGCCCACCATTCGCGACCTCGTCGGCACGATTCGCCAGCGGGATGGAGTTGAGGCCGCCATCGTCCTCGGACGGGACGGCCTGCTCATTGATGGCCAGTCGATCGGGTCGCTCGATGCCGAGGATGTGGCCGCGCACATTCCGTCCATCATCAACGCCGCCGACGAGCTGGGCGCCGCGACCACGCGCGGTACGGTGACCACCGCGGTACTCGAGCACGCCAATGGCATGGCGATCGTTTCCGTGCTCTCCGACGATGCCGTCCTCCTGGTCCTCCTCACCCCCGGCGCTGACCTTGGCCCTCTGCTGTACGAGCTCCGCCGGAACCGCGGGCTTCTCGCGACGCTGGTCTGACGGTCGATGGCAGCCGCTGTTTCCTTGACGCATGTGCTGGTGGCCGATGACGAACCGCATATCGGGCGCATCATCAAGATGAAGCTCGAACAGGGCCCGTTCCGGGTGACGCTCGCGTACGACGGACGTGAGGCGCTCGATGTCCTGGAACGGGAATCCGACTTTGGCCTCGTCCTGCTCGACCTCATGATGCCCCAGTTGAGCGGACTCGATGTCCTCAAGCGAATCCGTGCGGACCCCCGGTGGAAGGACCTGCCCTGCATCATTCTCACCGCAGCGGGCCAGGAGCAGCAGCATCGCCAGGCGATGGACCTCGGCGCGAGCGAGTTCCTCACGAAGCCGTTCAGTCCGAAGAAGCTCTACGCGCGGGCTGCCGAGCTCGCGGGGATCGCGACCGAGGAGACGGGCGCGGAGACCGCGTGAGCCGCTGGGCCGTCGTGCTGGCGGGCGGTGTAGGATCGCGCTTCTGGCCGCTCAGCACCCCGGCACGACCGAAGCAGTTGTTGCCGCTCGTCACGACTGAGACAATGCTTTCGGCGACGCTCCGCCGTCTGCGACCGCTCGCGGCAGCGAAGCACACACTCATCCTGACGAGCGAGTCGCTGACCGCCGCGGTCCGTGCGCTCGCCCCGGACCTGCCCGCGCGGAACGTCATCGCCGAACCACGGCCGGCGGGCACTGCAGCGGCTCTGGCCTGGGCGGCGGACACGATCGTGCGGACCGTCGGGCGCGACGCCGTCATGCTCTGCGTACACGCCGACTGGGCGATCGGGGACGAGCCCGGATTCCTCGAAGCGCTCGAGCGCGCGGCGCGCGCAGCAGAGAAGCATCACGCGCTCATCACAGTGGGTGTCGTACCCACGCGTGCGGATCCGGGTTTCGGCTACATCCAGCCCGGCGAGATGGTGCGCGGTGAAGACCTGCTGCGGCGCGTTGCGCGCTTCGTCGAGAAGCCGGACCGCGCGCGCGCCGAAGCCATGCGCAACGAAGGATTCCTGTGGAACTCCGGAATTTTTGTCTGGCGGGCCGGGGACTTCCTCGACGAGCTCCGGAAGCACACCCCGGAGGTCGCCCCGGCGCTCGAGATGGCAGCGGGTGATGCGGCTCGCTTCTTCAACGAGGTGAAGCCGGTCACCGTCGACGTCGGGGTCCTCGAGCGCAGTGATCGTGTGATGGTGCTCCCCGGCGATTTCGAGTGGGATGACGTCGGCACATGGGAGGCGCTCGGACGCGTGCGTGCTCGTGATGCGGCCGGGAACGCGGCCACCGGATCGGTTCACCTGCATGACGCGGAGCGCAATGTCGTCCATGCCGCCTCGGGCACCGTCGTGCTGTACGGCGTGTCGGATCTGGTAGTCGTCACGCGCGACGGCCTCACGCTCGTCACGACACTCGCCCGGTCGGCCGAGCTCAAGACGCTCATCGAAGCGCTTCCGGCGAGCGTCCGCGAGCAGGGCTGATGCAGGCGTTCCACGCGAGCTCCGGCCAGTGGGGGCGCGGTTGACCGCTGCACCCGGTGCAGTCTGGCTCTACGATGATGCAAGAGCGCGGACCTTCGAGCCGTTTGCGCTGACGCGCCCCACGTCGGCGATGCTCGCCGGTACGCGACTCGTGCGCGATCGGTGGGCGCTCGTCTTCGACGCGGCATCCACGGTTGCGCTCTGCGCCGACCACCTGTCCGGACTCTACGACGGAGACGACGGAGCCGGCGGCGACAGCATGGGTGAGATCCCTGCCGGAAGCGTCATCGCCAATGCGCGCTGTGTCCCTGTGGCGGGGACGCTCGGAGCGGACGACCAACTGCACCGCGGGCCTGGAGTCTGGCGCTGCGGGTCACGCGTCGCGGCGCTCCGGACCGACCGGGCACTCTCGCGCAGGGATTTCGCGAGTGGCGCACTCACGCTCGAAGAAATCACGCCGTCCGGCGTCGAGAGCGGTGAGGTCGCCGGCTGGTGGGTGGACGATCCGTGGGATTACATCCGCTGGCTCCCGGCTCTGCTGGAAGACGACATCATGCGACTCGCGCGCGGCGCCCTCGGCGGGGCCGCGATCCAGATCCCGTACGAGCCGCCGCCGGAGCATGCTGTCGTACTCGGCGAGTACCCGGTGTGCTTCCTCGCCGGCGCCGTGGTGGAGCCGCACGTCGTCCTTGACGCCACGGCCGGTCCGATCCTCGTCGGACGGAAGGCTTCCGTGCAGGCATTCACGCGGCTCGTCGGCCCCTGTTTCGTGGGCCCGGGGTCGACGATCGCCGGCGGAGATGTTCGCGGATCGGCGATCGGTCCGGTGTGCAAGGTTCGCGGGGAAGTGAGCGCTTCCATCTTCGTGGGGTATGCAAACAAGGGGCACGAGGGCTTCGTCGGCCATTCATGCCTCGGCGAGTGGGCAAACCTCGGGGCCGGCACGACCACGAGTAACCTGAAGAATACGTACGGAGCCGTAAGCGTCGATACGCCGCACGGGGTGCGGGAGACGGGAATGCAGTTCCTCGGGACGTTGTTCGGCGATCATGTGAAGACGGGCATCGGCACGCGGTTGACGACCGGAACCATCGTCGGCGCCGGTGCGAACATCCATGGGTCCCGCATGCCGCCGAAGCTCGTACCCCCTTTTGCTTGGGGCGACACGCCGCCCTATCGCACGTATGACATCGAGAAGTTCCTCGTCGTCGCCGAGCGGGCCATGGAGCGGCGCGCCGTTTCCTTGACGCCCTCGGTGCGTCGCGCGCTCGTGGCTGCGTTCGAGCAGCGGTGGACCGTGCCCGCATGAGAACGTGGGTGCTGGGCAGCGGCAGTCGAGGCAATGCGGTGCTCATCGAGTGCGCCGACGGCGCGCACGTCCTCGTGGATGCGGGATTTCCACCAGCCATCCTCGAACGACGACTGCAGGCCGTCGGAATTGCGCCCGAGGCTATTGAGGGAGTGATCCTGACGCACGAGCACGCGGATCATGCGCGAGGTGCCGCGGCTGCCGCCCGGCGCTGGGGCTGGGCGCTGTACGCGACGGCCGGCACCGTTGCCCAATGCTCAAACCTCGCCGATGCCGACGTCCGCACCTTCGAACCCGGCGGGACGATCGCCCTCGGCGCCGCCGACGTGGAAACGGTGCGCGTCTCGCACGACGCCGCCGAGCCGGTGGCGGTTATCGTCACGGTGCGTCGCACGGGATCGCGCACGGCCGTCGCGTACGATCTCGGCGGGACCGATCACGCACTGCGGCGTGCACTCCGCGATATCGACGTTCTGGTCCTTGAGGCCAATCATGATGCGGGCATGCTTCGCGCGGGGCCATATCCGCCGTCGGTCCAGCGTCGCATCGCGGGCCGCGCGGGCCACCTGAGTAACGATGCCGCAGCGCGGATCGCGCGCGACTGTGCAGGGGCGGGCCTCGGGGAGCTGGTGCTCGCGCACCTCAGCGCCTCGTGCAACGACGGCCGTGTGGCGTTGGGCACCGTCGCTGATGCGCTCGTGCCGACCGGCTATTGCGGGCGGGTGCACGTCGCCCCGCAGGATGCGGTGGCTGGCCCGTTCCTCGGGCGGGCGCGCCGGGTGTCGCACGTCCAGCTCGCACTCGATCTGTAAGCCCATTCGAACGGTCGGCGTGGATGCAGGACGGGCCCGGCTTTCGCCGGGCCCGTCTGTTTTCTCGTGCGTGCTGAAGGCTAGTACATCCCGCCCATGCCGCCGCCGCCCGGGGGGCCGCCTGCGGATGCGCCCTTCTCTTCCTTCCTCTCGACGATCAGCGCTTCAGTCGTCAGGAGAAGGCCCGCGATCGACGCCGCGTTCTGCAGCGCGGTGCGGGTGACCTTGGTCGGGTCGATGACGCCGGCCTGCACCATGTCTTCATAGGTGTCGGTCAGCGCGTTGTAGCCGAACGCGTTGTCCTTGGACTGGCGAATCTTCTCGACGACGATCGAGCCTTCACCGCCCGCATTCTGGACGATCATGCGCATCGGCTCCTCGATGGCGCGACGAACGATCTCGATGCCGATCTGCTCATCGGAATCCTCGAGCTTCATGCCCTTGAGCGCCTTCTGGCAGCGAATGAACGCGACCCCGCCGCCCGGGACGATGCCCTCTTCGACGGCTGCGCGCGTTGCGTGCAGCGCATCTTCGACGCGGGCCTTCTTCTCCTTCATTTCGGACTCGGTTGCCGCGCCGACGTTGATCACGGCGACACCACCGGCAATCTTCGCGAGACGCTCCTGGAGCTTCTCCTTGTCGTAGTCGGAGGTCGACTTCTCGATCGCCGACTTGATCTCCTTCACACGGCCCTGGATCTTGTCGTCGTCGCCGGCGCCGTCGATCAGCGTCGTGTTGTCCTTGTCGACGACGATCCGCTTCGCCTTGCCGAGGTCCGTGACGACGGCGTTCTCGAGCTTGAAGCCGACTTCCTCGGAGA
>JANOCW010000008.1:0-5267 GCA_031412375.1 Gemmatimonadaceae bacterium | reverse complement strand
ACCGGCCAGCTCCGCATGCCGTTCGAGGATGGCGACATCCGGCAGACGATCGACCTCATCTCGGTGCAGTGGCGCGGGCGTGGAGCGTCGCGACCGCACCGCAAGGCTCGGTGATGATGGTGCGATGACAAGAGCGCGGGGCAACGATCGCCCCGCGCTCTGTCCCTTCGAATGCAGCAACAACGGCTGGTTAGAAGCCGAAGTTCAGGCCGAAGGTGAGGCCGAAGTTGTGGGCGACGTTGTCCTTCACGTTGTCGTTGAAGGTAACGTTATCCGCGTTCGTCCACGCGAGCGACGTGATGTAGTCCTTGATCATTACCCGCGCGCCGATCGCCTTCATCAGCTGAAAATCGGCACCGAGGCCAAAGTTGAAGGCGACGTTGGTGTTTCCGTCGGACGCCACGTCATCGGTGTCGAAGGTGTACTTCATTGCGCCGACGCCGACCTGGCCGACGGGAGCGATCCACGAGCCCATCCGGTTCGCGATGAACGGCACACGGAACTGGAGATTCGCGTCGTAGAAGAAGATGGCCATCTTGTCGGACACGCGCTGATCGGGAGCCGTGTTGGACTGAAGCTCGAACTGCGACTTCGCGCGGCCGAAGTTCCCGATCAACGAAAAGTTCGGCGAAAAGCTCACGCCGGCCTGAACCCCGAACAGTCCGGTGTTGTCGTTGGTGTATTCGACATCGTTGCCGAAATCGAACAGATCACCGAACCACATGTAACCCGCGTACGGGCTGACGTAGAACGAGGACTGGCCAGACGTCACGGCCTCGCCGGGCATCTGCGCCTGCATCGGAGCAGTGACGGCGGCCAACAGACCTGCAGTGACAAGAAATTTGCGCATGATTTCTATCTCGCTGTTTGCTGAGGTGAGAACATCACCGGTGAACGATCCGGCCACGCAGCATTTTGCAAACTCCGTGCGCGATCGGATCGAAAGGCCGATGAATCAGGTGAACCTTTTCAACCCGTTACGCGCCAACAGGTTCCAATTGTGTCGTCAGACACAAACAGGTCGCGTGCCTGGTTGCTGCAGATGCGCTACTGGGGCTAAGGAGCTGCGCTGCTGGAGCTCACCGGGAGTCGTTCATTACTAAGGCGTCTATGCAGGCGGAGGGTTCCGCGCGACGCGTTATCGCGCGCTCAGTCGCCCTTGCGCGCCTCGCGAACCGCAGCAGTGAGTGCAGGGATGATCTCGAGCACGTCGCCGACGATGCCATAGTCGGCGACCTTGAAGATCGGCGCTTCGCGATCCTTGTTGATCGCCACGATCGTGCGCGACGTGCGCATGCCCGCGAGATGTTGCACCGCGCCGGAGATTCCGAGCGCCACATACAGGTCGGGGCTGACCGTTCGCCCGGTCTGCCCGATCTGGTCGCTGTGTGGACGCCACCCATCGTCGCTCACTGCCCTCGTGCATCCCACGGCCGCCCGTCCGAATGCGCCGGCGAGGTCCTCGAGCAGGCTGAAATTCTCTGCCGCCTTGAGGCCACGCCCGCCGCTGACGATGATCGGTGCTTCGGAAAGATCGAGCCGTGCGGTGCTTCCCTGCTCGAGCCGCGTGACGACGACACGCGATGCGCCGGGATCGCCCACCGGCGAGAGTTGCTCGACGCGCCCCGGCCGTGGCTTCTCGACGACGGGGAACATGCCAGGTCGCACCGACACCACCGCTGGCGTGCCGCTGATCGCGAGCGTCGCGGTGAGCTTGCCGGTGTTCACCGGATGCCGTGCGACGAGCACATCGCCGTCGAGCGAGAGGCCTACGACATCGGCGACGCATCCCGCGCCGAGGCGGACAGCCACGCGCGGTGCGAGCTCACGGCCGTGAACGGATGCGCTGAATACCACTGCGCGATACGTCCCTGACTGCGCACGCGCCACAATCATGGCGGTCAACGCTTCGCCATTGTACATGGTGAACGACGCGTGCTCCGCAACGAGCACGACGTCGGCGCCGTGCGTCGCAAGCGTTGCCGCTCGCGCGCCGATCCCCGCTGCTCCGGTGAGGATTGCATGCACCTCGCCGCCAGCCGCATCAGCGAGCGTCCGGGCCGCAGTCAGCGCCTCGAGCGCGACCTTTCGCAGTTCTCCACCTCGCACTTCCGCGAACACCAGGATGTTCGCCATCACAGCACCTTCGCCTCGGTCTGGAGGAGACGGACGAGCTCCGGCACGGCGCCCACACCCTCGCCGAGGATTCGCCCTGGAGGCCGGTCGGCCGGGAGCTCCATCTTCGTCACCCGAACGCGCGACTCGCCCAGCTGCGCGGGACGACTTTCGAGTGGCTTCTTCTTCGCCGCCATGATCCCCTTCAGGTTCGGGAGGCGTGGCGTGTTGAGCCCTTCGTCGATCGTGAGCACGGCGGGAAGCGGGAACGCAATCGTTTCCGTCGCCCCCTCGAGTGTCCGGCCCGCAGTTCCCTTCCCGCCCTCGATCGACAGCCTGGAGACGGCGGAGACCAGCGGGCGCTCGAGCAGCTCGGCGACCATCGGCCCGACCGCCTGACTCCACGAGTCGATCGACATCTTGCCGAACAGGATGAGGTCGAACGCGCCGTCGCGCAGCTCGGCAGCCAGCGCGCGGGCGATGGCGAGGCTGTCCGACGGGACACGGTCAGTCGTGAGATGCACGCCGCGGTCGGCACCGAGACTCAGCGCCTTGCGGATCTGTTCCTGCGCCTGTGTGGGCCCGAGGGAGACGACGACGACTTCGCCGGCGCCGGCTTTCTCGCGCAGCTGGAGCGCGGCTTCGATCGCATACATGTCGAAGTCATTGACGTCGTACTTCGCGCCCGTCTCATCGATCGAGGACCCGTCGCCCGAGACGCGAAACCGCATCTCCATGTCGACGACGCGCTTGATGCATACGGCGATCTTCACGCTTGCGCTCTCTCCATGTGAAAGAATTCACATGGAAGATAGCTGCGACCCCAATCGCTGCGCTACATGCGCCGATAGCGCGGCCCGCTTCCGCCTTCGCGGGGAGTCCACCGCGGGCCGACGACGTCCGTCGCCTTGCAGTCGATGCAGTTCGGCGCGTTGACGATCAGCTTGTCACCGTCTCGCTCGTAGACGCCCGCCGGACACACGTGCGAGTAATACTCGGCGACGTCCGCAGGGACGTCCTCTCCCACGATGAGGTGCGACGGGATCGTGTCGCGCGTGGCGTTCCCCGATTTAAAGACGGCGTCGAGCTTCGCAAATGCCAGGACGCCGTCGGGCTTGATGGTCTCCACCGGATCGTTGGACCGAGCGACCGCGGCGTCCGGTTCGACCGCGATGCGGCCGCCGGGAAACGCTCCCTTTGTCAGCGTCATCAGTGCGGCCTGAATCCCACCGAAGAAAAAACCTCCGCGGTGAAAGGCAAGCCGCATGTTGCGCCGCTCATGCAAGTCGCTCGAGATGTAGCTGCGGTCGACGAGGGAGTCGTACGGGGCCAGCGATGCCGCCGACGTATCACCGCGCTTGAGCGCGTCGAAGATGGTGCGGGCGGCAAGCATTCCGGAGTGCATCGCGTAGTGAATGCCCTTGAGCGATGCGACCTCGACGAACCCCGCGGAATCACCGGCGATCATGATCCCATCCCCATGACGGCGGCCGGGGATCGCGTAGTACCCTCCCTCGGGGATGGTCTTCGCCCCCCACTCGACCATCTCGCCACCGGCGAGCTGCTTTCGAAAGAGGGGGTGCAGCTTCATTCGCTGCAGCAGGTCGTGAACGTCCAGGTGGGCGTCGTGATAATCGAGACCGACCACCAGGCCGAGCGCGACGAGATTGGGCTCGAGCGGATACATGAAGCTCCCGCCAAACGCGTCAGTCGGGAGCGGCCAGCCGAGCGTATGCACGATGCGGTCGAGTGGCTGCTTCGTCTCCCAGATTTCCTTCACGCCGAGCGCGAACAGCTGCGGATTCGGGCTCGTCACTTTCTGCCACTGCAGATACGCCTGGGACAGCGTGCCGCGGGTGCCTTCGGTCAGCACGGTCACGCGCGCGGTGATATCGGTGGGAGCGGCATAGCCGCTTCCCTGCCCGCCGTTGCGATCGAGACCCGATGGCGTCGTCCGCACTCCTCGCACGGTATCGCCGTCCACGAGCAGCCCACCGGCCGGGAATCCCGCAAAGACGTTCACGCCCAGCTCCTCCGCACGCCCACCGAGCCATCGCACGATCTCGCAGAGCGACGCGATGTAGTTGCCATGGTTACGCATGGTCGGCGGCGTGGGAAGCGGCAGCGCATGCTTGCCCGTGAGCAGGTACACGCTCTCCTTGTCCACCGCTGATCGAAAGGGGAGATCCGCGATCGCGGTGTCAGGAAACAGCTCGCGAAACGCGATGGGATTCACGACCGCACCGGAGAGCGAATGCTCCCCGAGCGCGGAGGCCTTCTCGAGCACGCCGATCTGGACATCGCCCAGCGCGCCGCCGGCCTCGTTGTCGTGCTTCACAAGCCGGGCGAGCTCGATCGCTCCCGCGAGCCCCGCGGGCCCGCCACCGACGAAGATCACATCCATCGGCACCGCCTCGGGATCGGGCGCGTCCCGCAGGACGAAGCGATCAATTGGCAGGTCGGGCTGATGTCGCGCCGGGACGATCGGCATGGAGCGCGGGTCCGGCATCGCTCAGCTGAACGCGTTGAAGCCGGTGATCGCCTGGCCGATGATCAGCGTGTGGATGTCGTGCGTGCCCTCGTAGGTGTACACGCTCTCGAGGTTGGCCATGTGGCGCATCGAGGCGTACTCGGCAAGAATCCCGTTGGCGCCGAGGAGCCGGCGTGCCTCGCGCGCGATGTTCGTCGCGATGTCGACGTTGTTGCGCTTGGCGAGTGACACCTGCTGCGGGGTCATCGTGCCGAGGTCCTTCAGCCTGCCGAGGTGGAGTGACAGAAGCTGGCCCTTGACGATCTCGGTGAGCATCTCGGCGAGCCGCGCCTGCTGGAGCTGAAAGCCACCGATCGGCTTGTCGAACATCACGCGGTTCTTCGCGTAGGAGACTGCCTCCTCGTAGCACGCCATCGCGGCGCCGAGGGCGCCCCAGGAGATGCCGTAGCGTGCTTGCGTCAGGCACATGAGCGGGCTCTTGATTCCACCAGACTTCGGCAGCAGCGCTTCCGGCCCCACACGAACGTCCTGCAGCACGAGCTCGCTCGTGTCGGAGGCGCGGAGTGAGAGCTTTCCCTTCTGGTCCCGTGCCTTGAAGCCCGGCGCATCGGTGGGGACGATGAACCCCCGGATCGAGCGATCGCTCTTGTCATCGTCGGTT
>JANOCW010000007.1:0-5229 GCA_031412375.1 Gemmatimonadaceae bacterium | reverse complement strand
GGCTCGCGCCGCCTTGCGCGAGCTCGGCTACGCGGCAGGAGATCCGAACATCACCGTCACGGCCGATGCGGCGCCGCCTGACGTCTCGCTGATCATCCTCTACGACATTCCGCAGGCCGCGGAGCAGCTCCGCGCCATCGTGGGGGCGGGCACACCGCGCGTCGTCGCCTTCGCCCGTCCCCGCGAGCTGGCGCGACTCGGCGTGCTCGCCGGATTGGCGCCCACGCCCCTGCCCTCGCGCGAGGCCACCGAGCGCGCCCGTCGAGTGCTGGACGCAGCGCGCGATGAGCTCCGCGCGGAAATGCGACGGGGCATTCCTGATCGCCAGATCGTCGCGCTCGAGCCGCTGCTCGACGAATTCGATGGGATCGAGATTGCCGGCGCCGCGCTTCGCCTCCTGGAGCGGGCGCGGGAACGGGCCGCCGTTGCCGCCACGGCGGCGACAGCGAGCGCACCCACTGCGCAGCCACCCGCCTTCACACGGCTCTTCATGACCGTGGGTACGCGCGACAACATCACCCCCGGCGACCTGGTGGGACTGATCACCGCGGGGAGCGGCATCACCAGCGCGCAGATCGGGAAGATCGACATCCGCGACAACCACTCGCTCGTGGAGATCGCCGCCCCTGTCGCCGAGCAGGTCGCCGCGAAGGTGTCGGGCTCGGCGGTGAAGGGACGTCGCATCGTCGCACGCATGGAGCGTACGCGCGATGAGCGAGTGTCTCTCGAGTCCGGAGATCGCCCGCGCCCGCGTGGCGATCGCGAGGGGCGCCCTCCGCAGCGCGGATCCGCGGACCGGGGGAGTCGCGCGCCTGCCGGCCAGGGCCGCCCGCCCCGTCGGGACGTGCCACCGCGTCGCGGACCAGAGTGAGCACGGGCTTTCAGTCTGCCGGCGGATGGATCGAGGTCATCGCCGGCGTGATGTTCAGTGGAAAGAGCGAGGAGCTGATCCGGCGGGTTCGCCGATCGATCATTGCGCGTCGGCGGGTGCAGGTGTTCAAGTCGCATCTCGACGAGCGGTATGCCGGGATCTACGCAGTGTCGAGCCACGACGGGCGCACCGTGGAGGCCATCCCCGTCGACTCATCCCGACAAATCGCGAGCTGTCTCGATCCGACGGCGCACATCGTGGCGATCGACGAAGCGCAGTTCCTCGATGCGGACGTCGTCGCGCTCGCGACGTCACTCGCCGAACGCGGGCGTCGGGTGATCCTCGCCGGAACCGATACGGATTTCCGCGGAGAGCCGTTCGGACCCATGCCCCAGCTCATGGCGGTGGCGGAAGTCGTCGACAAGCTGCACGCCATCTGCGTGCTGTGCGGCGGCCCAGCGAGCCGCAACCAGCGGCTGATCGAAGGGATGCCTGCCCGCTACGACTCCCCGACGATCATGGTCGGCGGCCAGGACTCCTACGAAGCACGCTGCCGTGCCTGCCATCAGGTTCCGCGGCTCGACGAGGACCAGGGCCGGCTGCTGTAGCTGGCCGCGGCCGCCGATCCGGACGTCCCCAGGACGGGTCGGGTGCCTACCCGCGCAGCCCCTGTGCCCCATGTGCGAGCCGCAGGAACTCATCGCGAGTCTTGCCATCGCTCCGAAAGGTGCCGCGAAGGGCGGAGGTGATCGTCTTCGAGTTCTGCTTCTCGACGCCGCGCATCATCATGCACAGGTGATAGGCTTCGATCACCACGCCGACGCCGCGCGGCTGCAGGACGTCCTCGACGGCCCGCGCGATCTGCTCGGTCAGTCGCTCCTGGACCTGCAGCCGTCGTGCGAACATGTCGACGATGCGCGGCAGCTTCGAGAGCCCGACGATCTTGCCGTCGGGGATGTACGCGATGTGCGCCTTCCCGAAAAACGGCAGCATGTGATGCTCGCAGAGCGAATAGAGCTCGATGTCGCGCACGAGAATCATGTTCTCATGCCCCTCCTCGAACACGCCCTCGCCAACGACGCTCGCGACATTGAGCGCATAGCCGCGCGTCAACCAGGCCATCGACTTCGCCACGCGCGTGGGTGTGCGCAGCAGTCCCTCGCGCGTTGGATCCTCGCCGAGTAGCACGAGCATCCGGCGCACGAGCGCCTGGAACTCATCGCTTCCCTCATCGACGGGATCGAGGTCGAGCCCTTCGACATCCGCTACCGGGGGAGCTAACGGCGCGCGCCGCAGCGCGACCGGTGCTCCGTTCGCTCGCTTCGAGGGCTTCGGCGGCTGCGGTGATGATGGCTGCCTGCGGGTCGGCTTGTCGTTCGATCGTGACACGGTGTCTCGGGAAGGGGCGTCCGCTGAATTCCGCGGGTCAGGCGTGGGCGTAGGAATGCTACGGCGTCGGCGGTTGGCCGGCCATCAGCGCGCGCTGGACCCGTTCGATCTGCAGCGCGTTCTGGCCGAGGAGAATGGCCGCCAGATTATTGTTCCGGATGAGCGTCGGTTTCGTCGGCCACTTCACCTGTTCCCCGCGCGGCGCCACGGTGATCGTGTCGAGCCGGGCCAGGTCGCGCTCGACGCCCGCGGCATCATCGTAAATGAACACCTGGAGTTCGGCGTTCCCGACCTGATAGGCGCTCCCCTCCACGGACAGGAACGGATGTCTCACCGGAGCCGGGAGCTTTCGCGGCGCCATCCCCTGCAGATCGAGCCGCTTCTCGAGGTTCGCGATATTCCACAGTCCGAGGCCGGTACTCGACGCGAGGGGAGTTGGGCGCGAATCCAGCCCCGAGGGAGGAGCGCGGACTGGAGCGGCCGCGTCTGTGTTTGCCTGCCCGTCCCGACCGGTGGCGCTGCTGCTTGTTCCCCGGACTCCGCAGCGCCGCAGGCCGCCGCGGCCATCAGAACGAGCAGGGCGAGGACTGGGCGTGGAATGGTGCGTGACATGAGAGGCATTGAATAGCGATCGATGCAGCCGTCTGAGGCCACGGCTTCTCGCGAGTGCTCGGGCCGGCCACGGCGCGGCTGTTGCGTTACCAACCCCACCGCCAGCAGATTCGCTGCGTGGCACGGAGATCAGGTGGCGCGGGGAAGTTACTCGGCACCGCGCGACACCGGAATGCGTTCATCGCTTTGCCCGAGCAGCAGGACCACACGCCCGCCCCGTTCGCACACAGGACCCACTCTCTGATAGCGTTCGAACGTCATGCTCCTCGTCGGACTCACCGGTAACATTGCCAGCGGCAAGTCGACCGTGGCTCAGCTGCTCTCCGAGCGCGGGGCCACGATCATCGACGCCGACATCCTTGCGCGCCGCGTCGTCGAAGTCGATACGCCGGCCTACCGCCAGATCGTCCAGCGTTGGGGCGCCGAGATTCTCCGTCCCGATGCGACGCTCGATCGAACGGCGCTCCGCCGCCGCGTCTTCAAGGATCCGCAGCAGCTCGAGGAGCTCAATCGGTTGATCCACCCCGAAGTCGTTCGTCTGCGCGACCGCCTGATCGCCGAAGCGCGCCGCCGGCGCGATCGGATCGTGATCTGCGACATCCCGCTGCTGTTCGAGCGCCACCTCGCGGAGGAATTCGAGCGCATCGTGCTCGTGGATGCGCCTCGGCCCGTCCGGCTCGAACGGCTCATCCGCGAGCGCGGGCTCGGCAGTACGGAGGCGATGGACATGATCGCCGCGCAGATGCCCGCTGAGCTCAAGCGCGCGCGCGCGGACTTCATCATCGACAACGATGGGACGCTCTCCACTCTCGAGCGACGCGTCGAGGAAGTATCGGCCGCGCTTGACCAGGAAGCGCGCATGCGCGAGCCGGCGGCGGTTCCTTGACTCCCGTTTTCACCACCGGTAGACTACCCGCGCATTCCACCCGATTCGGGAGCGCGCGTGGCTGAGATTCCGAAGGACCTGCTCTTCACCGAGGAGCACGAGTACGTCAGGACGACGGACGACGCGGACGTCGTCGAGATCGGCATCACGGACTACGCGCAGGGCGAGCTTGGCGACGTCGTGTACATCGAGTTGCCGAAGGTCGGATCGACATTTGGCGCGCACGATGTCTTCGGGACGATCGAAGCGGTCAAGGCTGTGTCGGAGCTGTTCAGCCCCGTCGCTGGCGAAGTCATCGCCGTGAACGAAAAGCTCGATCGGGAGCCGGCTGTCGTGAACAGCGACCCGTACGGCGACGGCTGGATGGTACGGATGCGCCTCCGGAACGCCGCGGATCGCGAACACCTGCTCGGCCCCGACGAATACGCGAAGCACATCGGCCAATAAGGGGCGGCGTCGCGCCGGTCGGCGGCGCGAGGTGCAGTCCTTCTAGAGAGGGACTTCACACCTCACCCTCTCCGCTCATGCGTTTGCTGGCGCTGTTACTCCTGTCGATCGGTGCGTGCACGACCGCGCCCCGTGGAGCGGATGAGTGTGCCATCACCGGCGATGTCTCGCGCAGCGACCTCGCCCTCGCACGCGCAGCCTGCACGAACGCACGGCGACGATTCGCAAGCATTCTCGGCGACCCGCCCGCCGGCACCATCGCGCTGTCGACGACCCGCAGCTTTGCCGGCTTCACTGAAGGTGCGCAATGGTCGCTCGTGTGGCCGACATCCCCGCGGCTCGCAGCCGGGATGGGGCGTCCGGCGACAGGCGCCGCGCCGTCGGACACCCGGCGATTTGTCGCCGAGCAGTGGCGCGAGGTCCTGCCGCATGAACTTGGACATGTCATGTTTGGGGCGTGGCTCTTTTCACCAGGCCGAGAGATGGCTGGCGAGTATGGCACCTACATGCCCGACTGGGTGGACGAGGCCGTGGCGATCTCCATGGAGCCCGACACCATTCGGGCCGTTCGCCTCGCCCAGGCTCGCGAATTCCTCCCGCTGCCCAGCCTCGCCGAAGTGCTCGCCTTTCGCCACCCGCTCCGGGGGAACCGCGATGAGGCATTCTCCACGCGGGTGGTGTCGTCGCCGCCCTGCGACGAACCCTGCGATCGCGTACGCCCGCGCGACACGCGCATCATCACCGAGCGCGTCTTCCGCGACGGACGCGTGACGGTGGACACCGCATACGTTGCCGGTGACCGGCGACTCGATGCCGATCCACTCGCGCGTTTTTATGTGCTGTCCTACGCACTGTGGTCGTACGTCGAGAGCCGCGGCGGCGGCGATGCGATCGCGACGCTGGTGAGTCGGCTGCGCCGCAACCCGCGTGATCCGATGGCGCTGGCGGGGCTGCCCGGACTCCCATCGACCCTGCCGGCGATCGACGCCGATTGGCGAGCCTGGCTGGCGACGACCCGCTCGCC
>JANOCW010000006.1:0-22270 GCA_031412375.1 Gemmatimonadaceae bacterium | reverse complement strand
GGGCCCTTCAAGCGCGCGCTCTGGGACCTCCCGGAATCCGTGAAGACCGAGATCGCTCGCGCGTACGACGAGAAGTTCGAGTTCCTCTTCTCCCAGCTCGCGATCGGCGGTACGGCCGACGCCGTGAAGCGCTTTGTGCACCCGCCGGAGCGGCACATGCCGCTCCCGGGCCAGGGACCGGACGTGCTCGCGGCGCCGGATGATCCCGACGCGGGGGAATGACCCGGAAGTCCGAGCGACTGGCAGCGCTGTGGCTGGCTACCCTGCAGCGGCTGACCGATCACACGGCGCACGAGATTCGAAATGCCCTGAATGGCGTCGCCGTCAATCTCGAGGTCGTGCGCAGTCGCGCCGCGCGCGGGGCGGAAGGGGCGGCGATGGCCTCCTTTGCCAACGCGGCGGCGGTGCAGCTCGAATTGCTCACGGGCCAGGCCGACGCCCTTGTCACGCTGCTCCGGCCTCCGCCGGACACCACTGACGTCGGAACACTGCTGGGTCGGCTGGTCGCAGTGGCAAGCGGGGCGGGGAAGGCGACGATCGCGCTCGATGTCCCAATGAATTCGGGAAGCGTCACCACGCTCGCTGATCCGACGGCGACGAGGCTGGCGCTCTCGGCAGCGCTCCTCGCCGCACTCGCCCGCGAAGGCCGCGTCGTCTGCCGCCTCGGTACGGAAGGGGCCGCGAACGTGTACATTGAGTGCGACGCCGGCGGGCCGCTGACGCTCGGCGACGCCATTGCCGCGGCGGTGACGGAGGCGGGGATCTCACTCGCTCCCGTCGCACATGGCATTACGATCTCCTTTCCCTCCAGCTCACGGGGATGATGGGTTCAGACGGCACGACGCAGGCGAAGATCCTGATTGCGGACGATGAGCGTTCGATCACGGACGGTCTGAGCGCCATTCTCGCGGATGAAGGCTACGAGGTCGAGGTTGCGCTCGATGGCCAGCGCGCACTCGAGCGCCTGATGGCCGAGAGCTACGGCGTTGTCCTCGCCGATCTCAAGATGCCGAAGCTCGACGGCATCGCGCTCCTCAAGGAGCTCCAGCAGCGCGACATCCCCACCGAATGCATCATCATCACCGGGCAGGCCACGGTCGATTCGGCCGTGCAGTCGATGCGCCAGGGGGCGTATGACTACATCGAGAAGCCGCTCAACGCCGAAAAGCTGAATCGCGTCAAGGCACTCATCCCGAAGGCACTCGAGCGGTTCGCGCTCCACCAGAAGAACCGGGAGCTGGCGTCCAAGCTCGAGGGGCTCACGCACTACGGTGAGCTCACGGGTCACTCGGAGTCGATGCGCAACGTCTACCAGGTGATCGAGGCGGTCGCCCCCTCGACGGCGAGCGTCCTCATCCTCGGCGAGTCGGGCACCGGCAAGGAGCTCGTCGCGCGGGCGATGCACTCGAAGAGCGAGCGCGTGAAGGGTCCGTTCCTCGCGCTGAACTGCGCCGCGCTGCCGAAGGACATTCTCGAGAACGAGCTGTTCGGCCACGAGAAGGGCGCCTTCACGGGATCGACGAACGAAAAGGCCGGTGCATTCGAGATGGCGCACGGGGGTACGCTCTTCCTCGATGAAGTGGCCGAGATGCCGCCGGACATTCAGGTCAAGCTGCTGCGCGCGCTCGAGACACGGACGATTCGCCGTCTCGGCGGAAAGAAGGAGATCACGGTCGACATCCGGATCGTCGCCGCCACCAACCGCGACCTGCAGCAGGCGATCGCTGACGGCGACCTGCGCGAGGACCTGTACTATCGCCTCGCCGTGGTCGAGGTCTTCCTGCCTCCGCTGCGCGAGCGGGTGGGCGACATCAAGCTGCTCGCGACCGAGTTCCTGACACGATACGCGATCGAGAACAACAAGAAGGTGATGGGCTTCGAGGAGTCGTCGTGGGACTGGATCCTGGCCTACCACTGGCCAGGCAACGTTCGCGAGCTCAAGAACGCCGTCGAGCGCGCCGTGATCATGACCCGTGGCAGCACGATCGGGCCGCAGGACATCACGCCGCGGCACATCCGCCTCAATGGCGAGAATGCGGGGTCGCTGACGATCCAGGTCGGCTCGTCGATGGCGGATGCCCGGCGCAAGGTGTTGCTCGGAACCTTCGCCTCCACCGACGGAGATCCGGTGCGCACCGCGAAGCTCCTCGGCGTTACACCGGCCATGGTCCAGGCGGAGATGATCGCGATTGTCAACGGTGGACGCCACGAGCCTCCGCGGGCAGCGAGCGGGAGCGAGAAGCCCAGGCGCGGCAGCGAGGACGAGGGGCGACGCGGCGCGCCGCCTGCATCAGCGCCCAAGGGTGGGGCACGGCCGGCGCCGGCCAAGGTCGCGCCCAAGGGCAAGGCGAAGGCGAAGAGTGGGCGATCGCGGTGAGCGGAAGGCCCGTCCCGCGGATGAACGATCGATGATGGGGGAGCGAGGAAACGACGATGCGTGAGTATCATTTCGACGAAGAAGAGCCCTACGTGGTGATCGAGAAGACCGACGGCAGCACCGGGTCGTTCCTGCTCGGCCTCGCCCTCGGTGCCGGAGTCGCGCTGCTCTTCGCGCCTCGGACGGGGCAGGAGACGCGGCGCGAGCTGCAGCGGGGCGCTCGTCGCGTCCGGGACGCGGCGCAGGGAGCGGCCGAGGAGCTGACCGGCACGGTCGTCGACACCTTTAACGATGCGCGCACCCAGGTCGAGGAGCAGATCGACCATGCGCGGCAGGCCGTGGAGTTGAAGCGCCAGCAGGTCTCGCAGGCCGTCTATGCTGGGCGCGCAGCGGCTCAGCAGGCGCGCGACGACCTCGAGCGCCGGATTGCCGAAACCAAGGCCTCGTACGACGCCGGCGCCGCGGTTGCGCGCACCCGCGCCAGGACCAGCGCCAGCCGGTCTTCGCGCACCGGCGGGTCGAGCGAGTAGCACCAGCGCGGGTCGCCTGCCCGCGCGTATGGCTCAGCGGCCACTCCTCACCCGCCTCGGCTGGTCCCTTCGGGATTACGCCAAACGCGTCTGGGACAATTCCGGCGAGGACAACATCTTTTTCCTCGCCGGCGGTATCGCATTCAACATCCTGCTGGCTGCGATTCCGTTCTTCCTGCTGCTTGCGACGGGTCTCGCGTACCTCCTCAACCATTCGACGGATGCCTCGTCGGCCGAGGTGGGCGCGATCATCGACCGGTTGCTGCCGACGGCACAGGGTCCCAACCCACTCATCACGCGTGTCGTCAACGACGTCATTCGTGCAGGTGGCAGCGTCGGCTGGTGGAGCGCGGTCGGCTTCATCTGGTTCTCGACCCGCTTGTTCGGGTCGCTCCGCACGGTCCTCGCAGAGGTCTTCGACATCGAGTCGGACCGCGGGATCGTCGACGGCAAGATCTTCGACATCAAGATCACCGTCGTCGCGACGATACTGGTCGCCGCCTATACGGCGCTGAGCGCGTATCTGGCAGCGGCGACCACGCGCGGGATTGCCGTGCTCTCGACGATCGGCCTGCGGCAGGATGTCATGGGCCAGGTCGAGTACTCGATCGGCCGGGCGCTCGCATTCGCCTTCATCGTCCTGATGTTCTTCTCGCTGTACAAGTATCTGCCCCTCCGCCGCATCCGGTGGCAGACTGCGCTGATCGCGGCGATGTTCACGAGCACGTGCTTCGAGATGGCGAAGAATCTGTTTACCGCGTACATGTCGCGCTTCAGCCCCGAGTCCATCTATACCGGGACGCTTCTCGCCGCGGTGGTCCTGGTGACCTGGGTCTACTATGCCGCGACGATTTTCATCCTCGGCGGCGAGGTGGCCCAGGTCGCCGAGCTGCGGCGGGTCCGTCGGCACCAGCGCGAGACGTTCGAAGCCTGACCGGTGGCGCAAAGGTTGCCCTACTCCGCAGCGCACTTCTCACTGGAGACTACCATGCGCACATTTGCCGCCGCAGCACTCGCGATCCTGGCCCTGTCCACCGCCGGGTGCAAGAAGACCGCTGATGGGAAAACGGAAGTGACCCTTCCCACCGTCGACGTGGATGTCGGCACCAAGAAGGACACGGTTGGTACGCCTGGCGTTGCCACCAAGCCGGAGACGGTCATCGTCAACAGGCCGGTCATCACGCCGCCGCCGCCGCAGTGATCGCGGGCGGAATCGCTTCCCCGGTTCCAGGCAACATTCCCCGCCCCGGCTGAGGACGAGCTCCACTGATCGACCGCCCGGCGCGCTTTGCAGCGCGCCGGGCGGTCGTCATGTTTATGCCCATGTCGATCGATCTGAGAAGTGACACCGTCACGCGTCCGACGCCCGAAATGCGGCGGGCGATGGCGGACGCCGAAGTCGGGGACGATGTGCTCGATGGCGACCCGACGGTTCGACGCCTCGAGGACCGCGTTGCCGAGATGCTGGGCAAGGAGCGAGCGCTCTTCTTCCCGACGGGAACGATGGCGAACCAGGCCGCTGTCTGGCTGTTGTCACGTCCAGGCACGGAGATCTTCGTCGACACGAACGCCCATATCGTCCACTGGGAGCACGCCGGAGCGGCAGCGCTCGCCGGTGT
Organism: Gemmatimonadaceae bacterium; assembly: GCA_031412375.1. Classification (GTDB taxonomy): domain Bacteria; phylum Gemmatimonadota; class Gemmatimonadetes; order Gemmatimonadales; family Gemmatimonadaceae; genus JANPKQ01. The sequence goes on along the minus strand of JANOCW010000006.1, from coordinate 17,744 downwards.
GCAGGTGCGGCTCGTGCCGTCGCCCGGCCTGGTGATGGATGCGGAGTCGCTGCGGCAGGCGATCCGCCCGCCGTCACCGCACGCGCCGCTTGCGAGCCTCGTCTGTCTCGAGAACACCCACAACGGCGCGGGCGGCAAGATCACGCCGCTCACCGAGCTGCGCGCGCTCAGCGCAGTCGCGCGCGAGAACGGATTGCCCGTGCACCTCGACGGGGCGCGGCTGTGGAACGCCTCGGTGGCGAGCGGCACTCCGCTCGCCGATTTCGCCGCCTGTGCCGACACCGTCATGGTCTCCTTCTCGAAGGGACTCGGCGCACCGGTCGGCGCGGCGCTCGCAGGCTCGCGCGACGCGATCGAGCGAACCTGGATGATCCGCAAGCGATTCGGCGGCGGGATGCGGCAGTCGGGCATTCTTGCCGCCGGCGCACTGCACGGGCTCGATCGTCACCTCGCGCGGATGCCCGAGGATCACGCGCGCGCGCGTCGACTGGCGGACGCGGTGGATGGCGTTGCCGGGGCGCGCGTAGTACCGCCGGACACCAACATCGTGATGGTCGACTTGCCAGCAGGGGTTTCGGCGTTCGATCTGGTGAAAGCCGCTGCTGACCGGGGGGTACTGCTGACGCCGTGGAATGCGACGCGCATCCGGGCGGTCACGCATCTCGATGTGGACGACCGGGCGGTGAAACGGGCGGGGCAGGTGGTGCGGGAGCTGCTCGAAGCGGGAGGGCGCGCGGGGAGCTAACAGTTTTCCAGCGCGAAGCTCACGGCGGCATCGCTGCGGGGGAGAGTCGAAAAGGGAAGGTGCCGGCGGCAAGCTGGAGAGCTTGCAGCGGAGAGCTCCACCAAACCAAAAGTCCCGCTTGGCGATGTGACCCCGCCGTCCGGCACCACAGTCCCCCGATTCCGCGTTTCCCTTCGGCGAGTAAACGCCCCTCCCCACGGAAGGCAGGCTGGCGGCTTTCCGCTCATCAGCTAGCCCGGCTGGCACCTCGCAGTTCCAATCCTCCGCGCCGAGGATGCCGCGCTCCCAGCGTACCGCTCCCGGCGTACCGCTCCCGGCCGACCGCTTGAAGCTCCCAGCTCAGCCCGGACCTCCCTTTCCCCTCCCCCGCGTCGCGGCTATCTTGCGGGTGCTCCAGGTCCCGGAGGGCGCGAGCCTGCTAACTCCGTCAGGACCCCGAAGGTAGCAGCGGCATGCGGTGTCTTTCGTTGCTCCGTCAGGCCTGGAGTATCGCGCGGGCGGTCGCCCTCTTCCGAGAGGCGGCTCGCGCGAACGAAGCGCCGCGGGCTGGGCGCGCAGGGTGGATCCGAGAGCCTGACCGGTGACTCCACCGGCAGGCTCTCGGCGTCAGCGCCAGTCTCTGTCTCGCAGGGCATGTATCTCCGTTCTCCCTCTCCCGGTCGCCCGTGCTGGCTCTCGCGCGAAAGTATCGTCCCAGGCGGTTCGATGAGGTGGCCGTGCAGTCGCACGTCGCGCGCACCCTTCAGGGCGCGATCGCGCGCGGGCGGGTAGCCCACGGCTACCTCCTCTGCGGGCCACGCGGCACCGGCAAAACGACGCTGGCGCGCGTGCTCGCGATGGCGCTCAACTGCGAGCGGCGCGCGCAGCAACAGGACGGGGAGCCGTGCGGCGAGTGCATCTCGTGCACGCGCATCTGGAGTGGATCTGCCAGCCTCGACGTCGTGGAGATCGACGCAGCGTCCAACCGAGGGGTCGACGATGCGCGCGACCTCCGCGAGCGCGCGATGTACGCACCGTCAGGTGATGACCGGTACAAGGTCTACATCGTCGACGAGGCGCACATGCTGACCCGGGAGGCGTGGAACACGCTGCTCAAGGTGCTCGAGGAGCCGCCGCCACGAGTCGTGTTCGTCTTCGCGACGACCGAACCCCAGAAGATTGCCCAGGCAGCCGCGCCCGTTCTCAGCCGGCTTCAGCGCTTCGACCTGAAGCGCATCGGGCCCACGGAGATTCGTGACCGGCTTTCGCACGTGCTCCGCGCCGAGAAAGTCGAGGCGACCGAGGACGCACTCGCAATGCTGGCGCGCGCCGCCGATGGGTCGATGCGGGATGCGCTGAGCCTCACGGATCAGGCACTCTCCCTCGCCGCCGGAGGCCTCACCGTCGACACCGTCCGCGAAGCCCTCGGCCTCGTCCCGGAAGAGGAGTATCTGGCGCTGCTGCGGTTGATCGCGGAGCAACGGGCCGCCGATGTCTTCCCGGCGGTTGCAAGGCTGGCCGAGGGCGGCGTGGATTTCGGCGTGCTGCTCGCGGGGCTCGCCGACACGCTGCGTGCGCAGCTCTCCGTGTCCCTCGGCGGCTCGGCGGCGGGCATGTCGGAGTCTGCGGCAGCCGGGCTGATTGCGCTTCGCGATGTGCTCCCGGCGAACGACGCCCTCCGCATGCTCAACACCATCGCCGAGCTGGAGCCACGGTTCAAGCGGAGCACGCAGCAGCGTCTCCTGCTGGAAACGCTACTCGTGCGCTTCGCGCTTCTCGACCGCTCGGTTGCTCTCGAGGAGGTTCTGCGGGGTTTCGCTGCTGCGGGCAGCCCGCCACCCGACAGTCCGCCGGGAGGCGGTGCACGGAGAGAGTCGCCGTCGTCGGCTCGGGATGAAGCGCGGTCGGCCGCGCCAGCCCGGACGACGGGGGCGGACACCGCGGCGGCCGCACTCCGTCCACCCCCGGCGCGCACGGTCGATACGCCGTCGCCGAGTGCGGTGGTCGCATTGGATCTCAACCGGCTCGTCGAGCGTTGGGATGACATCGTCGAACGCGTACGTGCAGGTGGCCGCGGCGTGCTTGCCAGCGCTCTCGCGGAGGCCATTCCGACGGTGGTCTCGCGGAGCGGTGTGATCACCCTGCAGCTCGATGGGGCGCCGGAGGGCGAGCATGAAGTCGTCGAGGGCGCGCTGGAAGGTGGGTCGGAGGATCTCCTGGCCGAGCTTCGACGCGAGTTCTCCGGTGTTTCACGCGTCATCCTGCAGCGGACCGAGGCCGCGCCGGCTCCCGGCGGGGCCCGGCGCCTGACCGAGGATGCGTTGCGTGCGGACAAGGTTGCGAAGCTCCGCAAGCGCGATCCCCTCCTGGGGAAGGCGATCGACGTGCTCGACCTCGAACTGCTCGATTGAGCACGCTTGCGGCGTGCGTTCCAACCTTCGAGCTTTCGCTCCCCAACCGTTCACCAGCCCGGCATCCCGATGACTGATTTCATGAAGATCCTGCAGCAGGCGCAGGAGATGCAGGGCCGCCTGCAGAGCATGCAGGATGACCTCGCCCAGAAGACGGTGTCTGCCGCAGCCGGCGGCGGCATGGTCACGGTCGAAGCGGATGGGCGCGGCCAGCTTCGGAAGATTCACATCGACCCGAGCGTCGTGAACGCGGCCGACGTCGAGATGCTCGAGGACCTGGTGCTCGTCGCGGTGAGCGAAGCGCAGAAGAAGGCAGCGGCGCTCGCGCAGGAAGAGATGAGCAAGCTCGCGGGCGGCATGCAGCTCCCCTTCAAGCTGCCCTTCTGACGTGTCGGTCATCGACGACCTCGCGACAGAGCTCGCGAGGCTGCCCGGCATTGGGCGCAAGACCGCAATGCGGCTCACCTACCACCTGGTCAAGCAACCGCCGGAGCAGAGCCGCCGCCTTGCCGACGCCCTCATCGTGCTCGCGGAGCGCGTGCGCCCCTGCACGCGCTGCTTCAACCTGACGGAGGACGCGCTGTGCGGGATTTGTCGAGACGCCCGGCGGGACTCGAGCGTCATCTGTGCGGTGGAAGAGGCGTCGGACATCGGGGCGATCGAGCGTGCGGGTGAGTTCCGGGGCGTGTATCACGTCCTCGGCGGTCGCCTGTCGCCACTCGATGGAGTCGGTCCCGAGGACCTGACGATTCGTCCGCTGATCGACCGCGTCGAGCAGAGCGGCGTGCGCGAGGTGATTCTTGCCACGAACCCATCCCTCGAGGGAGAGGCGACGGCGCTGTACGTCCAGCGCCAGCTCGCGTCGTCATCGCGGGTCCTGGTGTCGCGCATCGCTCGTGGACTGCCCGTCGGCGGCGACCTCGAATATGCCGACGGAGTGACGATCGCACAGGCGCTGTCCGCGCGCCGGGAGATGCGTTGATGGGGCGTACCAATATGGCGACACTGGGCTTTCTCGGTGGCGCGGCGGTGGGGGCGCTCGTCTGGAGCATGCAGATGCAGCGGTTCCGGCGCGACCTGTTCAATCCCCAGCCGCTCCGGCGGCTGGCGGCGCTGGGGTATCTGAGTGGCCAGCCAAGCTTCGACACGGCGCGAGTGCTCCGGGACTACATCGGTTGGGAACGCCGAACCATCCTTCGTCGTCGTGGCGAGCGAGTGCTGCGGCGCATTGAAGCGCATCTTCACTAAGCCCGGGAACAGTCATGGCTGTTGGCTCAGCAAGCTGGTCGTTCACCGAAGATGACTTCGGGGCCATCACGGCACTCCTCCAGCGATTTCTCTACGACAGCAACGCGCGGTGCGCGCTCATCGTCGATCGCACGGGGCAGCTCGTGGCCACCGTCGGCGAGCAGCCGACGTTCGATCCGACGGCGTTCGCCACGCTGACGGCGGCCGATTTCAGCGCGAACGACCAGCTCGCCAAGCTCATCGGCGAGAATGACTTCAACTCGCTCTTCCACCAGGGTGAGAAGGAGTCGATGTACCTCGCCGACATCGCGCGACGGGTGATCCTCGTCGTGCTCTTCGACAACCGCACAACGCTGGGGCTGGTACGTCTCAAGATGAAACAGACCGTCGATGAGCTGACGCGGTTGTTCGAGAAGGTGTTTTCGCGCGCGCAGGGGCAACAGGGCGGCCAGGAGAACATTCTCGCCGGCGCCGATGACGAAATCGACAAGCTGTTCCAGTAAGCCAGGAGATCAGCCATGTCGATGATCAACTACGCCTCGCGCGAGATCAACTGCAAGATCGTGTATTACGGTCCCGGTCTCGGCGGGAAGACGACGAACCTCGAGCACATCTACGGCAAGGTGACGCCGAATACGCGGGGCAAGCTCATCTCGCTCGCCACCGAGACCGAGCGCACGCTGTTCTTCGATTTCCTACCCGTGGACCTCGGCACGATTCGCGGCTTCAAGACGCGCTTTCATCTCTACACCGTCCCCGGGCAGGTCTACTACAACGCCAGCCGGAAGCTGATCCTGAAGGGTGTGGATGGCATCGTCTTCGTCGCCGACTCGCAGATCGAGCGGATGGAGGCGAACCAGGAAGCGATGCAGAACCTGTACGACAACATGGCCGAGTATGGCTATGACCTGACGCGGATGCCGTTCATCATCCAGTACAACAAGCGCGACCTGCCAAATGCCGCCCCGGTCCGGGAGCTTCAGGCGGCGCTCAACCCGGGCTGGGAGCTGGCCGAGGCGGCACGGCAGCGCACCGCTCCCGATCCATACCACGCCGGCGAGAACCTCGTCGATCAGGCTCCGACAGGCGAATGGGTGGAACGCGCGACATATTTCGAGGCAGTGGCGGTCACCGGCGATGGCGTCTTCGAAACCCTCAAGGCCGTCAGCAAGCTGGTTCTGAAGACACTCGCGTAGGCGAAAGCGCAGCGTGAACCTTCCCAACAGCATCACCATCGGGCGGATCGCGATCATGCCCCTGATCGCATATCTCCCGTTCGTGCCGTCCGCCGGCTGGCGGATGGTGGGTTTCTGGCTGTTCATCGTCGCCGCTGTCACCGACTACTACGACGGCAAGCTCGCTCGCACGCGGAACGCGATCACCGATCTCGGGCGCCTGCTCGACCCGCTCGCCGACAAGCTGCTGCTCCTGGGCACCATGCTGCCGATGTACGTCCTCATGGCGCCCGTCCGTCACCCGGCGCTGCCCTTCCTCGAGGCCGTGCCCGGAGCGGCGCAGTTTCCCTTCACGACGCCGGTGGGCGATGTCCCCCTGCCATGGTGGATCGTCGCCGTAGTGCTGGGCCGCGAGCTCGTGATGACCATCTTCCGCCAGGTCGCGGCACGACGCGGGCTCATCATCGCCTCGATCGGGCCGGCGAAATGGAAGATGGGATTCCAGTGCACGTGGATCGGCGCCGCCTACTTCTGGTTCTCCGCGGCGACCGCGGGGCGAAGTGGCGGGTGGGACGGAACGGCATGGCGACTGTTCGCGCACTTCAACGGCGTCGTGGGGACCCTCGCGATGATCGGCGCGTTCGGGCTGACGCTGATGTCACTGTGGCTCTACTTCCGCCGCTATGGCTACATCATGTGGTCGCGGCAGCCTGCGACCGCGACGCCGGGAGCACGGGGCGATCGCGGTCCCTCCTGATCGAAGCTCGCGCCGTGCGCTCGAGTTGGTAGCGGGGTGAAGATCGAGATCGTCACGATCGGTGACGAGCTGCTGCTCGGGTTCACCATCGACACCAACGCGGCGCACCTGGCCCGCGAGCTCGCCGGCCTGGGGATCCAGGTCGTTCGCCGTGCGACCGTTGGCGACAGCGCGGGCGAGATCGCCGATGCGGTTAGTGCCGGCCTCGAGCGAACCGGTGCGGTCATCACCACCGGGGGCCTCGGGCCGACAAGCGATGACCTCACCAAACCCGCGATCGCGGCGCTCTTCGGTCGTGCGATGCGACTCGATAGCGCGGTGCTCGCCGGCATCGAGGAACTGTTCCGGTCGCGCGGCTATCCGGGCCCGATGCCCGCGAGCAACCGCGCCCAGGCCGTCGTGCCGGAAGGCGCGCGGATCCTCCGCAATCGCCACGGCAGCGCTCCCGGCATCTGGCTCGAGGACGAGCGTTCCCGCTGGGTGGCGATGCTCCCGGGAGTTCCGCGCGAGATGAAGGGCATGCTCGCCGATACCCTGATGCCCTTGCTGCTCGAACGGGCGGGGCCGACATCGACGGTCGTCCGGTCGCGCACACTCCGGACGACGGGCATCGCCGAGTCGGCGCTCGCCGACCGCATCGACGATATCGCGAAGTCGATAGCGCCGCTGTCGCTCGCCTACCTGCCCGGCGCTGAGGGCGTGGACCTCCGCCTCACGGCTCGCGACGCCGAGCCGGCGGCGGCGGATCGCTTGCTCGCCGATGCGGCGGGGCGGCTGCTCGAACGAATCGGCGCGCGAGTCTACGGCGAGGGCGCGGTCGATCTCGCCGCGGTCGTGGTCGAGCAGTGCCACGCACGAAACCTCCGCGTCGCTGTCGGTGAGAGCTGCACGGGCGGCCTGCTCGGCGGCCGGATCGCCGCGGTTCCCGGCGCGAGCGCGGTGTTCGCGGGCGGCGTCATTGCATATGACAATCGCGTCAAGGTCGACCTGCTCGGTGTCGCGGACGGCGACCTCGAATCCCACGGCGCTGTGAGCGAGCGTGTGGTTCGGAGCATGGCGAGTGGAGCGCGCGCGCGATTCGGAACGGAAATCGGCATTGCCGTCACGGGCATTGCCGGTCCTGCTGGCGGAACACCGACGAAGCCGGTGGGGACAGTCTGGGTTGCGGCCGATGTGCTCGGGTCCGTGACTGCGGTCGGTCGCGGCTATCCCGGTGACCGGGACGAGATTCGTGCGCGTTCCGCCCAGTCGGCGCTCGATCTCGTACGCGTTGCGCTCGTGGCCCGTGCGTGACGGCACCGGGCATAGCGGTTGCGTTGCCCCCGGCGTAGACTCACACCATGACCGTGACCTGCAGCAATGACATACCCTGACAATCCATTCGACCAGGATCTCCCCGACAACGAGGAGGTCTCGTCCGAGGACGCATTCGCGCGCGGCGCGTCCGCGACCGACGGTGACAACGGCGCCGGGGTTCAGACCGGACCGATCAGCGAGCGAGTCTCCGCGACCGACAGCGCCGAAGTGCAGCGCGCGCTCGACGAACAGCGCGACAAGTATCTCAGGCTGGCCGCCGAGTACGACAACTTCCGCAAGCGGACGCTGAAGGAACGGCTCGAGTCGGGCTCGCGCGCGCAGGCGGATCTCGTCAAGCAGCTCATCGACTCGCTCGATGACCTGTCGCGATTCGCCACGCTCGATCCTGCCGCGACCGATTCCCCGACGGTGCTGCAGGGTGTCGACCTCGTCGAGAAGAAGCTGCGGAAAGCGCTCAGCGGCGCGGGACTCGAGGTCATTGAGCCGGTCGACCAGCCCTTCGATCCGGCCGCGCAGGAAGCCGTCGCGACCGAGCCGGCATTGTCATCCGAGGACGACAACATGGTCGCACGGGTCTACCAGCGCGGCTACACGTTCAATGGCCAGCTCCTCCGCCCGGCGCGCGTCGTCGTGAAGCAGTGGAACGGATGAGGACCGGCTGATCGTCGATGGCGACCAAGGACTATTACGCCGTGCTCGGCGTATCCGCATCGGCGACGCAGGACGAGATCAAGAAGCAGTACCGAAAGCTGGCGAAGAAGAATCACCCCGACGCGAATCGCAACGACCCGAAGGCCGCCGAGCGATTCAAGGAGATCTCCGAGGCGCACAACGTTCTCGGTGATCCGGAGAAGCGGAAGCAGTACGACGACATGCGCCGCCTCGGCGCGTTCAGCGGCTTCGGCAGTGGGGGACGCACGCACCAGCGTCCACCGGGGGGCGGCCCACCCGGGTCGGGCCCCCCGCAGGGCGGCTCGTTCAGATTCGAGGACTTCGACGTCGGGGGCATCGGCGGGCTCGGAGACCTGTTTGGTTCGATGTTTGGCCAGGGGCGCACCAGCGCGCGGCAGCGCGGCCCCGAACGCGGCCAGAGCGTGGAAAGCACGCTCGAGATTCCCTTCCGGACCGCAGCATTGGGCGGCAAGGTCAACATCGATCTCGAGGTGAACGAGGAATGCTCGACGTGCCGCGGCAACGGCGCGGCGCCCGGTGCGACGTTCAAGGCATGCACCGAGTGCTCCGGCCGCGGGACAATTTCCTTCGGCCAGGGCGGGTTCGCCGTGACGCGCCCATGCCCGGTATGTCTCGGACGCGGTCAGGTTCCGTCGCAGCGCTGCGCGACGTGCCATGGCACCGGGGAGATCCGCGCGCGTCGCAAGATCGCGGTCACCGTTCCCGCCGGTGTCGATGACGGGAGCAAGATCCGGCTGAAGGAGCAGGGCGGGAAGGGCGTCAAGGGTGGACCGCCAGGTGATCTGCTCATCACCTTCCAGGTGCAGCCGGACCGCTTCTTCAAGCGCGAGGGACTCGACATCATCGCGACCGTCCCGCTGAACATTGCGCAGGCAACGCTCGGGTCGAAGATCAGCGTGAAGACCCTCGACGACAAGAAGGTCACGATCCGCATTCCGCCTGGGACTCCCTCCGGAAAGCGTTTCCGGATCCGCAGTCAGGGCATCGCGAAAGCGACCCACCGTGGTGATCTCATCGTCGAAGTGACGATCGACGTGCCCGAGCATCTTTCCGAGGAGCAGGAACGAATGATGCGCGAGTTCGCGGAAGCGGGCGGACTCAAATACTGAGTGAGAGCCTGCGGCTCGCCGGCACGACGGGGAGCGCCTGGCGAGGCCCGCGACCCGCACGCTCGATGATGCCCCCGCCGATCACCCGATCACCGGCGTAGATCGCCACCGACTGCCCGGGCGTGATCGCGGATACGGGCTCGTCGAGAGCGAGCTCGATCTCGTCGTCATCGAGTCGCACGATCTCGGCAAAGGCGGGTGCTGCGCGGTGACGCACGCGGACGCGCACCGTCGCGCCGACCGAGGGCGGCTCGCCGAGCCAGTTCAGCTCGCGCGCGATGACACCGTGCCCGAGCAGTTCCTCACGCGGGCCGATCACCACCGCGCGATCGTGCGGGCGAATGTCGACGACGAACATCGGCTGCCGATACCCTCCTGGCAGGCCGCGACGCTGGCCGATCGTGTAGCGCGCGAAGCCCTCGTGGTGGCCGACGATGCTCCCGTCGGAAAGCACGACAGGGCCCGCCGAAAGCGCGGGGGCGTTCGTGCCCAGTCGCTGCTCGAGGACGGCCGTGTAATCGCCGCCGGGCACGAAGCAGATCTCCTGGCTCTCCGCCTTCTCGGCAACCACTTCGAGGCCCATCGCATGCGCGCGTGCTCGCGTTTGGGCCTTCGTCATCTCGCCGATCGGAAGGAGCATGCGCGACAGCACCCCGCGGTCGATCCCCCACAAAAAGTAGGTCTGGTCCTTGGCATCGTCGGCCGCGCGGTGGAGGGCGCCGTCCACGATGCGCGCATAGTGTCCCGTCGCGATCCACCGCGCGTCGATCGCATCGGCCTTGCGCAGCAGGTCGCGAAACTTCGTGAACGTGTTGCACCGCACGCACGGAATCGGCGTCCGGCCGCGGGCATACTCGGCGACGAAGTTGTCGATGACGTCCTCGCCGAATGGGCGCTCGAGGTTGAGCACGTAGTGGGGGACGCCCAGCGACTCGCAGACCCGACGGGCATCGTTGATCGAGTCGAGCGAGCAGCACGGACGATCGGGAATGTCGTCGCCGTGGCAGAACAGCTTCATCGTCGCGCCGACGACGTCGAAGCCCTCGTCCACGAGCATCGCCGCGGCAACCGATGAATCGACTCCGCCGGACATCGCCACCAGCACCCGGTCGCCCATCGTCAGCTCGCCGAACCGGAGAGGCGCCGCGCCTTGTTGATCAGCTCGGGGAAGAGCTGAGCCACCCGGTCGACGCACGCCTCCGTAGTGAGCGCGCCGAGGCTCAGTCGCACGGCGGACGACGCGAGCTCGGGCGCCACGCCGATCGCCGTCAGGACATGCGATGGCGTCACGGTGCCGCTCTGGCACGCCGAGCCCGACGATGCCGCAACGCCCTTGAGGTCGAGGGCCATCAGCATCGACTCGCTGTCGGTGCCCGGCACCGAGATGCTGATGATGTGCGGCGCCCGGGGGCCGTTGCGCCCGTGCACCACTGCGTCCGGGACGCGCTCCATCAGCGCGCGCTCGAGCGCGTCCCGCAACGCGAGCAGACGCGCATGCTCGGCGTCGCGCTCCGCGAGTGCGAGCTCCGCCGCGCGCGCGAGACCCACGGCCGCCGCGACGTTCTCCGTTCCCGGGCGGCGACCGCGATCCTGGGAGCCGCCATGCATCAGCGGCTCGAGCGCCGTGCCGCGGCGGATGAACATCGCCCCGATGCCCTTCGTCGCGCCGAACTTGTGACCGGAGATGGTGAGGAGATCGAACGGCATCGACGCGGCATCGATCGTGACCTTTCCAAATGCCTGCACGGCATCGGTGTGGAAGATCGCCCCGCGTGCCCTTGCACGGCGCGCAAGCTCGACGATGGGCTGGATCGTGCCGATCTCGTTGTTGATCCACATCACCGTGCAGAGGGCAACCGTCGTGTCCACGACCGCATCGAACGACGGGAGCGAAACGACCCCATCGTGAGTCACCGCGACAAACCGCTCGTCGGCTCCCTCACGGGTGGCGGCGTGCACGGCAGCGAGAATCGCCTTGTGCTCGAAGGGCGTGGTGACGATGCCGACGCGAGCCGGGTCCCGCCGGGCGCGCCACGACCCGAGCACTGCCAGGTTGTCGCCCTCCGTTCCACCCGACGTGAAGCACACCTCGTCAGGGTGCGCGCCGAGACAGCGCGCGACGCGCTCCCGCGCCTCGTCGAGGGCGGCACGCGCCTCGCGCCCCCAGCGATGCGTGCTCGACGGGTTCCCGAAGCGCGCGCCGAAGTACGGCTGCATCGCCTCGAGGACTTCCGGGCGAACCGGTGTCGTCGCGGCGTGGTCGAGGTAGATCGGCGCGGGCATGGCCTAAATATAGCGCCGCTGGTCGAGGTCCCGCAGGACGGCCCTGACGGGTGCCGCGTCCATTGCCATCACCTTGAGCGGAAAGGCGAGCAGCTCGTACCGTCCGTCAATTACACGGCGAAGATCCAGGTTCTCGAGGACGAAGCCACCCCCCGAAAACAGCATGTGGTGCACGGGAAGCGTCTTGCTCTCACGCTGGTCGACGGACGGAGCATCGACGCCGAACAGGCGGACCCCGCGGCCGAGCAGCGCGCGCGCGCATGCCTCCGAAATTGCAGGCCATGTCTCGGGAAACGCGCCAAGGGCAACCGTTCGCCCTGTCTTGAGCAGCAGGCGCTCGATCGGGCCCGCGGGCAGCAGCGGGAAGAGCATCGCCTCGTCGATCTCCTCATCCGCCTTCGCCGACGGCACGGTGACGACCGCAGCCTCGCCGCAGAAGACCTCGAGGGGCAGCTCGTGCGTCCCTTGCCAGCCATCACGCACGTGGAGTGGAGCGTCAGCGTGCGTCCCCGCATGCGGGCTCGCCGTCATCGCCGACACATTGACGGCCGATCCCTGGCTCTTCGACCACATCCAACGGCAGGAGGTCGGCGTGTCGCCAGGCCAGACCGGAGCGCCGTCGCGCACCATGACGCTGATGTCGCGAAGCACTCAGGGCGCCGCGTCGCGTCCGAAGAATTCGTGGCGAACCGCCCACAGATTGGGAAAGAACCGCTGCGACACGGTGCGCTGCAGATACCGCGCGCCGAGCGTTCCTCCCGTTCCCCCGGTCCCGGGTCCGATGATCCGTTCGACGAGCTGCACGTGGAGGAATCGCCAGAGCGAGAATCCCTGCTCGTATTCGAGCAATCCCTCGGCGAGCAGGAACAGCGACGTGTGCGCCGGATCCGTGTACACCTCGCTCGCCGTCGCACCACTCACGGCGAGCATGTCATCGAACAGTTGCTGCAGCGTCGGCTGCTCGAGGGCGCGCTGCACGATCGCCGGCGGCTCGCCGTGTTCAGCGAGCGCCTGGAGGAAATGTGGATCACGAAGTCCCGACACGGCCTCGATTGCCCGGAACTGCGCGCTCTGCGAGCCACTCGACGAGCCAAGGTAGCCGCGAAACTGGGCGAATCGCTGCGGCGGGAGCGTCTCGAGCGCGGACAGTTGACCGGAGACGATGCGCACGAGCGCGTTCACCCGCTTCACCGACGCCGCCGCGGCGAGCGCGTTGTGATCGCGCATCGCGGCGATGAGTCCGTCGAGCTCGTGGAGAATGACCTTGAACCACAGCTCGCTCGCCTGGTGCACCACGATGAACAGCAACTCGTCCGGATGCTCCGGGCGCGACTGAAGCCGCTGCAGCGACAGCAATTCGTCGAGGGCGAGGTACGATCCGTAGTCGATCTCCGGCTCGCGTCCGGCGCCCTGCGGGCGAGCGCCCGGTTCGCGCGATGTCACAGCGACGCCACCTCGAGTGCGACGATGTCGTTGACACGCATCGTCTCGGTCGTGTAGAAGGGCTCGCCATATCGCGTGCGGATCAGCGAGCCGTAATGCGCGGCCTGGTGGCGCACGATGTCGAGCAGCGGTTCACCGTTCGGCTGAATCTCGCCCGCGCGAATGGCCCCCTCGAACTGCGACGCGTAGCAGGACACGGCCTGGAGCTTCTGTTCGAACTCATCGGTGATGTCGACGACGAAAGTCGGCTTCACATGATCCTCTCGATAGGTCATCACGTGCAGGATCTTGTGCGGACGATGCGGGGGCACGGCGGGCTCCACCTTTGCGAGGCCGGCGAGAAAGCAGGCATCCCGCACCAGCTCGGAGGTCACGCGATGGTCGGGGTGGCGGCCGCCCGGCGCCGGCGCAATGACGATTCGCGGCGCAAAGCGCCGAATGGCGCGCACGAGGTCAGCGCGGGTCTCGGGAGTGTTGGCGATCTTCGCATCGGGGAAGCCAAGATTTTCGCGAGCCGCCACGCCGAGGACTTCGGCCGCGCGACTCGCCTCCTCTGCGCGCTCGCGGGCCGACCCACGCGTGCCGGTCTCCCCCTGCGTGAGGTCGACGATCGCCGTCCGATGCCCTTGCTTCGCGGCCTTGATGAGCGTCCCGCCGCAGGTGAGCTCCACATCGTCGCGATGGGCGGCGATGGCCAGCACGTGGATCGGTTGCATGCTCGAATATACAGCCCGCCCGGGAGCCCGGCGCGCACGCGAGCCTCACTCGTAGCGGAGCGCCTCGATCGGGTCGAGCCGTGCCGCGCGATGCGCCGGCAGGAATCCGAACACGATCCCGATCGAGACGGAGACGACGACCGCGATCACGGTGAACGACAGGGGAGTCGTCGCATCCACCCCCATCAGCGCCGTGATCCCTCGACCCGCGGCGAGCCCGATGACGATCCCCAGGCACCCGCCAATGCCGGTGAGCGTTCCCGCCTCGACGAGAAACTGCACGTGAATGTCGCGCCGTGTAGCGCCGAGCGCCTTCCGCACGCCGATCTCGCGGGTCCGCTGCGTGACCGAGACCATCATCATCGCCATCACGCCGATCCCGCCGACCATCAACGCGACCGCGGACAGCACGACCATGACGAGGAAGAACATCCCGGTGATCTTGTTCCAGATGTCGAGGATCTGGTCCTGCGACACGAGGTCGAAGGTGTTCGGGTCGGCCGGGCGGAGCCTGCGCATCTCACGCATCGCGCCCGTTGCCGCATCCTGCGCGAGCGCCGCCCCGATCCCGTTCCGCGGCTTCACGACCATCATCAGGGCATTCGTGCGATCGATCGTGAATTGATGGTCGGCGAGGCGAAACGGGACGATGGCTCCCACCCCGGTGCCGGGCGGCGCGAAGATGTTGTCCGGCGGCTCGTAGATGCCGATGACCTCGAGAGGCCGCCCCGCCACGCGCACGGTCTTGCCGAGCGGCTGCTCCCGCCCGAAGACATGACGCGCGGCGTCCTCGTCGAGAACGGCGACCGAGGCGCCGGACGCGAGCTCCGCGCGCGTGAACCAGCGTCCGCCAACGAGCCCGCCCCCCTGTACCTCCGGAAAACCATCATCGGCGCCCATGATCGCGACGGTCTGCGTTCGCGCGCCGCGGTACTCGATGCGACCGAACAGCTGAGCCCAGAGCGAGGCGTAGGCGATCTCCGGCAGGGCTTGCAGTCGTGCGGCTTCGTCGATGCTGAGATCGGGACGGATGCGAACCGCTTGCGGGAGCGCGTTCGGGTTCACCGGCGTCGTCGAGAAATATTTGATGACGTAGAACGTCGTCGGGCCGGCGATCTCGATTGTGTGAATGATCTGGTCGCGAATTCCCTGGACGACTGCCGCCATCATCATCACGGTGGACACCCCGATGACCACGCCGAGGATGGTCAGCGCCGAACGGGCCTTGCTCAGGCGCAGGGTGTCGACGGCGACGGTGAAGTTCTCCGGGATCCGCGCGATCCAGGTGAATCGCATCGTCAGTCCGGACGCATTGCGGCCACCGGGGCGAGGCGTGCCGCGCGTGCCGCCGGGTATACGCCGAAGAGCACCCCGACGCCGCCGCTCAGCGTCACCGCGAGCGCGACCGACCACGCCGTGACCTGGGCCGGCAGCGGCGAGACCGCCGCAACCAGCATCGCCCCGAGCCAGCCCGAGAGCACCCCCGCGGCGCTGCCGAGGAGCGCGAGGAGAATCGCCTCGGTCAGGAACTGGAGGCGGATGTCGCGCTGACGCGCACCGACCGCCTTCCGCAGCCCGATCTCGTGCGTGCGCTCGGAGACGGCCATCAGCATGATGTTCATGATCACGATCCCGCCGACCAGCACGCCGATGCACACGACCGCGGGGATCGCCAGGAAGAGCACGCGGGTGAGGTTCTCCCAGAACGCGACGAGGGCATCCCCCGCCTCGACGGAGAAATCGTTCGCCTCGCGCGGGTGCAATCGGTGCGCAACCCGCATCGCTTCCTCGGCGCTCGCCATCGCGGGTGCGACTTCGGTGGCATCGGCCACCTTCACTGAAACGGTCGTGGAGCGCCGCCGACCGTAGAGGCCCTCGAAGCTCGTGAGCGGCATGAGGGCGAAGGCATCGAACGACTGGCCGAGCACGCGGCCTTTCTTCGCTACGACACCGACCACGGTGAAGCGGTCGCCGAGGATGCGGATGTCGCGGCCCACGGGATCCACCTGCTCGAACAGCCGCTCGGCCACCTCGGCGCCGATGACCACCACCGGACGCCGATCGCGAAGGTCGGTCTCGTTGAGGGGACGTCCGGCAGAAAACCGGTAGTCCTGGACGACCTGATAGTCGGGCGTGGCGCCGTAGATCTGCACGTCGCCGAGCGTCCGGTCGCGCCACACGACATCGGCCTGGGGGGTCGGCGCGCTCGCCTGCAGGCTGACGGCAACGGCGTTCGGGACCGCCGCCGCGACGGCCATCCCGTCGGACTGGGTGATGGGTGGGCGCCGCTGCACGAGGCGGAGCTGCTCGTCGTCGATCAGGCCTACCTGGATCGGCGTCCGCCGAACCTGGAACGCGTTCGTTCCCACGACCGCACCGGCGACGTTCTCGCGGACGTAGGCGTTCATCCCCTGGATGATCGCGACCACCGCGACGAGAAACGCGACCGAGACGATGATCCCGAGGAGTGTGAAGAACGAGCGAAGCTTGTTCGCCCGTATCTGTCCGAGTGCGGTCGAGAGGACGTCAGCGAGACGCATGTCGAGTGGAGATGGGTCCGTCGGTATCGATCGGCGGCGTCGATACGCCGGGGAAACATGGAGGCCGTCGCGAAGGGCCGCGAGCCCGCGCCGCTCGCCGTGGCGCACGGGCTCCCACCGCCGTCTACTCGTGGCGCAGCGCGGCGACCGGGTCGAGACGGGACGCGCGAACGGCCGGCAGCATTCCGAAGAGAATCCCGGTGAACGCCGTCATGCCGAGCGCGATCACGACCGAGGAGAGCGGCGTTGCCGCCGGCACCGGGGTCAAGGTGCGCACGAGGAACGCCACTCCCATTCCCGCGAGCAGGCCGATGACCGCTCCGATACCGGTGAGCGTGACCGCTTCCACCAGGAATTGCCAGAGGATGGTCGCGCGCGTCGCCCCCAGCGCCTTGCGGACCCCGATCTCGCGCGTCCGCTCGGTGACGCTGATCATCATGATCGCGATGACGCCGACGCCGCCGACCATCAGCCCCACTGATGACAGCGCGAGCATCACGACGAAGAACGTCCCGAACAGGTCGTTGTAGATGCCCATCAGGCGGTCCTGCGTGATGATCGCGAAATTGTTGTCGCGCGCGGGCTTCAATCCGCGCACGGAGCGGAGCAGGGCGGTGACGTCATCGGTGGCCTCCTCGACCGTCACCCCGGGCCGTGGCTTGACGATGAGATCCGTCCCCCGGATCCACAGGTTCATGTGCCGGCGGGCGGTCTCGTAGGCGACGATTCCCTTCGGCGAGTCGCCACCGCCGGCCGAGGTCGGGGTTCCCATTGGGCTCGCCGTGTAGTGATAGATCCCGATCACCTGCAGCGGCACGTCGTTGACCGTGACGGTCTTGTCCATCGGATCGGACTCGCCGAACAGATTCTTCGCGAGCTTCTCGTTCAGGATGACGACCCGGGCGCCCGACTCGTTCTCCGGCTCGGTGAAGCTGCGGCCCGGGAAAATGTCGCCGCCGTCCACGCCGGTCCAGCTTGGCGTATAGACCTCGATGCCGGCGTTCACCACCCTGTCCTTGTAGCGGAAGGACCCACTCATCGCGGCATGCGCAGTGACGGCGTCGATGTTGGGGAGCCGCTCGATCGCCTTCGCCTCCGCGATCGTGATGCCGGGATTCCGGCGCTCCGGGCAATCCTGTTCCGTCGGATTGCATGAATTGATCGTATTCATCGGCCGACGATAGATGTAGAACGACGTCGGCCCAGCCGCCTCGAGATCACGGGCGAAACTCTCGTTGATCCCCTTGACCACGGACGACATCGCGACGACGACGAACACACCGATGGCCACGCCGAGAATCGTCAATCCCGCGCGCACCTTGTTCGCG
>JANOCW010000005.1:0-2336 GCA_031412375.1 Gemmatimonadaceae bacterium | reverse complement strand
GCCTGGAACTGGAGCAGCCAGTCGTTCGCCGTGGCGCCGCCATCGACTCGCAGGGGAGCGCTCCCGAGCTCGGACTGCGACCCGCCGTTCGCGATCATCGTTTCGAGGACGTCGTGTGTCGAGTACGCCATCGCCTCGAGCGCCGCGCGCGCAAGATGCGCGCGATTCGTCCCACGGGTGATGCCGAGGATGGCGCCGCGCGCCCGCGGCTCCCAGTGTGGCGCACCCAGCCCGACGAGCGCGGGAACGAAGTACACGCCCCCAGTGCCGTCGACGCTGCGGGCCAGCGTTTCCGTTTCCGCTGCGGTCTGGATGATCCCCAGCTCATCACGCAGCCATTGAACGGCCGCGCCAGCGATGAAGATGGCCGCTTCGAGTGCGTACGCCGGCCCCCCGGCTGCGTCGCAGGCGATCGTGGTGAGGAGCCCACCGCCGGGAGCGGGGCGATCACGCCCGGTGTTCAGGAGCAGGAAGGCCCCCGTTCCGTAGGTGCACTTCGCATCGCCGCGGCGCCAGCATCCCTGGCCGAAGAGTGCCGCCTGCTGGTCCCCCGCGACTCCGGAGATGGGAACGGGTCGTCCGAAAAGTGAATCTCGTGTGCGTCCGAAGTCTCCGCTCGAGGGCCGCACATCCGGCAGCAGCGCCTGGGGGATGTTGAAGAGCGTACAGAGCTCATCGCTCCACGCGAGCGCCTCGATATCGAAGAGCTGCGTGCGCGAGGCGTTGGTTGGGTCGGTGGCATGTGTCGCGCCGCCGGTCAGGTGCCAGATCAGCCAGCTGTCGATTGTGCCGGCGGCGAGCTCGCCCCGTTCGGCCCGACCGCGTATCGCCGGATCGCGCAGCATCCACTCGAGCTTCGTCGCCGAGAAGTAGGGATCGACGACGAGACCGGTCAGTGCGGCGAGGCGGTCAGCCGCGCTGCTCAGCTCCGCACACCGTGCAGCAGTGCGACGATCCTGCCAGACGATCGCCCGTCCCAGGGCCTTTCCCGTCGCGCGATCCCAGAGCACGATCGTCTCACGCTGGTTCGTGATGCCGATTGCGACGGGCGATTCGCCTGCGTGGCTGACCGACTCGCGAGCCGCGGCGAGCGTGCGCTCGAGAATCTCCTCGGCATCGTGCTCGACCCATCCCGGCCGCGGGTAGTGCTGGGTGATCTCGCGATAGCCGCGCCCGCCCACACGACCATCGGCGCCGACCATGAGGCACGTCGAGCCGGTGGTGCCCTGGTCGATCGCGAGCACGTACGTCACCGGGAAGGTCCCCGGTCGCCGGCACCAAAATCATAGGGCGCCCGGAAGACAGCGCGATCGCTCACGATCGCCGTGATCAGGCTCGCTGGCGTGACGTCGAAGGCCGGATTGTGCACGCTCGCGCTGTCCGGCACCGTTGTGCCGAGCACACTCTTCGCGACCTCATCCCGACCGCGCTGCTCGATGGCGATCATCGCGCCCGTTGCCGTGCGCGGGTCGAACGTCGAGGTCGGCGCGGCCACGTACATCGGAAGCTCGTGGTGACGTGCCGCCACGGCAACCGAGTACGTCCCGATCTTGTTGGCGACGTCGCCGTTCGCCGCAATGCGATCCGCACCGACGATGCAGCAGTCGATGCGGCCTTCCCGCATCAGGCCGGCCGCCATTCCATCGGTGAGCACAGTGACGGGGATTCCTGCGCGCACCAACTCCCACGCGGTAAGCCGGCTCCCCTGGAGGAGCGGGCGAGTCTCGGACACAAAGACGGAGATCCGGCGCCCTGCCTGCGCTGCGAGATAGAGCGGCGCGAGCGCTGTCCCGATGCCGGCGGTCGCAAGCGCGCCGGCGTTGCAATGCGTGAGGACGCGCGACCCGTCCGGAAACAATGGCAGGCCGTTCTCGCCGATTCGCTGACACATGGCGCGATCCTCATCGAGGATCGCCTGGGCCTCGCTGCGCAGCGCCGCGATCGTCGCGTGGTTGTCGCCCGCGACCGCGGCCGCGTGCGCCAGCATTCGATCGATTGCCCAGGCGAGGTTCACTGCAGTCGGGCGAGTCTCACGGATGCGGTGCGCGTGTTCGCGAAGGCTCTCGGAAAAGCGATCGCGTGGCAACGACGCGTGGGCCCCCATTACGACGGCGAGGCCCATGGCGCCCGCGACGCCGATCGGGGGCGCGCCGCGCACCGCGAGCGTCGCGATCGCGTCGCAAACATCGCCGACGGTTCTCAGGTCGCGCTCGCGGTACTCCCCCGGAAGCAGCCGCTGGTCGATGATCCGAACGCCGTCGCCGTCGGCCGACCACTGTACGGCAGCTGGCGGCGTGAACGCGACGAGCGATGCCACGGCCGTCACGACTCCGCCT
>JANOCW010000004.1:0-3884 GCA_031412375.1 Gemmatimonadaceae bacterium | reverse complement strand
GATGGCAATGGATGTCGATCATGATCGCGCGGCGACGGCGAGATCGCGTACCGCACGTGACGCGTCTCGCTCCAGCACCGTGCCGACGACGATGACGTCGGCGCCCGCGTCGCGTGCAGCGCGCACCCCGGTACCGTCCGTGATGCCTCCGCCGACGAGCAGCAGTCCCGGCGTCGCCTCCCGCGCCGCGCGCACGAGCGAAGCGGCGACGGGGATTCGCGCTCCACTTCCGGCGTCGAGGTACGTGGCGGCCATCCCGATGAGCACGGCAGCACGCACGTGGGCGAACACGAGCTCCGGCTTGTCGGCGGGCAGCGGGCGGGTCTGGCTTACCGATTCGACCGAGGTGACCCGACCGCCGTCGATCAGGCAGTACGCGGTGCTGATGGGCTCGACGTCGGTGTGGCGCTCGAAGAATGGAACCGAGCGAACATGCTCCTCGATCAGGTACTGCGGGTTTCGGCCACTCACCAGCGAGAGGAGCAGGATGGCGTCGACTTCGGGTATCAGGTCGGCTGCCGTGGCGGGAAACTGGATGACGGGAATCTCCAGGTCGGCAGCGCGAAGCGCCTGCGCAACGGATCCCGTCCGCGTCGTCGTGCCAAAGCTGGTTCCCAGAAGAATGGCGCACGCGCCCTCACCGGCCGCGCGTCGTGCGAGCGCAGCCGCCTGGGCCGCGGTCACACGGTCCGGATCGATGAGTACGGCCAATCCGCCTTCGGCGCGAAGCCGCGACGATGTCGTCACCGCGGAACCGCCGCCGCGGCGGCCGCAATTCGCCGCATGGCTTCGGCACCCAGCGCCTCCAGTCGTTCCGGCTCATCCGCAGCCGATTCGAAGACGTAGGTCATCAGTGCATCGGCAGTCAGGAGGCCAAGCGCGCCCGAGCGCGATGGATCCGCGCCGCGGAGCAACGAATTCAGCAGAATGATGGCAGCCTCGAGCGCCGCATCGGGTACGGGTTGGCCGGTCTCAGGCGCCGCGGCGACGGCTTCGCGCAGTCGCTCGGTGAGTGCGCGCGGCGGCACCAGCTCTCGCCGGTCGATCCACTCCCCAAGGGTCATCCCACCTGCCCGAGCAAGAGGCGCACCTCGTCTTTCGGGGATGTGAGTTTCCGGTGCAGCGTCACGTGGATGCGCTCAGGAGCGATCCGACCGTCGGGCCGACATGCGCGAGGAGCTCCGGGAATCGCGACGCATCCGGGATGCCCGCCTGAGCCATGTGGGGTTTTCCGCCACCGCGTCCGCCTACCAACGCAGCCAGCGCCCGAACCACTTCGTCCGCGCGCACGCCACGCTCACGAAGGTCATCGGTCACGACGACGAGAAGCGTATTCTTTCCGTCAGCGAGAGATGCTGCGAGCACACCCACTCCGCTTTCGAGTCGCTCACGGAGCGCATCGCCGAGTGCCTGGAGCTCTCGTGTGTCGGCCAGCGCTATCGGGGCAGCGACCACTCGAACCCCCGCGACCGTCGTTGCCGACGACACCAACTGCGAGACGCGGTCGCCGCCGCCCGATCCCTTGTGTGCCTCGTCGAGCCGCTTTTCGAGCGCCTTTCGTTCGTCGACGAGTGCCCGGACCCGTTTCGGTGTCGCGTCGAGCGGAGCCTTCACCACCTCGGCCACCGCAAGCAGGGCCCGCTCCCGATCTCGCAGGATCTCGTATGCATGTCGCGCAGTGACCGCTTCGATCCGGCGCTGGTTGGCGGCCACACCTGTCTCGCTCACGATCTTGAACAGCGCGATGTGGCTCGTATTGCGCACGTGGGTTCCGCCGCACAGCTCGACCGAGATTCCGGGGATCGACACGACGCGGACGACATCGCCGTACTTCTCGCCGAACAATGCCATCGCACCGTCCGCGACCGCCTCGCGGTACGGCTTCTCCTCGAACCGGACTTCCACGCCGTCCCAGATAGCGCGGTTGACGCGCTCCTCGATGTCGACGAGCTGCTCCGGACGCACAGGACCATGATGCGAGAAATCGAACCTCAGGCGATCGGGTGCGACGAGCGACCCGGCCTGATGCACGTGTTCGCCGAGCACGGTGCGAAGCGCCGCGTGGAGAAGGTGGGTGGCGGTGTGGTTCCGCTCCGTGTCTCGCCGCCGCTCGCTCGGCACTCGCGCGGTGACGGAGCCGTAGGAGATCGTCCCCTCGAGCGTCCCGATCGCGGCAATGCGTCCATTCGTTTTCCGGACGTCATCCACCTCGACGCGCCAGCCCTTCCCCACCACTTCGCCGACATCGGAGACCTGCCCGCCGGATTCAGCGTAAAACGGGGACTCGCGGAGCATGAGCGCGACGCGGTCGCCGCCAAGCCGGCGCACGGCCGCAAGCTGTGTCGTGACGTCGATTGCATCATAGCCGACGAAGGTGCCTGTCGGCTCCGCAGACCCATCACGCTCCCAGGCAGATGCGTCGTCGAGTGCATCGGCGGCGACCGTCAGCTTGCGCGTGCGACGATCCTCCTTCGACTGGGCTCGCTGCCCCTCGAGTGCCCGCTCGAACCCGGCGATGTCCACCGTGTAGCCGCGCTCCCGCGCCATCAGCTCGGTGAGGTCGATCGGGAAACCGAATGTGTCGTAAAGACGAAACGCATCCTCTCCACTGACCGTCCCGCGCACGGCGGTCGATCCCTGCGTCGACGCGAGGGGAGCGAGCTCCTCGAACCGCTGCATCCCGTCGCCGATGGTGGCGAGGAAGCGTTCCTCCTCCGAGCGGGTCGTCTCCAGCAGGTGGCTGCTGCGCAGACGAAGTTCCGGATATGCATCACCCATCTCACCGATGACGCTTTCGACGACCTCGACGAGCGCTGGCTTTCTCTGCCCCATCAGCCACGCGTGCCGAACCGCGCGACGGAGGATACGACGGAGCACATAGCCGCGACCCTCGTTCGACGGAAATACCCCGTCGGCGAGCAGGAAGGCGACCGCGCGCGCGTGATCCGCAATCACCCGGTAGGAGGCAGGATCAGGCGCTTCGTGGTACGGGACGCCCATGACCGTCCCGACGCGGTCGAGCAGCGGCGTGAAGACGTCGGTGTGGAAGTTGTTCGTTCGGCGCTGCAGGACCGCGGCGATTCGTTCCAGTCCAGCGCCCGTGTCGACGGACGGGCGTGGAAGCGGCTTGAGCACGCCGTCCGGCTGCCGGTCGAACTGCATGAAGACGAGATTCCAGATCTCGAGGAAGCGACCCGCTTCCGCCCCTTCGACGAACGCGTCTAGGGAAAACTCCGTGCGCCGGGTGTCAGTCCATTCTCCGCTGGCGCCAGTCGGAAATGCCCAGTCCGAGGCGACCTTCGCGAGGTCGACGTAGATCTCCGAGCACGGCCCGCACGGCCCGGTGTCGGCCATTTGCCAGAAGTTGTCGCGCTCCCCGAGCCCATAGATACGCGAGTCGGCGATGCCCGCGATCTCCCGCCACAGGCCACGTGCCTCGTCGTCCTCGTGGTAGACCGTGACCCGGAGATGCTGCGGGTCGATCCCCAACTCACCAGTGACGAACTCCCATGCGAATGCAATCGCATCGCGCTTGAAGTAGTCACCAAACGAGAAGTTGCCGAGCATCTCGAAGAACGTGTGATGCCGAGCGGTATGGCCGACCTGCTCGAGATCATTGTGCTTGCCGCCCGCGCGGACGCATTTCTGGGCGGTCGTCGCGCGCCGGCCGGAGGCAGGCTCCTCGAGGCCGAGGAAGATGCGCTTGAAGGGGACCATGCCCGCGTTGGTGAACAGCAACGTCGGGTCATCGACCGGCACGAGCGACGCGCTCGGCAGAACGGCGTGTCCGTTGCGTTCGAAGAACTGGAGGAATCGGCTGCGGATCTCGGCGGCGCGCATCGGGGGAATATACCGGCTGCGCGCGATCCGTCTCAAGCTGAGGC
>JANOCW010000003.1:0-11718 GCA_031412375.1 Gemmatimonadaceae bacterium | reverse complement strand
GCGGCGAAGGCTCTGCTCGATCGCGGGGTGAAGGTGCAGCTCGGCGCCCACGGCCAGCTCCAGGGGCTCGGTGCGCACTGGGAGCTATGGATGTTCCAGCAGGGCGGGATGACGAACCACGAAGCGCTGCGCGCCGCGACGCTGCATGGTGCCGAGTATCTCGGGCTGGATGCGGACATCGGCTCGCTGGCGCGCGGGAAGCTCGCCGACCTGATCGTGCTCGATCGCAATCCGCTGGAGAGCGTGCGCAACAGCACGTCGATTCGCTACGTGATGGTGAACGGGCGGATCTTCGATGCGGAGACGATGGCGCAGATCGGGAATCATCCGCAGCCGGCGCCGACGTTCTACTGGGGACGCGGCGGGCGGTGATTCCCGGGTGGTGCTGCTACGCCACCCGGGTCAGGCGTCGCGTACCGCCCCCGCTCGCGTCTCCTATCCTCCGATCTTAGTTAGGCTTTTCACAGTCTTGATTACTCTGTGCGGAGCGCCACGGCGCTAGCGAAGATCACCCGCTCTTTGCCTTGCATGGGAAGGGTCGCGACGCTGACGAAGGAGCTGCTAGTGGACGGGCTGTTCGAGTCGCGGGCGATCGCGAACCGCGAGCTGTTTCAATTCATCGAGATCTGGTACAATCGCCAGCGGCGGCATTCGTCGCTCGGCTACCAATCTCCCGTTCAGTACGAGGCCGAGCTACAGCGAGTCAGCTAACCAGGTGTCTACTGAAGCGGGTGAGCTCCAAGCAGCATGATTTGCTTCCAAGTTGGGTCGTACTTAACAGCCTTCGCGTCGAGTGGGAGCCGTAGGGCGGGCACGCGAAGACTTTCGGTAGTCCAAGTGTACAGAGTCTTGGCCAGGTCTATGACTTCGCGCATTTCCCCTCGCACCGGACCAACGCTCATGCGTGCCATATCATGCGACGATGGCTCATAGCCGCCATAAACCTCGACGCCAAACCTCAGCCGGTACGCTTCGGCAAATTCGGCACGCGCGGCGGTGTCTAGGTCAACTACTCCGGGAAGATGCGGCGGATCATTTTGCATCCTTGTCTGGAAGAGCGCGTCGCAGACCTCACCATCCGGTAGCGACGAATAGTGGGCCCAATGAAGCTGCTCGCTGGGGGGAAGTACCGCGATGTCTCGCGCGAACGCTGTGACAAGCCCCCGCGAGTTGATACCGACGTCGACTCCTTTCAAGTATCCCGGCCCGAACGCGCTACCCCACGTGCGCATATGGAAGGACGCGCTGTACCCAGGAGTTCCGAGGTACTTCTCGAGTACGTGCGGCTTGAAGTACCACCTCTATGTCCATCCTCGACGTGTTCAGCGGCTATGTCGTTAGCGACGATTCTCCTCGCCGCTGGACGAATCCCACAATGTCTCGGAAAGGCGCGCCGAGTACACGATAGCAAGCACCTCCGCAACCTCGGTCGAATCCTGGGTGCTGGCGTGTAGCGACAGATGTCGATCGCGATCGATCTCGCCCCAATACACCGTCACGAACCATCGGGGTGGGTCTGAAAGTGACGAGGCTCGACGAGTGATTTGAGTGAACAGAATCGCGCGTCGGCCACCAATGTGCGCGTCGCATTGTGCCAGGCGGGTTGAATGCACTGGATAGGGTCCGTAGCGCAGCTGAACGATGTTCGAGTCCGTTCCATAGGTCAGAGTCGTTCCCTCGCGACTGATGGCTGCCCCTTGGTCAAAATAGTGCGGAGGGATCCGAAACGATGCTACCGACGTCTTGATCGCACGCCATCCAGTGGTGGACACTATTGGCGGCGCGCTGCATGGCTCCAGCGGCTCGCCCGACGCACAGCCGGCCAGGCTGAGGGCGAGCAGGCATCTGCGAGCCGACCAAAACCGTACCGCTCCATTCGCGGGCATGAACGCACCCCAAGCGCGTTGGAACGCGTAGTCCGCTGGCGTCAATTGGTCAATGAAGAAGCGATTCACGGATGCTTCAGGAGGTGGGCCAAAAGTTACACAAGCAGCCGCCGATACGCGAGTCTGGTCCCGGTTAGACGAGCGGAGTGAAGGCTGCTTGTGGCGCTGTTGGGCCAGGGCGCGAGGCCGATCAAGTTAAGCTTCGCCGGCACAAATGTTCGCGAGGATGTACCCCTCGATCCCTTCAAGGCTTAGCAACGGCTCCATGACTACATCGTACTGTGTGTGAACTCGCGGTTGTAGACTCGCCCACATTACGGCCGCGGCTGCACCAAGCCTCAAGTCCGCTAACTGGCGCTGGGCCATGTCTCTCATCATGGCTGCGGGCGCGAGCCCCCAACTCGCAGCCAGAATGTATCCGCCGAAGTGATTCACTTGGTCTCCTACGGAGTGATCGTCGTATTTCGGTTTGAAACCACCGGGGCCAGAAAAGATCACTCTGTCGTCGGTCGCCCCAGAACGAGCCCCCCAAGGTGATGTCGTACCGACCGTTACCTGAGTGAACTCACGTGCCCATTGGTAAGTGTTCTTGGAACGAGCCGCTATCTCCCCGGCTTTGGCAGCCATTTTCTGGCACGCTGTGGGCTGCCCGCGTCCTCCCATAGACTCCGCCAGCTCGGCCCATGTATCCCTTCCACACGATGGGGCCAGGATACTGCAAATGCCCCGTTCATCGGCCGCGAACATCCCCGACGGGTCACTCCGGTTCACCGGATCGTTGCCGGCGAACACGTACGGATTCACGCCGCCCTCGAGCCCGATCGGGTCCTGTGTCAGGAAGCGGTGTGTCACCGGGTCGTACCAGCGTGCCCGCACGTAGTAGAGCTGCGTCGAGTCGCCCTCATAGATTAGTCCCTTCCAGCGCAACCGGTTGGTGTCGGCCGTGGCGACGCCCGGGACCCATGCCTCGAACTCGCCCCACGGTTTCGTAATGATCGCGGCACCGTCCACCGCTCCAGCGCTGGTGACCAGCCCGATGACGTTTCCCTGAGCGTCCTGGTGGTAGTATGCCGTCTTCGTGACGGCGGTCGCCCCGGTCATGATTGCCAGCGGGCGGTCAGTGCCCGGATAGTACGCGTACTCAGCAACACGGCTCGCGAGCGCTCCGTCCAGCTCAGCGAACAGATGTCCCTGATCCCACACGAGGTGGCGGCCGATCGTCCCGTTCACGCGCTTCCGAACGAGCTGGCCGAACGCATTGTAATCGTACTGGATCACCCGGCTACCGGCCGTCACGCTGTCCAGCAACCCGTCGGCGCTCCAGTGATAGCTTGTGGTCAGGCCGCTCGCGGTGTTGGTCCGCGACGCGACGTTCCCTGCCGAGTCGCGTGTGAACGTGTATCCCGGCCAGCTCGTAATCCGGTTCTTGTCGTATACGGGAGATCCCGTACCGGCTGTTCCCGCGATGTAAGTGGCGTTGCCCACCCGATCATAGGCCAGCGAGTCCCGCCACTGAAAGCTCGGCGTGTAACCCGCGCAGAGCCGCCCGCCGTAGTCGGGGTCGGTGTCGTCGCAGCGATTGGTGTAGTAGAGCGTGGAGTCATGAACCGCCACGAGCCGGCCACGCTCGTCATACTTGTACACGTACTGGGTCTTGTTCGCGCTGCTCTGGGCGAGCGAATACTGCTCTGACATCCGCCCGAGTGGATCATACTTCGCACTTCGCCAGAGTAGCGTGTCGATCCCAATCGTGTTGTAACCCGACTGAAAAAGGTCGTGAATTGACGTAACAGACTGGCTCCGGGTGACGCCACCGGGCTGGGTTACAGTCGACGGCATGAGCTCCGTGTCATAGCCGATTGTGACTTTCTGGCCGTTGAAGGCGACGCTGTCCAGCGTGCTCTTGAGCGTGTTCCAGAAGTACCGCCGGGCGACAAACCCGATTCCCATGTTGCTCGAGACGCCGATAGAGTCCAGCTGCCAGACGCTGCTCGGGATATGAGAGACGCGGAGTCGCTTGGACCAGTCGGTCGCCAGTCGCGTGACGATGGAGTCGGTCCAGCCGGTTGCGGCCGTGAACACGGTGTCCCGTGAGTACTTGTTGTGCGCCGCGGACCACCGCCCATCAGTCGCGTAGAAGAACGAATCGGCCACCGCGCCATTTCCGTTCTTCGAGAGGCGCCGGTGGAGCGCATCGTAGCTTGTCTTAAGCGTGTCGCTGCGGCGATTCACCCACGTCGTCGCGAGTGCCTCGGCATCGTAGAAGTACTTGTCGGCGTTCGAAGCGGGGTCCGTCTTCTGCGTCACCAGTCCGAGCGGATTGTGGGCAAATCCGTAGATGTTCCCTGCCGCATCCCGCACCTGCGTCAGGTACAGGTTGTCGTACGTAAATATGGTTGTATCGGGCAGGGATGTAGTCGCCAGGATCTTCTTCTGCGCGCGGTTCATCTGATCGTATGTGGTTACTTGCCACGGAAGGGTGCCCGCCCTCGCCGCGGTGTCGCGACCCATGCCGTCGAACTTTGCCTTGGTCGCGCGATTGCCCGGCGCCCTGGTGCTGTCGCGGTTCCCGAAAATGGACTCATGGTACAGGTAGGTCGTGTGCAGCGACGGGTCTTGCGCGGACACGACGCGGTCGCGGCTGTCATACGTGTACCGGGTGGTGTAGGCCCCGGCCGTGCGCACCGAATCCGCGCGGCCGCGGAGTCCGAGGAAGATCCGTTGCGCCGGAGTTCCAGTACCCCAGATGCTGTCGACCTGTGCGTTCGCGCCGTAACGCATATTCACGGCGTTCTGCCCCGCCATCTGCAGCGACACCGGCAGGCCGCGCGACTCGTCGTAGGTGAACCTGTCCACGCCACCTTCGTGGTGTCGGACGCTATCGGCGAACGTTTTGAGCGAGCGACGATACACAGTCGTCACCCGGGCGAGCGCTGTGCCTGGCGCTATGGTGGTGACAAGTGACTGTCCCCACCGATCGACCGTAGAAGCCGTCACGTGCCCCCCGGGATCAACAACTGATCCCCGGATCGTGTCGGCGAGGACGGCTGGAGCCAGCGTCGAGACGGTTGATGACGTCGGCAGGCTCACTGTCTGCCACGGCGAGTAGGTCGTTGCAAGTTGCCGGGTCTGTCCCGCACCGTAGAGTCGCGGGTCGACAGCAAAGCTCGGCGACACGGTCGATGCGATTTTCCAGCTACTCGCGTTGTAGGTAACCGTCGTCGTATCCCCATGCCGATTGACACTCTTCGATAGTCGCCTCGACGCATCGTACCCGAATCTCGACGCGACGGCGTCGGGATCAGTCCACGTGGTCAGGGTTGAATCGGAGGCAACCGTAATGCTCGTCGTTCGGCCTCCGCTCTGCGTGTTGTTCAGCCCGGGCTCCTGAATTGAGCTGAGACCATATGTCCCGTACGTGAGCGTGGTGTACAGGTGCACCCCAGCCCCATTCGTCCGGAACGGATCGTCGATCTGGCTCAGACGTCCCGAACCGTCGTACCGGAAGGACGTTGTGTCGAGCGAGCGCGAGATTGATCGAAGTAGACGGCCCTGGTAGTCGTACACGACCTTGGAGAGGTCGTTGAAGATCCGCGTGTAGGTCAGCCCTGTGCCGGTCCCGCTCGACGAAAGCTGGCTGAACTCGCTGGGTGGGTTGGTGAAGCAGTCGCTTCCGCACGCCGCGAAAAACACCCCCGAGCCCGTCCCGTCGGTGATGAGCGCGCCGTTGCCCTGTCGAAAGAGGCGAGAGACCCCGGCCACGCTCCAACCGCGCGCGATCGGCGACTTCTGTTCGTTGACGACGAGAAAACGAGAGACGATGGCGTTCGATTCCGTGCTCCCGGAATACTTGGCCGTTGCAATAAGCGTCACCGGGTAGACGCCCGTGGTATAGGCGCTGGCGTCGAACTGCCCAGCGAGCCGCACCTTGGCTGTCTGCGGACTCGGTGCCGCGAAGCGGAGCTTCGTGTCACCGTTCGCGAACGTAATCAACGTGCCTGTGCTGTCCTTTGCCTCGAGCCAGTATTCCTCCAAGGTAGCCGCGCCGCCCGCGAGCTGAACGTCGGTGGCGACGATTGGGCGAGCCGCAGCGGCATCACCATTGTAGACCAGAGTGACGCTACGGGGCTGGTCGAGCGAGAAGTAGGGCACGGTCGACACCGCGTGCGTCACAGCGAAGCACGAGATCTCGCATAAGTCGCTTCGGTGATTATCGAAGTTGTTGAGGCTCGTGTTGATCGCCAGATAGGTTGTCGCGGCGGATACGGTAACGTTGACGGAGCCGTCGTCGGTGATGGCGGAATTGCCACTCGCCGCGGCGTTCAGGGATACCGATCCCGCCGTACCGCTCGCGCCAACGCTGTAGCTCACCGGCACCGTGGTCTGCGCGCCCCCGCTGAGGGTGACAGTCGACGGAGCCCAACAGCCGGTCATCGATACGGAGCATGTGGCTGTCAGGTTGAATACCGTGCTCGTGCTGCCGGTGTTTGTCACGATGAAGCCGTAGCTCTGCGCGCTGAAGGGCGCGACTGTCCCAGCCGACCCGGCGTCCGGGGTTACCGATACGCCGAACGTGAACTGCGCACTGCCGCCTCCCGCATTCTGGGCGATGTCCATGATTGTCGCCGAGAGTACGTTGCTGCCTGGGCTCAGTGTCACCGAGCCAGTTGAGGTCGCGTACGCCCCGCAACTGGGGTTTGAGCCAAAGACGAAGTCGAAGCTGGATCGGACATCGACGTCGTTCAGCGTGATCGTGCGCGTGAGCCGTTGCAGGTCGGAGTCGTCGCACCACTCGATCGTTATCGATAGCGACGCAGTAGTGCTCAACCCTCCTCCCGGTGAAATCGCGATCGTCGGCGCGTTGTAGTCTTGCGCACACAAGGGAAGGGCGAAGGCAAGGCTGACCAGAGCGACCGCGATGCCCGTCCGGGCAAGACGCAGGAATGCCGGAATCGAGGTGCGCCACGGATCGACGCCTCGTGCGTTCTTGCGAATGAAGCGACGCGATCCAACCGCCTCCTGGCCGCACTCGGGGGACTTGTTACATGGCAACATTGTTGGCACTCCAGCTATGGGTAGATTGCGGGTCAGGGCACGAAGACCTTTCGAATCGCATCGAGCACGCGCGCGATCAGGCGCGCACGCGACGACGGCGGCTTTTCGGCGGGAGCGGGTGGCGTCGGCGGCGCACTGCTCGTCATCGTGCCTGCGTCGACCGTGACGGTCACGCCTGTCGTCGCACAGGTCCCACGCACTGAGCAGATCCGCGCTGTGACAGCATGAGAGCCAGGCGCTGGCAACGAGTCGGCCGCGGCTTCACCGCTCAGCGAACCCCACGCCTCGTCGGCCGTTACTCGAAAGAGCGCGCTCCGATCGGCGCCATCGACAGTGACAGTGAATGACCGTGAGTCGATTGGGTCGTCGCTTTCGCCCGGAGCGAATCGAAAGACGACGACCGGCTTGTCCCGCGGAACAGTGCCAACGCCGGCCGGCTGCACCAGCGCGATGGTGGGCGGGCGATACGGAGCAGCCACTGGCGGTTGGGCAGCCGGCGATATTGACGGCAACACCGTCGCAAGCGCGGCCACCGCGAGAGCAAGAGGGGGATTCTTCACGGCGGACTCCAGGACTCTGGTTCACGGTTGCGAGAGTTGCGGGGCGCATCTCCACAGGCGAGGGACGCCAGCGCGTGACATCCCACTGTGGGTTTCACCTCGGATGCACGATCGGCCCGGCGAGCGGCCCTCACTAATCAGAGAGGCGGGGTCAGGACATCCCGGGCGCGATGGCGTGTCTCGTCGCGATGCAAGCGCTCCGGCCTGGCGCAGCGGTGGCTACGAGAACGCCCCTCCAGCCTTTCGCCGGAGGGGCGTTGCATACGCGGTTCTCACACCTGTTCGGGGAAACTCAGTTGCCGGCCGCGCGCGCCGTGGCGCGCGGTCTCACCCGTCGCGTGCCGCTCCTTCCGCGTGCGGGCACCACCGCAGCACAACGGTCCCAACAATCGCCCCGCGAGAACGGGAAATTCTGAGCGCGGCGTAGGCTGGATTCTCAGAGACGAGCTCGATGAGCGCGGCGCTCACCCGGCCGACCCGCTTCACCACGTAGCGATCATCGGGATCGCGCGCCACGACGATGGTGCCGGGGGCGGCCTGCTCGCTCACCTTGACGAGAATCGCATCACCCGCGTGCAACAGCGGTAGCATGCTGTCGCCATCGATTGTCATGGTCAGGTAATCGCCAGGCGGCATGTCCGGTGGATACTCGACCCACTGATCGCACTCACCATCCCAGATCTCCCGCCCCGCACCCGCCGCCACCGCGGGATCGATATGGACGGCACACTGCTCGAGCGCGGCCTCCTTCATCGCAACCAGTGGTGGAGCCGGTACAGATGCGGCACGCAGGGGCAGTCGCCCGCTGACCGAACGAAATCCCGCGCGCCTATCACGCACGCGCCGGAGCACGCGCTCCCGGATCGCCGCGACCTCCTCGGCGGACCAGTCATCCTCGCGCCGCGGCCCTTCCCGCAACTCTCGCGTCAGCTCGCCGAGCAGCGCCGCGTCCGTCCAGTCGGCCGAGTCCGCGCGGCGGGCGAGATGCAGTCCTACCAGCCGAACGAGCTGATCCATCTCCCATTCGACTTGCTCCTCCTCTACCGACGAAAGCTCAGACTCAATGGGATAGCGCTGAAGCGGAGCTGGAACTCTCTGCGATTCCTCTGCCTCTCCGGTTTCCAGCGGCACCGCTTGGTCGTCGATGCCCAACGTGTGATCTCGGTCTCGCTTCATTTTTCCTCCCCGGACCCGCGG
This sequence comes from Gemmatimonadaceae bacterium, assembly GCA_031412375.1. GTDB lineage: Bacteria > Gemmatimonadota > Gemmatimonadetes > Gemmatimonadales > Gemmatimonadaceae > JANPKQ01. Next base: position 3,020 of record JANOCW010000003.1, on the reverse strand, counting down.
GCGTTCACCGGCGTTGCCAGCGCAACCAACGCAGGGTCGATGCTGGCGGAAAGCACTGCCGCCTCGTATAGCCGGTTCGCCCGCGTGAAAAACCTTACGAGGACCTTCCGCTCCTCCAGCTCGAACTGCTCGGCATGCCGGAGTGCCGCGGTCCTCATACGCTCACGGAGGCGACGCACCCTCTTGGCGAGCGTGTCGTACTTGAGCCCGAACTCGCGCGCGATGGCACTCAGGTCAACCTCGTTGCTCATCCACACGAGCAATCGCTCTTCGTCGGCGGTGAGCTCATCCTCGATCATCGTCGCCAACCGCTCCACCGCCAGCGAGGCCGGTGGCGGCTCCCATCCGGGACCACGGCTCGCGCCCACGGCGTACTCCGAGCAGAGCCCAATCACCATGTGCTCGCCGGTTCTCGCCGGATCATGCATTCGCTCGCGAAGCATGTCTGCCCGCACCTGCTCCTTCTTTTCGGTTCGGGCGTACTCGCGCTGAAAGCAGCGAACGAGGTACGCGGCGACCGAAGATCGGATTAGAATCTCACCGAGCGCGAGTCTCTGCGCCACGGTCTCGATCACCCATACCACTGCGTCCTCGCACTGGATGCGCGGGATGCCGAGCCGACGCGCACGATCGAACAGCAGCCGGCTAAAGCGTACGATGAACTCGTCGAGCGCCGGGGAGTCGCCCTCCTGCACAGCCGCGACCAGCTCGGCGTCGCTCATCCGCGCGCAACGATCGCGAGCGGTATGCTTGTCATCCGGTCCTTCATCGCGCTTCATGGACATGCTGGCGTACGCTACGAGTGGCTCGTCCTCGAGCACAGACGCCTCGCGACGAAAACTCCATCCGCGGACACTGCGCCCTCCATAAGGCATAGAGGGAGAGTCAGGACACCGGATGAGGTGGGTCTTCCCGAAGGGGCAGGGACGACGCGGATTCGCCGGCGCGAGGGTGCGCGACCGTTTCCGCGAGACCGCCCGTATAGCCTCGGAGCCAGCGGCGCAACTCGCCGGCGATCGGCGCGAGTCGTAATTCCTCCCCGCGAGCGGCCTCGAGCTCCGCTTCGAGCACGTCTGCACGCGGGGCCGGGAACCCTGCTCGGCGGGCGCGCCCAAGGAGCTTCGCTACTTCGACATGTACGTCGGCACGGTGCTGGAGCCTCTCATACGCGCTCGCCGAGCGCTCGGCGACGCGGCCCACCCGGTCCATGAGTCGATAGGGATCAGCGGGCATGCGCGCCCCGGTTTCGGACGGAGACCCGGCGGCCCGCCCGAGTGCCTCGCGGGCGCGATGGGCCTTCTCCATTTCCTCTCGACTCGGCCGCCGCAGCGATCCGGTGAAGCCGAGGTTCGCCAGCGCGCGCCCGATCGCCGAGGTCTCCGTGTTCTCGAGACAGGCAACCGCGTTGATCTCGCCATCTTTCTCGTGCTCGGAGGCGAGACCCGTTGTCGCTGGTCGCGCATCCGCCGCGCAGCGAAACACCGACGCTTCGACGATAACGCGACCCTCCTGGTACGAGACGAGGCGGGTATGGATCTGTCCGTTCGGATAGGCCTGGTGGAAGAGCGCAATGCGCTCGGCGACGGTTGTGTACTCGTCGGGATTGAAAGAGGAAGTGGTTTTCGGCATCGGGGCCCCGTTACGCGTGGAGGAGCTGGCGGTAACCAAGGTATACCGAATAAACACCGAAAACAAGCCTGTCCATCTCGACCCTGTGAACTTGTGAGGGCTCCATCGCGCCCCACGCATTGAGCTCGATCTCGGTGACCGGTGCGCGTCCCGCCGCGAGGTCGGCCGCGACACGCGAGACGTATCGGGTTGACGACCTGGAAGTTGAAGCCGGCGCTCGCCGCGTCGCGTCTCGGCGGCGACCAAGACGGGCTACACGCCCACCCTGATCGTGAATTCGGCGGGCTCAGTGGCGAGCATTACTGGTACCAGCACGACGACGTCTGAAAGAACGAGCGACACGCTCGCTTCATGGCGCCGGGAATCCTCGACTCCCGCGCCCGCTGCGGCGGGATGGCCGCCGACGAGTAACTACTCGTACATCGGCACATCAAAGGCGGCGAAGGCGCTGCCCGACCGCGGGGTGAAAGTTCAGCTCGGCGCGTACGGCCAGCTCCAGGACCATTCTGGGCCGGGATCAGAGTGATTTCAGGAACTGAACGAGATCCGCCTTCTGCTGCGCGGTCAGGTTGAGATTCCCCACTCTGTTGTAATGATCGACCACATTTTCCAGTGTGGCGGCGCTGCCATCGTGGAAGTATGGCGGGTGCTGCCAGAGCCCGCGGAGCGGCGTCGTTCGATACCGCTTGTTCGCGGTGCGCATCGCGTACGCGGGATCCATCCCCGTCTCCGACGGTGCGTGGAGCACGCCGGTATTGTTGTCGGTGTTCGTCGCGCCGACGTGGCAGCGCGCGCAACTCGCGTTGAACACCGTACGGCCACGTGCTGCCGCGCTCACGTCGAAACTGCCGACTGGCGCCGGCGGTGCGTCAAGGCTGTGCTGGTACGCCCGAAGTGCAGCGAGCTTTGGCGTCACCATGTCGGGTGACTGACGAACGTCGATGGCCAGTCGCGGATCGGAGAAGTTGCCGCGGCCGTGCATCTGGGTGACCGCGACGTAGGCGTTCCAATAGGAGATCGGTCCCTCCGCGGTGTAGGTCTCGTTCCGCACCGGCGCGAGCCCGTACGCTGGCGGGAGCACGAGGGGTGTACTCTTTCCGTCAATGTTGAAGCGCGGGTCGTACTTGCCAGGACCCCATGAGCTGTACACCGCCTTCTGCGACGGCGTGACGGCAGGCGAGAGAGCGATGATGGCCCCGACGTCGAGGTCGCGGTTCGGCCACCCGTCGAGACGTTTTCCAATCCCCGGTGAGAACGAGTTGTCGACAGTGGAGTGGCAGAGAGCGCAGGTGATGCCGAGGCGCACCAGCGTGTCCCGCCCGTTGACGGTGCTCACTGTGCCTCGCAATCCGACAACCGCGTTCAGCTTGAGAAGCGTGACGGTGGTGGCC
>JANOCW010000002.1:0-5200 GCA_031412375.1 Gemmatimonadaceae bacterium | reverse complement strand
ACCGGTCGGCCCATCCCGAGCGGCCGCTGCCAAGCGGCGCACTGCGACCCGTACATGCCCGGATCGTGGTGTTCAGTGGGGCGGTGATCGCGTTGCTGCTCTCCGCGTCGCTCGACGTGACGCTTGCCGCGATCACGACGGTGACCATCGTCACGATGCTGATCTACAGTCGCGTCCTCAAGGTCCGCGGGCTCATCGGGAATCTGACGGTCTCCCTGCTCGCTTCACTTCCATTCGTGTACGGGGCGTGGGCCGCCGGCCGGCCGCGCGCGGTGCTTCCGCTGTTTGCGGTCGCCGTGCCGCTCCACCTCGCGCGCGAGATCGCAAAGGATCTCGACGATGCCGACGCCGATGCGCCGAGCCGACGCACGCTGCCGGTCGCGCATGGCGCGGGCACGGCACGGATGCTCCTCTGTGTTGCGCTTGCATCTTTCGGCATCGCGCTGCGACCGCTGATTTCCGCGCGTCCCCCGCTCGGCCTGTTCATCGTGCCCGCACTCCTGCTGGTGGTGATCGCCACGGTGCGGGCCTGGCAGACGCGGCGAGGCGCCCCGGTGTTCTTCAAGGCGGCCATGGCGTGCGCGATGGCGGCCCTCGTCCTCGCGCATTGGCACCGATGACGCCGCCATTGCTCTCCGCTCGCCATCCGCGCGCGTGACGCTCTTTCAGGCATTCGTCCTTGGCATCGTCCAGGGACTCACCGAATTCCTCCCGGTGAGCAGCTCGGGTCACCTCTTCCTGGTTCGGTATCTCCTCGATTGGCCCGAACCCGGGCTCGCCTTCGATGTCGCCCTGCATGTGGGTACACTCATCGCCGTCCTCTGGTATTTCCGACGCGAATGGATCGAGCTCACGAGCGCGGCGCTCGCCGTCGTGCGGCAGCGTGGTGTGCGTACTCCCGAGGAGCGACGGGTCCTCTTCCTCATTCTTGCGACCATCCCCGCCGCGGTGGGTGGGCTCCTGCTCGGCGACCTCGCAGCAACCGTGTTCCGACACCCCCGCGTCACGGCCATCGCCCTGATCGCGCTGGGGATCGTGCTCTGGTTCGTGGACCGAGTGGCGCCTCGCGTGCGCGGGCTGGCCGGCATGCGCTGGCGGGACGCGCTGGCGATCGGGCTGGCACAGGTGTGCGCGCTCGTTCCCGGCGTGTCGCGGTCAGGGGCCACGATGACAGCCGGTCGTGCGCTGGGCTTCGATCGACAGAGCGCCGCGGTGTTCAGCTTTCTCATGAGCATGCCGATCATTCTGGCCGCAATCGTCAAGGAAGCTCCCGATGCGCTGGGAGGGGGAGAACCGCTCGCCCCGATCGTGCTTGGCATCGTGGCATCGATGCTGAGCGGATGGCTGGCCATCGCCGTCCTGCTGCGCTACCTGAGTACCAGCAGCTACGGCGTGTTCGCGGTGTATCGCGTCGCACTCGGCGTCCTCGTGCTCTGGACGCTGCATGTGCGCGGCTGAGCCGTCCGGCGCGACTGGGGGACGTGCGAATGCGCACGACGACGCTGCGAGCAGTGCGGCCAGGAACACTGACGCTTCGGGCGACGTCGTCGATGTTCCCATGCGCACGTTCGACGGAGTGTCCGTCGAGCGCCTGCGTTCCGAGCTTCACGTTCCCGAGCTGCATCTCTTCGCCTCGACGGCATCGACGCTCGATGTTGCCCACCGGCTCGGAGCCTCGGGCGCTCCGCACGGAGCGCTGGTGCTCGCAGACCATCAGACCGCAGGGCGGGGCCGCGGCGGAAAGTCATGGTCGTCTCCACCGGGAACGGGGCTGTGGATCACCATCCTCGCACGCCCCGTGACAACCGTTCCGCCGGTGATGACCGTCCGGCTCGGTCTTGCCGCAGCCGGAGTGCTCGACCTCTTCGCGCTGGCGCCCGTGCAGGTGAAGTGGCCGAACGACCTGTATGCAGGCGGGCGCAAGCTCGGAGGCGTGCTCGTCGAAGCGCGCTGGCGGGGGACGAGCCTCGAGTGGGTCGCGGTCGGCATTGGCATCAATGTCACGGTCCCGGGCCACGCCGCGCGCGGGGGGGCACTGGGGGCGCACGCGGGCCGGGCCAGCGTGCTGCGAGCGCTGATGCCACCGCTTCGCGCGGCGATCGACCGCACTGAGCCTGTCCTCGACGCCGGAGAGATCGCGGACTACGACGTGCGCGATCTCGCCCGGGACAGGGCGTGCGTTGAACCGATGCACGGCATCGTTCGTGGCATTACCGCTGGCGCCGAGTTGATCATTGCGGCCCGCGGCGGCATGGTGACCGCCCATGCGGGCTCCCTCACGCTGTCGGAGGACGTGTGATTCTTGTCTTCGATGTGGGGAATACCGAAACGACCGTCGGCCTCTTCGCCGACGAAACGCTTGCCCGTCACTGGCGACTGACGACGGAGGCGTCCCGAACCCCCGACGAGCTGGGGTTGATGATCGCAATGCTGCTCCGGTCGGCGGACGTCGCTCCGTCCGCCGTAACCGGGGCCGCGATCGGCTCGGTCGTGCCACCGGTGACCGGGCCTCTCGCCGACGCCTGCGCGACATGGCTTGGCGCGCGCGCGGTAATCGTCGATGCCGCGGCGGGCCTTCCGATCCGCGTGGACGTTGATGAGCCTCTCACCGTCGGCGCCGACCGGCTCATCAACACACTGGCCGCGAGCCGCTTGTTCCGGCGCGATACGATCGTCGTCGACCTCGGCACGGCGACGACCTATGATTGCATCACTGCCGACGGAACCTTCATTGGCGGCGTGATCGCACCGGGCGTTCGGACATCCGCCGAGACGCTCTTCCGTCGAACGTCCAAGCTTCCGGCGACGGAGCTCGTCCCTCCCGCCCGTGTCATCGGCAGGCGCACCGAGGAATGCATCCGTGCCGGCGTCGTCTTTGGGGCAGCGGACTCGATTGACGGCATCGTTCGCCGGATCAAGGCGGAGTGGCCGACGCGTGATGTCCCCCTCGTCGTCGCGACCGGGGGACTCGCCGAGACGCTCGAGCCATTCTGCGCGGAGCTCGAGCGTGTCGAACCCTTTCTCACGCTGCACGGACTCCGGATGGCGTACGATCATCTTGCGCCCTTGCAACGCGGGTGAATCGCGTCAGCCACGCGAACGACGAATCGCCGCCGCCATCTGTCGATCCGGCGCGCTACCGGACGCATACCTTCGCACGCCGCGTCGGCTACCGGATCTTCCCGCGTCAGGGTTTCAGCTACCTCCTTCACCTGCGCCCGCGCGAATGGCCCATCATGGCGGCCCACACTGCCGTGGGCTTCCTGCTCGCGGTCGGCGTCGAACCGGCTCTCACGCCCGAGTGGCGACATCGGCTGGTTGCCACGCTCGCGCTGTGGGTGATCTGCCTGAACGGCGGGACGCTCGCGATCAACAGTGCGTTCGATCGCGACAGCGGTGACATCGGGTATCTCGATGCGCCGCCCCCGGTGCCGCGCGGGCTCCTCTGGTTCGGCCTCGGCCTCATGGCGCTTGGGCAGCTGGTCGCCTTGCGGATGCCGAGCGGGTTCGCGATCGCCTATGCCGCGTGTTTCGCGCTGTCGGTGGTGTACAGTGTCCCTCCCTTCCGGTTCAAGGCCGTCGCCGGAATGGATTGGATCATCAACATGATCGGGTTCGGCACCCTCACGCCGTACGCCGGTTGGGCCGCAACCGGAATCCCGGTAGGACCGGTTTCGAGTCTGGTGCTGCTCGCGTTTTGTCCGCTGTTCGCGGCGCTCTATCCGTTGACGCAGCTCTACCAGTTCGACGAGGATCGTGCGCGAGGTGATCGGACGCTCGCGCTGATGTTGGGGATGCGCGCGAGCCTGTCGGTTGCCATCGCGGCGTCCGGAGTTGGGTTCGTGTGCTTCGCCGTGGCCGCCAGGCTCGCCCGTGTACCGCCCGGGCGGGCCGTGCCACTCGTGGTCGCCGGCCTGCTGTGGCTGGCGATCCTCGCGCACTGGTCCGCGCGCTGCCAGCGGATGACGCCGGCCCAGCACAAGCGCGGGATGTATCTCGCGCTCGGTGCATGGGGCGTCACGGACGTCGCTGTGCTGATCGCCTTTGGCCCCCCGGGATGAGCGGGCGACCGGCGGCGGACGACCATCGACAGCACGAACGAGGCGCATCGTCGTCCGAGTCTCGTCGCCGATTTTCAGCGTGCGCGGACAGGGCGCAACTTCGTTGACAGGCGGCGGTTAGCCCGTCGCGAACAGGTCGCGCTGGCGACCTGCCGAGCATCCAAATTGTTGCGCTATAATGGTTTCCACTCAACCGTCCGGGGCTTGACGGTGGGTCCCGGCCCGCATAGCTTACGTCGGTTAGCACTCAACAGCTATGAGTGCTATCACCGATCCGCTCTCACCACCGTACCCATTGCAGGAGGGCCGTATATGGCCGCAAAGAATACCCTCGGCGTGAAGGTCAGCCCCCTCGCCGACCGTGTCGTCATCAAGGCGCTCGAGGAGTCCGAGCAGATGCGTGGCGGGCTCTACATCCCCGACACCGCCAAGGAAAAGCCGCAGCAGGGCGAGATCGTCGCCGTTGGTCCCGGCCGCTTCGAGAAGGACAAGCGCGTCCCGATGGACGTGAAGGTCGGCGACAAGGTGTTGTACGGGAAGTACAGCGGCACCGAAGTCACCCTCGATGGCGAGCAGCTCCTGATCCTCAAGGAGTCTGACGTCCTGGCGATCGTCGGCTAACCCGCTCTCCTTTTCAACGCTCAAACTCTTCTGAAGGGAATACACACATGGCAGCCAAGGAACTCCATTTTAGCGTCGATGCACGCGCAGCACTGAAGCGCGGCGTCGATCAGCTGGCCGAAGCGGTGAAGGTCACGCTTGGCCCGAAGGGCAGAAACGTCGTCATCGACAAGAAGTTCGGCGCTCCGACGATCACCAAGGACGGCGTCACCGTCGCGAAGGAAATCGAGCTGTTCGATCCGCTCGAGAACATGGGCGCCCAGATGGTGAAGGAAGTCGCGACCAAGACCTCCGACCTCGCCGGCGATGGCACCACCACCGCCACCGTGCTCGCTCAGGCGATCTTCCGCGAAGGCCTCAAGAATGTCACCGCCGGCGTGAACCCGATGGCGCTGAAGCGCGGCATCGACAAGGCCGTCGCCGCGGTCGTCGAGGAGCTCAAGAAGATCAGCGTTCCAACCGCCGGCAAGAAGGAGATTGCCCAGGTCGGCTCGATCTCCGCGAATAACGACAAGGAG
>JANOCW010000001.1:0-2370 GCA_031412375.1 Gemmatimonadaceae bacterium | reverse complement strand
GCGGTTGTTCTCGACGCGAAGGATGGCGTTCGGTGACGCCCGCACTCCGAGATTCGCGAAGGCGGAATAGGCGGCCACCATCTCGATCGGGAAGACGCTGGCCGATCCGATGTGAATGGCAGGATACGGCTGTATGTCGCTCGTGATGCCGAACTTCCGCGACATCTCGATCACGCTCGGCTCACCGAGCTCGATGCCGAGCCGGATGGTCGCGAGGTTGCGTGAGCGGTACAGCGCGCTCCGCAACGGCATCGTGCCTTCGAACTTCAGGTCGTAGTTCTGGGGTGTCCAGGTCGTGCCGTCGAACTGGGGAACGGCCAGCGGGGAGTCGTCGGTCAGATACGAGGGCGGGCGTCCGTTCCGGATGGCATCGGCATAGACGAACGGCTTGTAGGTCGAGCCGGCCTGCCGCAGCGCCTGCGTTGCGCGATTGAACTTCGAGTCATCGAAGTTCCGCCCGCCGACGAGGGCGCGAACGGCACCACTGCGCGGGTCGAGCGCAACGAACGCGCCCTGCAGGTATGGCGAGTTGGGGCCGGTATTGTCCTGCCCGGAGGCATTCCGGGCGAGATAGCTTTCGTACGACTTGTGGCGGAAGGAACCGAACTTCCCTGCCTCGATCTCCCGCAGCTGTTTCTCCAGCGCACGCTCGGCCGCTCCCTGCATGTCGAGGTCGAGCGTCGTATAGACCTTGAGTCCCTGCTCGTAGAGCTGCCGCCCGAAGCGTGCGTCGAGCTGTTGCCGGACCCACTCGACGTAGTACGGTGCGATCTCGCCCGATTCCGAGCGAGCCGCGAGCTGCAGCGGGAATGCGCGGGCGAGGCTCGCATCGGCATCGTTGAGCGCGCCGTTGCGGCGCATCAGCTCGATGACGGTGTTGCGACGCTCGACCGCTCGCTCGGGGTGCTGGCGGGGGTTGTAGTTGCCCGGCGCCTTCGGCAGGGCGGCGAGTGTCGCGGCCTCGGCGACGGTGACATCGCGGGCTGACTTGCCGAAGTAACGCTGCGCCGCTGTCTCGATGCCGTAGGCACCGTTGCCGAGATAGATCTGGTTGAGGTAGAGCTCGAGGATCTTGTCCTTCGTATAGGTCGACTCGATGGCGCGCGCGACCTTCGCTTCCTTGAGCTTGCGCACGAGGGTTTTCTCCCGCGAGATCCGCTCGGGGAAGACGTTCCGTGCGAGCTGCATCGTGATCGTCGAGAAGCCCTGGGAGAACCCACCCGCCCGGAGGTTGATCAAGCCCGCTCCGAACACGCGACGCCAGTCGATGCCGGCGTGCGAGTAGAAGCGCTTGTCCTCGGTGATGACGAACGCGTCGCGCAGTGTCGCAGGCACGTCGCCGAGCTTGATGAGTGTCCGCCGCTCGAGACCGATCTCGGCGATGAAGCGATTATCGACCGCGTACAGCTTCGACGTCTGCCGTGGTGTGTAATCGTTGAGGCCCTCGATCGACGGACAGCGCCCTTCGCGGCAGACGAGCGCCCACGCACCGTAGGCGATGCCACTGCCGAAGGCGATGCCGAACGTCAGGACGAGGAGGAATGCCCGCGTGAGACCGGGGTGCCGGCGGGTAAATCGTTGGCGGGACGCCATGGCGGGCTAGCTCGCCACAGCGACAGAACGCAACGCGGTGCCTGACAGTGTGCGGATGATTCGCATGCGTGGAGTGGAAGCTAATTCCGGGCCGAGGGGAGAACGCAGCGCGATCCAGCCGGATCGTGACCCACGGCGATGTGACATACGACGCACGAAACCCTATTTTGGTCCCATGAATGAACGGACCCTTCTCCTCGACGAGCTACGCTGGCGCGGATTGCTCCACCAGCACACCGAGACGCTCGCCGACGCGCTGGCCCGGTCGCCCATGTCCGGCTACGCCGGGTTCGACCCGACCGCCGCGAGCCTCCACGTGGGCAACCTCGTGCCGGTCATGGGCCTGGCCCACCTGCAGCGGGCAGGACACCGTCCGGTCGTGCTGGTGGGCGGCGGGACAGGAATGATCGGGGACCCGAGCGGGCGGACGACCGAGCGCCAGCTCCACTCCGCGGAGCAGGTTGCCGAGAACACGCGTTCGATCAGGAATCAACTCGCGCGATTTCTCGACTTCGAAGGGCCGTCTGCCGCGCGCCTCGTGAACAATGCCGACTGGCTGCTTCCGTTGAACGCCATCACGTTCATGCGGGACGTCGGAAAGCACTTCACGATCAACTACATGCTCGCAAAGGACTCGGTGAAGTCACGCATTGATGCGGGGATTTCCTACACCGAGTTCTCGTACATGTTGCTCCAGGCGTACGACTATCTCGAGTTGCACCGACGCGAGGGAGTGACACTGCAGGTCGGGGGCAGCGACCAGTGGGGCAACATCAC